>DASPXK010000405.1:0-29259 GCA_035637315.1 Chloroflexota bacterium
GCCACGCGCATATCCCCCTAGCGCTCCTCGAAGGCGAGCCAGGCCCTTCGCGGCGCCGGGCAGCACTTCGGGTGTGAACGCGATCGGTGAGCGGTAGTGCGTCTGCAGCAGAAAGAGCCGCAGCGCCATCGGGTCGAACACGTCGAGGACGTCGCGCACCGTGGTGAAGTTCTCGAGCGAGTGGGCCATCTTCTCGCTGCCGGTCATCACCAGACCGGCGTGAGCCCAGTACCGCGCGAACGGGCGCACCTCGGTGAACGCCTCGCTCTGGGCCAACTCGTTCTCGTGGTGGGGAAAGATCAGATCGCGGCCGCCGCCGTGGATGTCGATCTGATCACCGAGGGTCTCGCGGACCATCGCCGAGCATTCGATGTGCCACCCCGGGCGTCCCTCGCCCCAGGGGCTCGGCCAGGCCGGCTCACCCGGCTTGGTCCGCTTCCAGAGCGCGAAGTCGCGAGGGTCGCGCTTGCCAGGCTCCACCTCCTTGCGCGCCCCCGCCAGCCCGCCTTCCTCGGTCCGGCCCGACAGCTGTCCGTAGGCCTCGAACTTTCCGATCTCGAAGTACACATCCCCGTCCACAACGTAGCCATAGCCACGCCCGATAAGCCCATGGACGTACTCGACAATCGCCGACATCGACTGCGTCACGCTCGGATAGACGTGGGCACGGGCCACATTGAGCGCGTCCATCGCCTCGAAATAGGAGCGGGTGTAGCGCTCGGCCACATCTTCCGGCGTGGTGCCTTCGCGCTCGGCGCGCTCGATGATCTTGTCGTCGATATCGGTGAAGTTCTGGACGTGGCGAACGGAGAACCCTCGATACTCCAGATGACGCCGAATCACATCGGCGGCCACGTAGATCCGTGCGTGGCCAACGTGCGGGTGGAATTTGGGGGTCATTCCGCAGACGTACATCCGCACCTGCCCGTCCGGCGCCTCAAATACCTCCTTCTGGCCGCTCAACGTCGACGTGATTCGAAGGGGCATCGTCAAGAATGAGGGATGAGGAATGAGGCATGAGACATGACAACTATTCTACTCAGTCCTCAGTCCTCAGTCCTCAGTCCTCAGTCCTCAGCCCTCAGCCCTCAGCCCTCAGCCCTCAGCCCTCAGTCCTCATTCCTCATTTCTCATTCCTCGTGATGAGCGCCACGGCCTGGGCGGCGATGCCCTCGGCCCGGCCCAGGGCGCCCAGACCGTCGACGGTGGTGGCCTTGACGCTGAAGTCCTCCGGCCCAACCCCGATCGCCTCCGCTAGACGCGACCGCATAACCGGCAAGTGTTCGGCGAGTCGCGGCTGCTCGGCGATGACCGTGGCGTCGACGTTGACGATCCGCCAGCCCTCGTGGCGCAATGTCTGAGCCACTGTTCGCAGCAGGCTCAGGCTGTCCGCGCCGGCGAAACGGGAGTCATCGGATGGGAACCACTGCCCGATGTCGCCACGCCCGGCCGCGCCCAGCAGGGCGTCGACGATGGCGTGCGCGAGCGCGTCGCCGTCCGAATGGCCGGCGAGGCCCTGCTCGTACCGTACCTCCACGCCTCCAAGCACAAGGCGTCGGCCGGGCGCGAACGAGTGTACATCGAGACCGATCCCAACCCGCGACTGTGGCGCTCGATCTGTCACGAGGTCAGGCCCGTAGCCCGAAGCTGGACCAGTGCGCGCGCCAGTTCGAGGTCGTCCGGGGTCGTGATCTTGAGGTTGGTGTGCTCCCCGCCGAAGACGCGAACTTCGGCACCCTGTGCCTCGAGCAATGTCGCCTCGTCAGTCACGTCGTCGTCAGAGGCGCGGAGCGCGGCGCTCAGCAGGTCTCGGCGGAACACCTCGGGTGTCTGGACCGCCCACAGCTCCGCCCGCGCAAGCGTCTCCACAACCGCCAGGTCCCGAACGCGCTTGATCGTGTCGGAGACTGGGAGAGCGGCCACCGCGGCCCCGGTCGAGCGCGCCGCCGCCAGGCCAGCGCTGACCAGGCTGGCGCTGAGAAGCGGTCGAGCCGCGTCGTGAACCACGATCCAGTCGCAGTCGTCGAGCGCCTCTAGCCCCCTCGCAACCGAGTCTCGCCGTCGTTCCCCGCCCTCGACAATCGCGACCGGCAGGCTGACCTGGCCCGCCAGATCACGGGCCGCCAGAACGCGGCCAGGCGCGACGACAAGGGCTAGCCGGTCGACCCGGCCCGATTCGGCCAGGGCGTGCAGGCTCCAGGCTAACACGTAGCCGTCGCCCAGTTTGGCCCAGACTTTGTCGAACCCCATCCGGGTCGATCGCCCGGCCGCCACCAGTATCGCGCCCACTGAGTCGGGCATCTCGATGGCCACCCTCATCTCACCGCGGAGGGCGCCGAGGAGGCGGAGGCACAAACAATCGAACCTCAGCGTTCATCTGCGCCCCGCGAAGCGCACTTGTTCTCGGCGGTGAAACCTCAGCCATGGCCGTCGCGGCCGCTCTTCTGCTGGGCAAAGACCATCCGCCCGGCCACCGTCTGCAGCACCCGCGAGACCGTTACGGTGACGTCGCTGCCGATCGCGTGGCGGCCGTTCTCGACCACCACCATGGTGCCGTCCTCCAGGTAGCCCACTCCCTGGCCCAGCTCCTTACCCTCCTGGATGATCTTCAGGCTCAGCTCCTGGCCCGGCAAGACCATTGACTTGACGGCGTTGGCCAGCTCGTTGATGTTGAGCACCTTGACGCCCTGCAGGCCGGCGACACGGTTGAGGTTGTAGTCGTTCGTCACAATCGGACAGCCCAACTGACGCGCCAGGCTCACCAGCATGATGTCGACGTCCGCGTTCGGGTCGCCCTGGGCCTCATGGATCTCCAGCGGGACCGTGGCTTCTTTTTGGAGCCGGTTGAGGATGTCCAGCCCCCGCCGGCCACGTCCGCGCCGCAAAGGGTCTGGCGAGTCGGCGATCCGCTGCAGCTCGTGGAGCACGAATCGCGGCACCACCAGCGGTCCACTCAGGAAGCCAGTCTGGGCGATGTCCGCGATCCGGCCGTCGATGATCGAGCTGGTGTCTACCAGGACGCGCTGGCCCTCGCCTGCGCTGGCCGCCACCCGGCCTTCGCGCGGCCAGCGGACGATCTGGAAGAACTCTCGCTTGTGACTGACGAGGGCGGTCGTGCCGAGATAGGCCAGCGTCAGGCTCGCCACGATTGGCAGGAAGTTGCCGAGGTACCAGGGAAGAAACGAGAGCGGGATAGAGACGAGGATGCCGATCAACAGACCGACGATGATCCCAACGGCGGCCACGAGCACGTCGCTGGCCGGCATCTCGGTAGCCCGTCGCAAGAGCCAGAAGAACGGTCTGGTCGTGATCGCCGGTGCGAGCGCGAAGACGATGACGTACGCGACCGCGGCGCTAGTCCCCAGGAGGATGTAGGTGAGATAAGTCCAGGATGAAAGAAAGGGCAGCGCGGGGACCAGGATGTTTCGACCAGCGTCCCAGGCGCCGAGGGCCGCGACAGCACCGCCCACGAAGCGCAGCACCAGCTCGATGCGTGCGACACTCATGGGACGATCCCTCTCACACTATTCGGTTGTCAGCCACGTCGGGGTAAGCCGACCGACCTCCCTTCGTTCACACTGTAGCTTAATCCAGCTGCGTGGGCACGGCACGCCGTGCCCCTACGCATGGGGCTCTTGCTCCCCGGCCAGGTGGATCGGGTGTCCGCCGTACTGGTTGCGGAGCAGCGCTACGGCTTTCGCCTGCCGAGAATCGACATCCCGATACTGGATCAGGGCTGTCTGCGAGGCGCCAACGACGGGGGCAGGGATGTCACGTTCGAGCGCCCACTCCAGCACCCACTTCACCTCGCCAGTGTCCTCCACGTACGTCGACAGCTCGCCGAAGTCCGCGTACTCGCCCAGCGCCTTGCCCATCAGCTCCACCAGCCAGCTTCGAATGACCGAGCCGTGCATCCAATTGTTGAACAGTCCTACCAGCTGCAGATCGTAGCCCGAGCGCTGAAGCATCTCGACGCCTTCAGCGATCGCCTGGACCATCCCGAACTCGATCGCGTTGTGAACGAGCTTCACGAAATGTCCCGACCCCGGGCCGCCGACGAAGAACGTGCCCTCTTCGTCGACGGACAGATCTCTCAGGATTGGAGCAACGACGTCGTACGCCGCACGCTCGCCGCCGGCCATGAAGCACGCTCCGCTCCGCGCGCCGCTAACCCCGCCGCTCGTTCCCACATCCAGGAAGCGAATCCCGCCCTCGGCGAAGAACCCGTGTCGACGCCGTGAGTCGGCCCAGTGCGAGTTGCCGCCGTCGGCAACGATGTCGCCGGCCTGCAGCAGCGGCTGCAGCGCCTGGCAGACCGCTTCCGTTGGATCGCCGTGCGGCACGTAGATGAAGACGATCCGCGGCGGACTCAGCTTGGAGACGAGTTCCTCGAGCGTGGCGGCCGGTTCGAGGCCCTCTGGCGCCAGCGCCCGTGGCGCGTCTGGGCTTCGGTCGTATCCGACCACCTGGTGGCCCTTCTCCATGGCGTGACGGGCCAGATTCGCTCCCATCCGGCCAAACCCGACTATGCCGAACCGCATGCCCAGGACCTCCTATAGCTTTCTCCCTCTCCCTCTGGGACCCTCTGGGAGAGGGTTGGGGTGAGGGCCCGCTTCCTACGAGAGCGCCGGCGTAACGGCCGCTTAGGTACCTCGCCGTTCTACACCAGGCAGCAGCGCCAGCTTGCTGGCCTCCCTCAAGGTTGCTGCCTGCAGGACCTCGAGCCCGGCCCCGCGCAGGCTTACGGCGCTCGCCGAGCGCGGTACAACGGCCCGCTCGAACCCGAGCTTGGCGGCCTCGCGCAGACGCAGCTCCATCTGGCCGACGCTTCGTAGCTCGCCGGACAGCCCGATCTCCCCAGCGACGACGGTCCGCGGGTCGATCGGACGGTCACGAAGGCTCGACACGATCGCGAGGCTTACGGCCAGGTCGGCCGCCGGCTCGTCGACCCGGATACCTCCGACGACGTTGACGTAGACGTCCTGGTCGTGCAGCGGCAGCCCGAGCCGCCGCGAAAGGACCGCTGAGACCAGCAGCAGCCGATTGAACTCCACGCCGTTGGCTGAGCGGCGGGGGACTGCTAGCGTCGTCCGACTGGCCAGTGCCTGCACCTCGACGAGCATGGGCCGAGTGCCCTCCATCGTGGCCAGGACGACGGACCCGGCCGTGAGTTCGCCGCGCTCGGCCAGGAACGCCGCCGACGGGTTCGCGACCTCCACCATCCCTTCGCCGCGCATCTCGAAAACGCCGACCTCGTTGGTTGGCCCGAACCGATTCTTCGTGCTGCGCAGCAGGCGGTACGACTGGAATCGCTCACCCTCCAGATACAGGACGGTGTCGACCATGTGCTCCAGGACTTTGGGTCCGGCGATCGCGCCCTCCTTGGTGACGTGGCCGATCAAGAAGACCGCGACGCCACTGCCCTTCGCCAGCTGCATCAGCCGCATCGTGCACTCGCGGAGCTGGCTCACGCTGCCAGGAGAGGCATCGACCTCGCGGCTGTAGATGCTCTGGATCGAGTCGACTATCACGACCGACGGGCCGGTCGACTGGATCGTCTCGAGCACCCCGTCCAGGTCCGTGTCGCTGGCGAACAGCAGATCGGGCGCGTCCAGTCCCAGGCGGCGGGCTCGCATCCCGATCTGGCCGAGCGATTCCTCGCCTGAGACGTAAAGGACGGGCCCGGCCTGCCTTGCCACGAGGTCCGAAACCTGGACCAGGAGCGTACTCTTGCCGACTCCCGGGTCGCCGCCGATCAGCACCAGCGACCCGCGGACGATGCCGCCGCCCAGGACTCGGCTGAATTCATCCAGGCCGACCGCGAGGCGGTCGAAATCGGCAGCCTCGATGTCACGAAGTCGCACCGGTCGGGTTGCCGCGCCCGCCGGGAGCAGCGCTCGGGGCCTCGCGTTCGAGCCGGCCGCCGTGGACCGCTCAACGCGCTCCTCGAGCGTGTTCCAGCCCTCGCACTCGGGACAGCGGCCAAGCCAGCGCGGCGTCCTCGCCTCGCACTCGCGACAAACGTACTGCGTACGGGCCTTGGCCATCGCAAACGTAGGGGCGGACCCGTGTGTCCGCCCCTCTCCCGCCCTCCTTGGCAGAGGGCGGACACACGGCTCCGCCCCTACTGTCCCGGTTTCTACGCCGTCGTCGGTTCAGGTTCCGGCTCTGGAGAGGCCGCGACCTTCTTCGTCTCCAGGACCAGCTCGCCGTCCTGGGCATCTGCCACGACAGTCTCGCCAGGCTGGAACTTGCCGTGCAGCAGGCCCTCGGCGAGCGGGTCCTCGATCAGGTTCTGGATCGCGCGGCGCATAGGCCGCGCCCCAAAAGCCTGATCGAAGCCTTTCTCCATCAGGATGTCCTTGGCGCCGACGGTCACCTCGAGCGTCATCTGCTGCTCGGTGAGCTGCTCCTGGACGCGGCCCAGCATCAGGTCGATGATCTGGCGGATCTGCTCGACACCGAGCGCGCTGAAGACGACCGTCGCGTCAATCCGGTTCAGGAACTCGGGCCTGAAGAGCTTCTTCATCTCGTTCAGGACCTTCTCCTTCATCCGCTCGTACTGGTCCTTGGCGGTCTGGATCTGGTCCCGCGGGACGTTGAAGCCGAGCACGCTCTCTCTGCGGATCAGCTCCGCGCCGACATTGGACGTCATGATGATGATCGCGTTGCGAAAGTCGACCTTGCGCCCCTTAGCATCCGTCAAGCGGCCGTCGTCCATGATCTGGAGCAGGATGTTGAAGACCTCCGGATGGGCCTTCTCGATCTCGTCGAGCAGGATGACCGAGTACGACTTGCGGCGAACGGCCTCGGTGAGCTGACCGCCTTCCTCGTAGCCGATGTAGCCGGGCGGTGCGCCGACCAGTCGGGCTACGGAGTGCCGCTCCATGAACTCCGACATGTCGATCTTGATCATCGACTCTTCGCTGCCGAACATGAATTCGGCCAGCGCCCGCACCAGCTCCGTTTTGCCGACCCCGGTTGGGCCCAGGAAGATAAAACTGCCGATCGGACGCCGCGGGTCCTTCAGGCCAGCGCGCGCGCGGCGGACCGCCTTGGCGACCAGCGTGATCGCCTCCAGCTGGCCCTTCACCCGGTTGGTGAGCGCCTCCTCCATCTTGAGCAGGCGCGAGCTTTCCTCTTCCGCGATCCGCATGACCGGGATGCCGGTCCACATCGAGACGACGTGGGCAATGTCCTCCGAGCTGACGACCGGCTTCTCCGAGCTCTGCTGGCTCTGCCAGCCAGACTCGATCTTCTCCAACTTGGTGCGCAGCTTGGCTTCCTGGTCACGGTACTCGGCTGCCAACTCGTACTGCTGGGCGGAGATGGCCGCCTCCTTCTCGTTCTGGACGGACTCGAGGCTGCGGAGCATCTCCTTGTACGACGGCGGTGCTGTGGCACGCTGCAGTCGCACCCGCGAGGCCGCCTCATCGACCAGATCGATCGCTTTGTCCGGCAGGAAGCGGTCCGGCACGTAGCGCGCCGCCAACTCGGCCGCGGACTTCAGCGCCTCGTCGCTTATCTCGAGCCGATGGTGCGCCTCGTACCGCTCTTTGATCCCGCGCAGGATCTCGATCGTCTCCTCGACCGAGGGCTCCTCGACGAGGACCGGCTGGAAGCGCCGCTCTAGCGCCGCGTCGCGCTCGATGTATTTGCGGTACTCGTCGAGCGTGGTGGCGCCAATCGTCTGCAGCTCACCGCGCGCCAGCGACGGCTTGAGGATGTTGGCCGCGTCCACGGCGCCCTCGGCGGCGCCCGCACCAACCAGGGTATGCAGCTCGTCGATGAACAGCACACAGTTGCCGGAGTTCTTGACCTCTTCGATGATCTTCTTGAGCCGCTCCTCGAACTCGCCGCGATACTTGGTGCCAGCCACGAGCGAGCCGATGTCCAGCGTCAGAAGCCGCTTGCCCATCAACGTCTCGGGTACGTCACCCGTCGCGATGCGCTGGGCCAGTCCCTCGACGATCGCTGTCTTCCCGACGCCCGGCTCGCCGATCAGGGCGGGGTTGTTCTTGGTGCGCCGAGACAGGATCTGAATGACCCGCTCGATCTCCTTGAGGCGCCCGATGACGGGGTCGAGCTTGTTTGCCCGCGCCGCCGCCGTGAGGTCCATCCCCAGTTGGTCGATGACGGGCGTTTTGCTCTGGCGGTGAGATTCCTGCTGAGAGTAGCTCTGGCTCTGGTTGAGGACGTAGATGACCTGGCTGCGAACTTTGTCGAGCGAGACACCAAGTGATTCGAGCACGCCGGCCGCGATTCCCTCGCCCTCGCGGACTAGGCCGAGCAGCAGGTGCTCGGTCCCGATGTAGTGATGGTTCAGACGCCGCGCCTCGTCGACGGAGAGCTCGATGACCTTCTTCGCCCGGGGTGTCAGACCGATGTCGCCGGTGACGGTCCGGTCGCCGCGGCCGATGATGAACTCCACGGCCGAGCGGACCTTGTTCAGCTCGACTCCGAGGTTGGCGAGGACCTTGGCGGCCACACCCTCGCCCTCGCGGACCAGACCCAGGAGGAGGTGCTCCGTGCCAATGTAGTTGTGGTTGAAGCGCTGAGCCTCCTCTTGCGCCAACTGGAGCACTTTCCGAGCCCGCTCGGTAAATTTGTCAAATCGGTCAGCCATCGGACCTCTCCGTCACTGGGTCACTCCGCCCGCTGCTATTGTATACGAAACGGTTTGGATGCGCGGATCGGGGACGGCCGACTCAGTGGCCGTGGCCGGTGCCGATTAGCCCTCGACGGCCGTAGTCGCCCGGGGTGCCGGGCGCTCATTTTGCGGCTGCACGGACACGGCGTCGTCCTCTTTGGGGCCGGACATCAGCGAGTCGAAGTCGGCCGCCTCGTCGCTCGGCGGACGATCGTCGGCCCCATCTTCAGCCTGGGGGGTGTCTGGGCCACTCGCGTAACTGTCACCCTCGTAGCCATACCCGTCCTGGTCTACCTGGCGAAGGCTGAGTCCCAGCCGGTGTCGGGCGGGCTCGATGCGGATGATCTTGAGCGAGACCACGTCACCCTCGCGCACGACCTGCTTGGGGTGGGTGATGCGATCGTCCGAGAGCTCGGAGATGTGGATCAAGCCCTCAATGCCCGGTTCGATCTCGGCGAATGCCCCAAACGCTGCCAGCTTGGTGATCTTGCCGGTCACGATCTGGCCTGGGGAATATTTCTCGCCGATGCGAGCCCACGGCTCGTTTTGGAGCCGCTTGAGCGACAGGGCGATCTTCTTGGTCTCCCTGTCGACACCAACCACGTACACCTCGACCCGATCGCCCACCTTGACGACCTGGCCGGGATGGCTTACCTGAGCCCACGACAGCTCGGACAGATGGACCAGCCCGTCGGCCCCGCCCAGGTCGACGAAAGCGCCGAAGTCGCAGATGCTGGACACGACGCCGCTGCGGATCTCGCCAGTCTGCAGCTCGGCCAACAGACGGTCCTTCTCGCGGGCTCGCCGTTCTTGCAGGGCAGCCCGTTCCGACAGGATCAGGCGATTTCGGCGGCGGTTCATCTCGATGACTTTGAGCAGCAGGCGCCGCCCCTTCATCGCCTCGAGGCGAGCATCGACCGACTCCTCTGCCCCTGCTCGACGAAGGTCGGCGATTTGCGACAGGGGCACGAACCCACGCACCCCCTCGACGCCAACGACCAGCCCGCCCTTGTTGTGCTCGACCACGTCACCTTCGACCGACTGGCCCTCTTCGAACAGCTTCTGCAAGTTGCGCCAGCCTCGCTCGGAGCGGGCTCTGGTTAGCGACAAGACCACGCGGCCCTCTGAGTCTTCTCCGGACATGACCAGGGCCAGCACCGTTTCGCCGAGTTTCGGGACCTCGGCCAACGGCCCGTGCGGGATCTCGGCCATCGGGACTACGGCTTCCGACTTCGTCCCGATGTCAACCAGCAACTCCTCGCGGTCAGCCCGGACCACGATACCCTCGACCACGTCGCCGCGCCGCAACTGGCGGTAGGCCTGCTCGTGCTCGGCCAACCAGTCGCCCATGCCCTCCGCGCCGCCGGTCGAGGATGTAGCGTCGGGCTGGTCGTGATTTTTCTGGCCGGGCACGGCCTGATCCATATGAGGGGCTACCCGCTCAACGTGCTATCAAGGCAGTATACTGCACGCTTTCCGAGAGGGCAAAACAGGTGATAGGGAGTGAACGGCGTCCTCCCCCGGCGCATAATGTGGGCAGCGAGCTGGCTGGTCGGCGGGTGGCAAATGGACATGCAGCAAGGCGACGAAGAGACAGTCCGCCGCCTCGTCGAGTGGATCGTCCAAAAGATCGACCCGAAAACGCAGGTCCTGCTCCGCGAGCCCGGTCGTCAGTCGGTGCCGCACACGCTCCGGCTCGCCTTACTGCAGAGCGGACAGGCCGTCCCGTTCGAGCTAACCGAAGGCGAGTGGCGGCATGCCCAATCTGCGGCAGGTCGCGAGCGGCTTGCCCGGCGCCTCGGAGCGGCCCTCGGCCTTCAGCCCCCCGACCAGCTCACCGGCCCGCCGCGTGATTAGTCAAGAATGAAGGGTGAAGAATGAAGGATGAAGAATCAGGGGACGGCTTCATTCTTGATTCGGAGGATGCGTTCCATGACGAGTAGGACCGGGGCGCTCAAGACGCCGACCGGGGACGACCCGAAGGATTGGCAGTGTCTTACCTGCGAGTTCGTGGTCAAGAGCCCAACGCTGCCGTTCAAGTGCCCACGCTGCGGAGCATCACGCGTGAAGTTCGTGATCCTGGGGGAGGTCGGCGAAGGCGAGGAAGCGTAGTAGACGACGTCCGTTACGCGACGTCGGCCGCCGGAAACAGCGGGATGAAGCGCTGGTCGTCCACGCTGACCAACCCACGATTGGTGATCTTCACCCACGGCGCGACGGGCAGCGCGATCCCGGACACTGACAGAATCGGCGTCGTCGGACTCGAGACGCCGAGCTTGCGGGCCTCCTGGTTGAAGTGCTCCACCTTGGGCGCGACGACGGTGACCGGATCTGGCGCCATGAGCCCAGCCACCGGCAGCTCCACCAGCGCGCGGACCTGGCCGCCCTCTGCCAGGCAAAAGCCGCCCCCGCAGCGAGCCAGTGTCTCGGCGCACAGCAGCATGTCCTCAGGATTCGTGCCGGCGATCACCAGGTTGTGGGCGTCGTGAGCGACGGTGCTGGCGAGGGCGCCGGACCGAAGGTTGATGCCGCGCAGGATGCCGTGGCTGGGTGGCTCGTTCTGGCCGTGGCGACCCACGACTGAGAGTAAGTTGTAGCCAGGTGGCAGCTCAGGCCTCATCCGGCGACCAGAGACCCGCACCCGGATCTTGCCCAGGATGGTGCGGCGGTTGGGCTGGATCTCGATCGTGTGGGCCTCCAGCTCGCCCTCCTCGATTGGGGCCGGCGCCAGGAACTCCTCGGCGCGCAAAGGGGGCAGCCGCATGGTGTTCTGGAGGGGCGGCTGGACCCGGCTGGCCACTTGCACAATCAGCTCGCCATCGGCTACGACTTGCCGCCCAGCCACCCACACGTCTTTGACGTCCATCTCTTCGAGCGACCGCAGCAGGACCAGGTCGGCCTGCATGCCAGGCGCGATTCCGCCGATATCGTCCTGGCGGTAGAAGCGAGCCCCGTTCAGGGTGGCGTAGCGTATCGCCGTGGCGGGATCCATCCCGCGCGCCATAGCCAGGCGAGCCACCCGGTTCATGTGGCCACGCCGAACGACGTCGTCCGGCTCGATGTCGTCGGTGCACATGTCGAAGTTGATCGCGTTGGGCATCGTCTTCCAGGCGTCCACCGCCGCGTCCACGCAGTGCGACATCGAGCTGTCACGGATGTGGAGCTGGGTCCCAGCTTCGGCCTTCTCGATCACCTCGTGCGTCTCGCGACTCTCGTGGTCCGAGACCACTCCGGCCGCCCGATAGGCCATCAGGTTCCGTCCGAGCACGAGGGGCGCGTGGCCCTCGTTGATGACCCGCTGGGCGAGGCCCTCCTCGACGATCCCGGCGATCCTGTCGTGGTGATGGATGACGCCCGGGTAGTCCATGATCTCGGCGATCCCGACGACGCCGTCCCAGCGCAGCATTCGCCCGACCGCGTCGCGGTCGAACTCCGCGTTCGAGCTCTCGAGCGTCGGCACGGGCGGCACGCAACTCGGGACGCAGACCAGGATTCGGACGGGCAGCCCGCGGCTGGCCTCGACCATGTACCGGACGCCCTCCTCGCCCAGCACGTTGGCGATCTCGTGCGGGTCGATCGCCACAGCCGTGGTGCCGAACCGCAGGACCGCTTCGGCGAAGCTGGGCGGTGTGACCATCATCGACTCGATGTGGACGTGCGAGTCGAAGAAGCCCGGCGTGGCCCACAGGCCGCCGCCGTCAATGACTCGGCGGGCCCCGAGCTCGAATTTGCCGGCTCGCCCGACCGCCGCGAAGTGCTGGCCGTAGATGCCGATATCGGCCGGGTAGATCTGCCCCGTGTAAACGTTCACCAGGTTGACACCACGCACGGCCGTATCGAGCGGCAGGTCGCCACGGGCCGCGGCCACCAGCTCTCGTCGATCGCTCATCGCGTCACCTCCGCCAGAAAGCTATCAGCCATCAGCTTTTAGCCAGCTGACGACTGAGAGCTGACAGCTGAAGGCTCACGGCGTTACCAGCCCAGAGCCACGGACTCGCGACGCGGATCGGCGCCGCCGACGCGCACTCCAGTCGTCGGATCGACCTGGATCGCGCAGACTCCCGCCGCTGCCGGCGTGAAGGCCGGCCACTCCTCGACCAGATGGCCGAGCTGCGCCAGCTCGGCCCGGGTCTCTGCCGGAATTCGATTCTCGACCGCGAGCACGCCGGGCCGATACGCGTGCGGCCAGAACGAGTTCGGGAAGCTCCACGAGATCACACGCGGCGCCTCGACGGCTTGCTGGGGGTCCATGCCGAACTCTACGTGGTTTAGAAACACCTGAAGCATGGCCTGGGTTTGGGCGTCCCCGCCGGGGCAGCCGAACGGCATGTACGGCCGGCCGTCCTTCAAGACCATGGCCGGGTTGGGGGTCAGCCGCGGCCGCTTCCAGGGCGCCACGGCAGACGCATGGCCCGGGTCAAGCCAGGATTGTGAGCCTCGCGAGGAGATCAGAATCCCCAGCCCCGGCACGATCGGGCTGCTGAAGCCCGGATCGCTCGGCGTGGCCGAGAAGGCGTTGCCGTCGGCATCCACCGCGCAGGAGTAGGAGGTATCCGGTGGCCGCGGCCCGTCCAGCACGACCGGCCGGGCCAGGTCACCCCTTGTGCCGCGGCGTCCCAGGTAGGGCCACGGGTCGCCTGGCGCCGGCAGCCCAGGCGCAGCGTGGTTCGGATCGATTTGCGCTCGGCGCTCGGCCGCGTATTCCCGGGATAGCAGCCCCACCATCGGGACGTCCACATGCTCCGGATCGCCGTAGTAACGCTCACGGTCGGCCATCACCAGCTTGATCGTCTCGGCCAGCAGGTGCAGGTACCGGGCCGAGTTGTGGCCGAGCGCGGGGACGTCGGCCTGCTCGATGATCGCCAGGAATTGGAGCAGGATTGGGCCCTGGCACCAGGGCCCACAGCTCAGGACCTCGTAATCCTTGTAAGTGACCCGCTCCGGGGGCTCGACTTTGACGGCGAAGTCGGCCAGATCGCGCTCTGTCAGGAAGCCGCCCTGGGCCTGGCAGAACTCGGCCATCCGGCGCGCCGGCTCGCCCCGATAGAATTCGTCCCTGGCGGCTGTCAGGCGGGCTGCCCGGTCGCCATCCGCGGCGGACTCGGCACCGGCCAGGCGCCTGAGAAGCCTTGCCAGGTCACTCTGGACCAGCCTCTCGCCCAGGGTCGGCGGCCGCCCGCGCGGCAGAAAGATCTGGGCCGAGGAGGGCCAGCGGCGCAACGTCTCGGCGGACCGCTCGATCGACGAGCTGAGCCGCCGATAGACGGGAAAGCCGTTTTCGGCCAGGTCGATCGCCGGCTCGGCAATCTGGGCAAATGACATGCTTCCGAACCGGGCCAGGGCCGTGATCCAGGCATCGACGGCGGCCGGCGTGATCGTGCGGAGGATGCCAGGCGGCAAGTCGCCGCCACCCCGCTCACGGACGGCATCCAAAGTCGCCGCCTTTGGCCAGCGGCCGAGCCCGCTTATCGTCTCGACATGGCCATCGGCTCGGGCGAAGATGATCGGGGCGACACCGCCGAAGTTGGTCAGGTGCGGCTCGACAACGTTGATCACCAGGCCCGCCGCCACGCCGGCGTCGGCAGCGTTGCCGCCCCGCTCCAGTATCCGCACTCCGGCCGCGGTCGCCAGGTAATGGGCGCTCGAGACCATGTACCTGGCGCCCAGTTTGAGCGACTGAAGAGAGGAGATCGTCGTGACCGCCTCACCCCGCTCCAGGACCTGCCGCTCCTCCGTTACCGCCACCCCTGTCCTCCCCGCAATTTTCTGTATTCGAGTCACCGACGGTCCAAGATCCGATGATATTCGCTCGTGGTCAGGCCGAGATCCCGTGCGACCTTCCGGAGCAGCGGCAGGACGATGACGCGCGAGCCATGGTCTGGAATCACCACAATCCGCCCCTCGGAATTGCGAAACGTATTGTGGCTTCCCTCGCGTCGGATCCACTGGAAGCCAGCCGCCTCAGCCACCTGCGCAGTTCCCGGTAGGGCACCAGGCGAAGCTTCGTCAAGCCGGGATCTCTACACGCCAGGTCCCCACGAAGTCGCTCATAGGCTCGTCGGAGTCACACGTTTTCAGGTAGGCGACAATCGCTTCTCGGATATTGGTTTCCAGGCTAGGCATGTCCGGCGCCTGACTGTAGCAGCCAGGCAACTCCACCACCTCGCCAACCAGCCAGTGGCTTTCCGGGTCGCGCTCGACCACAATGCTATACGCCTTCTTCATCCTCGTCTGCGCCCTGACTGCCGGCGGTCAGGCCGGGCGCCTAAGTCTACCATTGTTTGGCGCGGCGAAATGGCAGCCTTTAGAGCGGAAGCGCGAGGCTACAGCCCCCGAGAACCCTCTCACCCGCCAACCGCGGCGAGACCGCGCTCCAGGTCGGCGATCAGGTCCGATGGCTCCTCGATGCCAATCGAGAGGCGCACGAGTCCGTCGCCGATGCCAACCACTCGCCGCTGCTCGGGCGTCAGGCCGCGATGGGAGGCTTGGACTGGGTAAAGGGTCAGCGTTCGCAGGTCGCCCAAGGTTGGGGCGGGTGTGACCAGACACAGCGCGTCCATGAAACGACGGACCGATTCGCGTCCGTCGCCCTTGAGATCGAAGGCGATCATCGCGCCATACCGCCCGTCCAGGAGCCGCCCGGTCAGCTCGTGCTGGGGGTGCGACGGCAGGCCCGGATAGTAGACGCGCTGGACCTGGGGGTGAGTCTCGAGCCAGCGAGCGATCTGAAGCGCGTTGTCACACTGGCGGGCCATCCGCAGAGGCAGCGTCTTGAGCCCGCGGTGTGAAAGCCAGGCCTCGTTCGGGCCGAGCACCGCGCCGAGCAACTTTGCCAGGTAATGCAGCCGTCGCCCGGTCTCATCGTCGGCTGCCGCGACCACTCCACCGGTTACGTCGCCGTGGCCGCCAAGGTACTTGGTGACGCTGTGGACCACCAGGTCGGCGCCGTGCTGGATCGGACGCAGCAAATACGGCGAGGCGAACGTGTTGTCCACGATGGTGGTCGCGCCGGCTCCGCGAGCCCGCGCCGTCAGCACTGGCAAGTCGAGTACTTTGAGGAGCGGGTTCGAGATGGTCTCCATGTACAGCACCCGGGGCCCCTCCGCTAGCCCTCGCTCGACCGCCGTCAGGTCCGCCATGTCGACGAAGCTGGTCCGAATGCCGAGCTCCGCGAAGTGGGTGCTGAGCAGGACGCGGGTCAAACCGTAGCAGTCTTGCGTCGCCAGGACCCCGTTGCCTGGCTTCAGACCTGTCGCCAGCAGGGCGGCGTGGATCGCGGCCATGCCGGACGAGAACGCCCCGGCCAACGTCGCCGCCTCGAGTGTTGCGACGGCTGTCTCGAACGCGCGAACGGTGGGGTTGCCGTCACGGGTGTAGTAGAAGCCAGGCCGCGTCCCGGCGAAGACCTCATCCAGCGCGTCGAACGACGGCATGAAGAAGCCGGAGGCGTTGTAGATCGGCGTCGAAGTCGGCTGCCAATCTCCGGCCGGCATCCCTTCGCCAGCATGCGCCGCCAGAGTGGCGAAGGCCAGATTGTCGCCGGATGGGGATTCTCCCGACATGTCGGCCTCCTCGCACGTCCCTCGCGTGACGGTCGTCGCGTAGGGCGAGGTCCCCTCGCCCTGGCGGGGGAACCCCGCCCCTACCGCTGGGACTCGACATGACAACAACGCGCTCGCTGAGCTTACATAGCATAGACGACCTGCCCGTCGAAGATCGTCATCTCCACGGAGATGCCGAACAACTCCTCTGGAGGAATGGCATACGGATCGGCCGAGAGGACGAGCAGGTCGGCCAGCTTGCCTGTTGCGACCGAGCCGTGCTCATGAGCCAGGCCGGCCGCGTCCGCGCTGCCCAGAGTGTAGGCCCGAACCGCCTCGGGGACGGTGAGTCGCTGCTCTGGATGCCAGCCGCCGGGTGGATCACCATCAGGCAGTTGGCGCGTGGCGGCGGCGTGGACACCTCGGAACGGGTCGGGCGGCTCGACCGGGCAGTCCGTCCCGAACGCCAGCCGTGCCCCGGCCTCGAGCACCGATCGCCACGGGTAGGCCGTTCGACAGCGGGAGCCCCAGCGACGGTCGGCGATCCGCATGTCGGAGGTGACATGCAGCGGCTGCATCGAGGCGACGACGTCGAGGCGACCAAAGCGGCCCAGGTCGTCCGGGTCGACGAGCTGAGCGTGCTCGATCCGCAAAATCTGCTGACGGCCGGGCTCCTCCGAGCGGACCGTCTCGGCCGCGTCGAGGACCGATCGCACGGCCGCGTCGCCGATGGCGTGAATGGCTACCCCGATCCCCGCCTCGCGCGCCTCTCGCATCAGCCCAATCAGCTCTTCTAGTTCGAGCCTGGCGATGCCCCGATCGTTCGTCTCGGCCGAGTCGGTATAGGGCGCCAACATGGCGGCCGTGCCTGATCCGAGCGCGCCATCGGCAAAGAGCTTGAGAAGGCCAACTCGCAGCCGCTGGCTGCCGAAGCCGGTCCTCAGGCCTATCCGCGAGGCTGCCGCGAGGACGTGACTCGGCAAGCCGGCGAACACCCGCAGCCGCAACTCGCCGCGGGAATCCAGCACCTGGAGCGCCTCGAACGCCCGAGCGCCTTCGAAGCTGTGGACGGCGGTGACGCCCAGCCGTAGCAGCGCGTCCTGGCCCTCGTGGAGGCTGGCCACGCTTGCCTCGAGCGAAGGTTGGTCGGCCAGCTCGCGCAGCGGGCGGCCAGCCTCCTCGAGCAATATTCCGCTGGGAGTGCCGTTCGGCTCGCGCAGGATTCGACCGCCAGGCGGGTCAGGCGTGTCTCGGCCGATGCCGGCCAGCTCGAGCGCCGCCGTGTTCACCCAGACGGCGTGAGCGTCACGGCTGAGCAAAAAGACCGGCCGGCCGCGGGCAACGCGGTCGAGGTCGTGGCGGCTCGGAAACGCCGCCCCGGGCCACAAGTTCCGGTCCCATCCGCGACCCACCACCCACGCCCTGGGCGGGGCGGCCACGGCCGCCTGACCTACCAGCCCGAGGGCTGATTCGAGTGTCTCGGCGCCTTCCAACTGGAGGCGCTCGCGGCTGAGGCAGTAAGCCAGCAAGTGGAAGTGGGCGTCCACGAAGCCTGGTATGACGGTCCGGCCGTGGAGGTCGATCCTGTCCGCGCTGGCTCCCACCACGTCGAGGGCCGCCTCGTTCGAACCGACAGCTGCGATCCGATTGCCAACCACACCGACCGCCTGGCCGCGCGGCGACGCGTGTTCCTGCGTATAGACGCGCCCGTTCACGAGCGCCAGCGCACGAGCCATCAGCGATCAGCCGTCAGCCGTCAGCACCAGCCGAATGCGCGCAGGTCGCGTGGAGTGCCTGAGCTGCATCCGCAGCCAACTCCTGACAGCTGAGAGCTGACGGCTGACGGCTTCGTCAATATTCGCTGAAGAACTCCTCGGCGTACTCGGCGTACCCGAGGGCCCGGCACACCTTGGCGGAGGCGACGTTCGAGCGGTCGTGCACGTAAAGCGAAAGCCGCCCCTGATCCAACACGAAGGCGGTCGCGGCTGACACGACCTCCTTGGCAAGTCCCTGGCCACGGTAGGCCGCTTCGGTGACCACCGCGATCTCCCAGACGTCGTCGGACTTCAGCTTGATCGCGGCCCAACTAGCGATATCGCGACGACTGCCTCGGATAACGAAAATCTCGCCGTCAAAGCGCCGTCGTAGGTCGGAGCCACTCGGATCGCCCTGCTCCAGCCGCTGGGCGCGGCTGGCTATTGGACGGAAGTGCTCCGAGTCTGCAAACAGGACGTACCCGCTGAGGGTGTACGCATAGGGGATCGCGGCCCGTGAGATCTGACGCAGTCGCTCGAACTCGATCGAGCCCAGCGGGCGGCCTGGGACCAGTGGTGACGCCTCCGCGCGCGCCCGCTCGACCAGATCTGGACGCGCCGAGATGACGCCTCCGCCAGGCGTCGAGAGAGCCAGCAGGGGGACAGTGTAACCACCCCAGCCCGGCCGGTTGCGGCGCTCGGACGGAACGATGTGGACACCCGGCCGCTCGAGCAGCGCTCGGCTGCAGCCCAGCTCGACGACGTGGAACTCGTCGAGCCGTTCGACCTGTCCGACTTTGATGCGCTCTTCGAGCATCGCCAGCGCGAGTATATCAGAGGGGGAGTCGAGAACTGCGCCGTGCTATAAATCGTCCTGAGCCAGCAGGAGGAACGCGCTTGGACCCCGTCGTCCCAATGGAGCGCTGGCCGCGACGGCGCGGTCGGACCGGCCGCTATGTCGCCGTCAGCCGGCTCGCTGGAGCGGCCGTCCTGGTGGTTCTCGGCATCCTTGCCACCATCGGTACCGACCTCTATACGGACTGGCTGTGGTTCGAGAGCGTCGGCCTTCAGAGCGTCTATGAGACCACCCTGACCGCCCAGGTGGTCTTGTTCTCGGCTGGCGCGTTCGTTTTCCTGGCGGCGTACCTGCCCAGCGTCTTCCTGGCTCGTCGGCTGGCGTACCGACTGGACCACCTGGCGCCGGCCGAGGAGGATGGCATCTGGGCCTACATCGCGCGCGTCGGCGCACGAGTGGGCGAGCAGAGCGCGTACCGCAGCTTCGTCAATGGTGGCATCGCCATCCTCGGCCTGTTTCTGGCGATCATTATGGGTCTGGTATCGGCCGGCCAGTGGTCGCTGGTCATGCGCTACCGCTATCAGGTCCCGTTCAACTTGATCGACCCGATCTTCGGCCAGGACGTGGGATTCTACGTCTTCAGTTTGCCCTTCTACCGAGCGCTGCATTCGTGGACCCTCGGAGCGCTGATCCTGATCACCACAACCACGCTGGCCGTCTATGCCGTCGTGACCGCCTACGAGCTTGGGATCAACTTGGAGCGGGTGATCTTCAACCTGCCGCGAGCGGTCAAGGTGCATCTGGCCGTGCTCGCGGCCCTGCTGATGCTGCTCGTGGCCGCGAATCACCTGCTCGATCTGTATGAGCTGGTCTACTCCACCCGCGGCGTGGCCTACGGGCCGGGTTACGCCGATGTCAGGGCGGAGATGCCGGCCCTGTACATCATGTTCGGCGCAGCCTTGCTGGCGGCGGTCCTGATGCTGGCCAGCGCCGCCGGCCGCTCCCTCCGCCCGGCCGTCACCGGCCTCGCCCTGTGGGGCATCGTCGCAGTCATCGGCGGGCTGATCTTTCCCAACGTCATCGAGAACTTCGAGGTCAAGCCGAACCAGCTCGAGAAGGAGCGCCCCTACCTGGAGAACAGCATCACCTTCACGCGGAAGGCGTTCGGGCTCGACGCCATCCAGGAGCAGTTCTTCCCAGCCGATGACGCGGTCACAACCGAGGACGTCCGGGCAAACCCCGAGACGATCCGAAATATTCGCCTGTGGGACCATCGCCCGCTCAAGGACACGTACAACCAGATCCAGAGCATCCGCAGCTACTACATCTTCGACGACGTGGACGTGGACCGCTATCAGCTTCGGGACGGCTATCGCCAGGTGATGCTGGCCGCGCGCGAGCTAGCGCCCGAGGCGCTCCAGGCCCAGGCCAGGACCTGGGTCAACCAGCGCCTCAAGTTCACCCACGGCTACGGCGTGGCCATGTCGCTGGTCAGCGCCGTCGCCGAGGAGGGGCGGCCCCAGCTCTTGATTCAGGATGTTCCGCCGCGAGGTGATGTTCCGATCACGCGGCCGGAGATCTATTACGGAACCCATCCGGCCAGCTACGTGATCGTCAAGACCAACGAGGCCGAGTTCGACTACCCGCGCGGTGATGAGAACGTCGAAGCCCGCCACCAGGGCAACACCGGCGTCAACATCGGAAGCTTCTTCCGGCGCCTGCTCTACGCGGTGCGCTTCCGCGACGGCAACATCCTCCTCTCCGGCGCCGTGCGTCCTGACTCGGAGATCGTTTATCGGCGCAGCGTTCGCGAGCGGGTCGAGCGGGTCGCCCCGTTTCTGATGCAGGATCGCGATCCGTACATCGTCGTCGCCGATGGCCAGCTCGTCTGGATGCTCGACACGTACACGACCACGAGCAGCTACCCGTATTCTCAACCCCAGTTCTGGCGGCCGTTCAACACCTGGCTCAACTACATCCGCAACAGTGTCAAGGTCGTGATCAACGCCTACGACGGCACGATGAAGTTCTACGTGTCCGACCCCGACGATCCGCTGCTGCGCAGCTACCAGGAGATCTTCCCCGAGCTGTTCTTGCCGATGGCCGAGATGCCGGCCGCATTTCATCAGCACATCCGCTATCCGGAGGACCTGTTCCGAATCCAGTCAGGGCGCTACCAGACGTTCCACATGCAAGACCCGACCGTCTTCTACAACCGCGAGGATGTCTGGGGGATCCCTTTCGAGAAGTTCTACAACGAGAAACAGCCCGTAGACCCCTACTACGTCATCATGCGGCTGCCCGGCCAGGCCCGCGAGGAGTTCCTGTTGATGCAGCCGTTCACCCCCCTGGGGAAGGACAACATGATTGCCTGGCTGGCCGCCCGCTCCGACGAGCCAAACTACGGCAAGCTGCTCGTCTACAAGTTTCCGAAAGAGAAGCTGGTGTACGGCCCCTTCCAGGTGGAGGGCCGGATCGATCAGGACCCGACCGTCTCATCCCAGTTCACCCTCTGGAGCCAGGCCGGCTCGCGAGTCATCCGCGGAAACCTGCTCGTGATCCCGGTCGGGACATCCAACCTGTACGTCGAACCGATCTACCTGCAGGCCGAAAACGGACCGATCCCGGAGCTGAAGCGAGTGATCCTTTCGACCGGCAATCGCCTGGTCATGGAGCCTAGCCTGGAGGAAGCGATCGCCAAGCTGTTCGGAGGTGGCGCGCAGGCGGCTGTTCAGAGCGGCCCGGCGCCCAGCCCCCAGATACCCTCAGGCCCGCTCTCCCCCGACGTCGCGACCTTGATCCGTTCCGCCAGCGAACACTTCGGCCGGGCTCAGGAAGCGTTGCGGGCCGCCGATTGGGGGCGCTACGGCGAGGAGCAAAAGGCGCTCGATGCCGACCTGCGCCGTCTGGCCGAGCTGGGCGGCCGCTAAACGAGTCCAAGGTCCAAAGTCCCACGTCCCAAGTCCCGAGGCGCTCCACTTTGGACTTTGGACTTGAGACTTTGGACTGGTTAGGACATCACGAGCCCGCCGTCGACCGTCACGGCCTGGCCGGTCATGTAGGTGGCATCCGGGCCAGCCAGGAAGGCGGCCACGTTGGCCACGTCCTCGGGCCGCTCGGGCCGGCCGAGTGGAATGTGAGCGATCTGCTCGCGCCACACCTCGCCTTTGGGCAGTCCTTCCAGCTCACCCCATTCGGTATCGATCTGCTCCCACATCGCCGTCTCCACGCGACCCGGGCAGATCGCGTTGACCGTGACGTAGGGCGCCAGCGCCGCGGCGGCCGAATGGGTGATCGAGATAACGGCGGTCTTACTGGCCGCGTACGGCGCGAACATCGGCCGCCCGCCCGGGCGGCCCGCAATCGAGGCCGTGTTGATGATCCGCCCGCGGAGCCCGTCCGGGCCAGGGTCCTGCTCGACCATTTGTCGCGCGACCGCCTGGAGCACGAAGAATACTGCCCGCGCGTTTACGCTCATAACAAGGTCCCAATGCTCCTCGGTCACGTCGAGCAGACGCGCCACCCTGATCACCCCGGCGTTGTTGGCGAGCACGTCGATCCGCCCAAACTCGTCCGTGGCACGTCTGACCATGGCGCGGATGTCACTCAGCTTGGTCACGTCGACTCGAATCGCGAGCGCGCGCGCCTCGGTCGTGGCCACCTCATCGGCGACAGAGCGGGCGCCGACCTCGTTGACGTCGGCGATGACCACGTTGGCGCCCTCGGCAGCGAACCGCAGCGCGATCGCCCGCCCGATCCCACGCCCCCCACCGGTCACCAAGCCGACTTTGCCGTCTAGCAGTCCCATGTTGATCCCCTCACTGGACTCAGCCCCTGGGCGTGCGACCTCAGTAACGCGACCGTAACGGAGCGGAGCCCAAACCGCTCGGCCGCTCCCTCACGGTCGCGGTACAGATGCCCGTGAGCGCGCAGTCACGGCGCTGCGGTAACCACTGCCGGCCAGAAGTCCTTGACGAGCCACTCCAGGTCGAGGTCTCGCAGCGTTTCGGGCAGCGGTTTGCCCGTCTCCTCGTCCCAGCCCATCTGACGATAGTAATTCCGCTTCATCGTCGGCCATTGAGCGCGCGGGTCCGTCCCCAGCGCGGCGCCGTCTGTCGGCGGCTCGAAGTAGCGCTCCGAGGGCTCCTCGACGTCGGTGGACAGGCCGTGGCGGAAGTTGAAGGCCCGCAGCAGATGGACGATCTGGCGACCCTTGCGCAGCGCGTCTCGCGGCGTGTAGTCCAGGCCAGTTACCGCGTTGAAGCAGTGCAGCTCTAGTTGGAGGTCCTGGGAGTCGAAGCGGCATACCCCGAGCGAGTCGTCGAACTGGCGGCGGCCGTTGATCCTGGCCACGAACGTGGACACGTCGATTGGGTCGAAGCGGTCCCTGACGGGCTCGATGTCCAGGTAGTCCGTCGGGTCGGCCCCGGCCGTGGCCTCGATCGTGCTGGTGTTGCCGACGCAGGTATCGAGCATCTCGGTCCAACGCCCGCGGTGGTCGTGGCCACGCGGGCTAGCGCCCTTCTTTACGTAGATGGCCCATTTCGCGGCCTCGCCACCGACCCGCTGCGAGGCGCGCATTACCCCTTCGGCCAGCAGATCGGCGAGCTTACCCTCGCGGCGGCCGATCCGCCAGAGCAGATCTTCGACCGCCTTGCCGTTGCCCCAGCGCAGCTCCAGACCGTCGGTGTCTTCGACGGCGAACACGCCCTTCTCGAAACATTCGATGGCCCAGCCGATCAGCCAGCCAGTCTCGTTGATGTCGATCCCGATCCGGTCGGCCACGTTCGAAAGCTTGAAAGCCACGCTCTGGTCGGTCACCCCGATCTGCGGTCCGAACGCCGCGAAGCCTTCGTACTCCGGCTCCTCGCCCACGTAGCCAGCCTCGTCACCGCAGGTCATCACGCCGGTGTGGAGGTGGTTCATGCGGCAGCCCCAGCACGGCGTGTGGCGGCCGTCGAAGCTCTCGCGGAAGGTCAGGCCGTTCATCCGCTCGTGCTCGGGGAAGAGATTGGTTGTGTAGTTCAGGACCGGCAGCGCCCCCATCCGCTCCATGTCCGAAAGCCCAACCGCCGTTCCGCCGCGCGCCAGCCAGCGATCGCGAAACTCGTACGCGTGCTCGAAGAGCGCGTCGGCGTACTCCGGCAGCTGCTCCGGGTGGACGACCGGCACTTTCTGCTTGCCGCGCGGGACGCAGATCGCCTTGAGTCGCTTGGAACCCATCACCGCGCCCACGCCGTTGTGGGCCGCCACATGGCCCTTGTCGCCGGAGATGGCTGCGAAGCGGACCAGGTTCTCGCCGGCCGAGCCGATGCCGATGAAGCTCATCATCCGCTCTTTGTAGCCAAGCTCGGCGTGCAGCTTCTCGTCCGCGTCCCAGCAGTCGAGGCCCATGATGTGGCTGGCATCACGCAGCTCGCAACCCTGGTCAGAGATCCACAGGTACTGCCACTGGCTGGCGCGGCCCTGGAGGATGATGGCGTCGTAGCCACACTGTTTGAGGTAGGCCCCGAAGAAACCATTGGCCTGGGTCGAGCCGGCCAGGTTGGTCATCGGCCCTTTGAGCACGGCGCAGTAGGTTCCGGCCCCGTGCACCTTGGTGCCGGCGAGCGGGCCAGCGGCGATGATCAGTCGGTTCTCCGGATCATCCCACTCGACGCCGGGCGGGACCTCGTCGTACAGGATCTTCGCGCCTAACCCGACCCCGCCGACCCACATGAGCGCCACCTCGGGCGTCAGCTCCTCGGTGGTGACGGCTCCGGTGGTCAGATCCACCCGCAGGATCTTGCCCATGATCCCGCCTGGTAGCCCGTGCGCGCTCATTCGAGCCTCCCGGTTCGGAGTTTCGAGTTTCGACCCCAGTTTACTCGAAATGGGAAACTCGAAACTCGTCGCCCTTACCCTGAATTTGCGAGCAAGGTTGACAGCCCTGCGCAGGGACGCGATAGCCCTGTAGCAATCCAAGCCAGCCACCAACCGGCCCTAAAGGCGGGTCTTGTCCAAGGTTTCAGCGGCCGCCGGCCCGAGGGTCGCAGAGAACGGACCCAGCTCGCGAATTGCTCGCGATAACTTGACAACCGCGAACCCTCTCTGCCATCCTCAGCGAGCGACTACCGGGGAGGTGGCGGCATGGCGGGCTTTCCGCCGATCAGCGTGCGGCAGCCACGGCCGTTCGACCTCGTCGACGATCCCGTCGACGTCTGCGGGGTCGGCACCGGCTTCGAGGGCGTGATCGCCGCGCGGGTGCGCGACGACAACGGCGCGCAGTTGGCGCAGGTCTCGATCATGGCCGGCGGGACCGGGATCTTGGGCAACTTCCACGCCTCCCTGCCGCTTGGTGTTGTGCCATCGACGCCCCAGGGCACTCTCGAAGTCTTCGAGTCGTCCGCGTCCGGACTGGGCGACGAGTTGAACAAGGTGGTCGTCCCAATCACCTTCGGTCGGGCCCTGATCGACCCGTACCATGGCTTCGCCCAGTACACGGTCGCGTCTGGTGACACCCTGTCGGGGATCGCTTTGGGACAGTACGGCGACGCAAACCAGTGGCCCCGCCTGTTCGAAGCGAACCGCAACCAAATCACGAACCCCAACCTGATTTTCCCGGGCCAGGTCCTGCGCATCCCGCAGTAGCCCATCCGGGGTTCGGCCGTGTCTCCGGGCGGCTGACATGAGTGAGCCCTGTCAGGTCGCCGAGCCGGGCAGTTCTCGGACACGGTTAGCGACCGTCAAGCTTGACGAGCGGCGAGGGGCGAGCGATAGTAGCGGCGCACACCGGCACGCGGTGCCCGAAGTCATCTGGGGAGTCACGCGCCGTGCATGTCGTGCCGCGTCTGATAGCGTCTCGCCAGTCCGCGGCTGGGGGAGAGGTCGAGGCTGGTTCCGTCCAAGGCGCCGGGGGTCCAGCCCAATGACCGCTGAGGGCCCCGAGCGCCACGCCGACCTGCAGCGCAGACTGGCGCAGGCGGAGCGCGAGCTGGCCGTGGCCCGAGAGCGCGAGGCCGAAGGCCTGGCCCGCGAGACCGCCACCGCCGAGATCCTGCGGGTGATCGCAAGGTCGCCGGCCAATCTGCACCCGGTGCTCCAAGCCGTCGCGGAGCGCGCCGCGCGACTCTGTGACGGGGCGGGCGTCTTCATCTACCGGGTTGAAGCCGACCGCCTGGTGCGGGTGGCCGGCTTCGGCTCGCTGGGCCACGCCGAGACGGATGTTGCGCTTCCGCTCGACCGTACCTCCGCCACCGGCCAGGCGGTGCTTGAGCGCCGGACCATCCACCTGCCCGACGTCACGGCCGTCCCGGAGGCGGAGCATCGGCTCGGCCGAGAGCTGCAACGGCGGTTCGGGTTCCGCACCGTCATGGCCACGCCGATGGAGCGCGAGGGTGTGGTGGTCGGAGCCATCTCCGTGCTGCGCATGGAGGTCCGCCCTTTTACTGCCAAGCAGATGGAGCTGGTCGAGACCTTCGCCGACCAGGCCGTCGTCGCCATCGAGAACACGCGCCTCTTCCAGGAGCTGCAGGACCGCAACCACGATCTGACCGAGGCCCTTGACCGGCAGACCGCCACGAGCGAGATCCTGCGCGTCATCAGCAGCTCGCCGACTGAGCTCCAGCCGGTCCTGGACGCCGTCGCCGAGAACGCCGCCCGCGTCTGTGGCGCCAACGATGCCGTGATTCGGCGCCTCGAGGGCAACGTCCTCCGACTGGTGGCGGCATACGGACCGATCCCCAAGCCCATGATGGAGGCGGGGCTCAGTCGTGGCCGGCCAACCGGCCGGGCCGTCATCGACCGACAGACGATCCACGTTCACGACATGGCGGCCGAGTCAGTGGCCGAGTTCCCGGACGGCAGAGCCCTCGCGAGGCGCCTGGGGTTTCGGACCGTACTGGCCACGCCGCTGCTCCGCGAGAGCATCCCGATCGGCGCGATCCTGATCCGGCGGATGGAGGTGCGGCCCTTCACGGACAAGCAGATCGAGCTGCTCGAGACGTTCGCCGACCAGGCGGTGATCGCCATCGAGAATGTCCGCCTGTTCCAGGAGCTGCAGGACAAGACCTGGCAACTCGAGGAGGTCAGCCAGCACAAGTCGGAGTTCCTGGCCAACATGTCCCACGAGCTGCGCACGCCGCTCAACGCGATCATCGGCTTCTCCGAGGTCCTGCTGGAGCGGATGTTCGGCGAGCTGACCGACAAGCAGGCGGAGTACCTCGGGGACATCCTCACCTCCGGCCAACACCTGTTGTCGCTGATCAACGACATCCTCGACCTCTCCAAAGTCGAGGCCGGGCGAATGGAGCTGGAGGTTGGGAGCTTCTCCCTGCGCGAGGCGCTGGAGAACGGACTGACGATGCTCAAGGAGCGGGCGAGCCGCCACGGGATCGGCCTCAGCCTGGAGGTCACTCCGGATCTGGATCTGGTCGAGGCCGACGAGCGGAAGGTCAAGCAGGTCGTCTTCAACCTGCTCTCCAACGCTGTCAAGTTCACGCCGGACGGCGGCCGAGTCGAGGTGGCCGCCAGCCTGGTCGACGGCGAGGTGCAGGTCGCAGTGCGAGACACCGGGGTGGGCATCGCGCCCGATCAGCAAGAGCTGGTGTTCGAGGAGTTCCGCCAGGTCGGGCAGGGGGCCGCGAAGACGGAGGGCACCGGGCTGGGGCTGGCGCTGACCAAGAAGCTGGTGGAGCTGCACGGGGGGCGGATCTGGGTGGAGAGCCAGATTGGGGTCGGCAGCACCTTCAGCTTCATGTTGCCGATCCGACAGCCTGGCCGGGCGGCGGAGGCAATGGGCCCAGGCACGCGGGGGCCAGCGCTCGAGGCCGAGGAGGGGAGCGGCCCGACGGTGCTGCTGGTCGAGGACGATCGGCGCGCGATCGACCTGCTGACCCTCTACCTGTCTGGAGCCGGCTTCAAGGTGGCTGTCGCGCGCGACGGCGAAGAGGGGCTCGAGATGGCCCGTCGACTGCGCCCGGGCGCGATTACATTGGACATCTCGCTGCCGAAGCTGGACGGCTGGGACTTCCTCGGCCGTGCCAAAGCCGATCCCGCCCTCGCCGACATCCCGGTCGTCATCGTCTCGATGCTCGACGAGCGCGGGAAAGGGTTCGCGCTGGGGGCCGCCGACTACTTGGTCAAGCCCGTCAGTCGAGATGCGCTGCTCGCTACCCTGCACCGATTCACGGCTGGCTCGAAGGTCCAGGACGGAGCAGCCAAAGTCCTGGCCGTCGACGACGACCCGCTGGCTCTGGAGCTGCTGCAGGCGATCCTCCAGCCGGCCGGCTACACGGTCTTGACGGCGGCGGGCGGCGAAGAGGGCGTGGCGGCAGCCCAGCGGGAGTCCCCGGACCTGGTGATCCTGGACCTGCTGATGCCCGACGTGGACGGCTTCACGGTCGTCGAACAACTCAGGGCCAACCCTGCCACCGCGGCAATCCCGATCATCATCCTGACCTCCAAGGCGATGAGCGAGGAGGAGAAGGCGCGCTTGAACGGCCAGATCAGCTTCCTGGCCCAGAAGGGGGAGTTCAACCGAGCAGCCTTTGTAGAGCTTGTCCGGGCCGCGCTCGGCACGTGAGGTAGCCATGGCTGGAGAGCTGGTCCTGATCGTCGAGGACAACGAGAGGAACCTGAAGCTCGTGCGCGACGTGCTCCAGTTCAAGGGCTACCGCACCCTGGAGGCCAGTAACGCCACGGCCGGGCTCGAGCTGGCGAGCGCCCATCGCCCGGACCTGATCCTGATGGACATCCAGCTGCCCGACATGGACGGCGCGCAAGCTCTAACTCACCTCAAGGGCGAGCCGAGCACGGCGGCGATCCCGGTCGTCGCGCTGACCGCCCTGGCGATGAGGGAGGACCAGGAGCGACTCCTGGAGGCCGGCTTCGACGGCTACCTGATGAAGCCGATCAGCGTCAAAGAGTTCCCCGACCAGGTCCGCCAGTTCTGCGAGCGGGCGCGCCGCGGGGGGTAGGGCCCGGGGCGGAGGAGGACTTCATGGTGGAGACTGTGTTCCGGGCGGTTCGCGTCTCCATCGAAAATTCAGGGTTGACAGCGCACGAGCCGTAGGGGCACGGCATGCAGGCTGTCTCAAAAAGCCTGCACGCCGAGTAGCGGGGGTGGTGAAAGTCTGCGCGAACTGGCGAGAGCGGGTCGCGCTAAGCGTACCGGATTGGCTGGGGGATGGGCTAAGGTAGCGGCGAGTTGCTGAGGAGGTGAGGGGCGATGCCGCTGCGCCCGCTGAGCCGAGATCAGACCTGGCTGTTCCCGCCCACGCTGACAGAGCTGATAGCGGGCGATCATCCGGCCCGCTTCGTGGCGGAGTTCGTCGACGCGTTGGATCGGTCGACCTGGTCCGAGTTGGGTATCGCGGTCGATGGCGACCCGCTGGGCACGCCGGCCTACGATCCGCGGGCGTTGCTGTGCGTGTGGTTGTATGGGTTCATGAGCGGGGTGCGCTCGTGCCGCAAGTTGGAGGCGGCCTGTCGCGATCAGCTGCCGTACCTGTGGCTGACTGCCTGGCAGCACCCGGACCA
>DASPXK010000406.1:0-5882 GCA_035637315.1 Chloroflexota bacterium
AAAACCTGTTTGGGACAAATGTATAGCAGGTCAAGATCAAGGTCTTCGGCCGCTGCTAACCGCGCGCATGCGAGGCCAACACCCGGAGCGCTCACGCCCTGCCGCCTCAGCGGGTCTGACAGGGTGCCGCAAGGCGTCCCAAGTACGTTGCCCGTCTTGAGCGGCTGCAGGTTCGATCTCCCGGTCGTCGGTGCTAACGTCACTGCCCCGCTACAAGGCGACCCCGCGTTCGCGAGCCGGTCCCCACTTGGCCTCCGGAGCGAAGCACAGGATCTCGGTAGCCCCGCTGACGATGATAGACGAGACGGCTTAGTCACCCTGGATCAACCTCGCCCTGCCCGGTGCCCGCCAGTCGCACTGAGTCCGCTTTCCACTGGGGTGCGCACGCCTCGCTCTCGAAGATCGTGCCCGGGTTCATGATCCCCTTCGGGTCGAGCGCTTGCTTGATGCGGCGCATGACCTCCAGAGCTGGCCCGTGCTCGCGGGCCATGTAGGGCGCCCGGGCCACGCCCACCCCGTGCTCGCCCGTCGTCGTTCCGCCGATCCGAAGGGCGAGGTCGTGGATGTCGTCGGCCACGAGCAGCACGCGGCGCACCTCGTCCGGGTCGCGCGCGTCGATCAGGTGGCCCGGATGCAATCCACCCCCGCCGATGTGGCCGTACGTGGCGATCGGGACCCGATGTTTGGCGCCGATGTCCTGGATCGCCCGCAGCGTGTCGGGGATGCGCGCGACGGGCACGCAGATGTCCTCGCCGCAGTAGGCGCGATTCGAGCCTGGCCGCAGCATGCCGACGGCTGCCCCCACCACCGAGCGGGCCTCCCAGAGCGCCGCGATCCGTTGCGGCTCGTCGGACCACTCCACGCTCGTCGCCAGCGGGCGGACCAGGTCTGTGATCCGCTCCGCGTCCCAGCCCACGCCGGGTGGGTTGCCGTCGACCTCGAACAGGATCAGCGCCTCGGCATCCGGCAGCTCGATAGCCGGGCGGTACAGATTGACCGCCTGGATGCAGCGCTGGTCCAGAATCTCGACTGCCGACGGGCTGATCCCGCCGCCGAAGACAGCTTGCACCGCCTGGCCAGCCTTCTCGAGCACGTCGAACAACGCCAGCACGATCGCCCGCGCCGGAGGGATCGGCATCAGCTTCAGGCGCAGCCTCGTGATCACGCCCAGCACGCCCTCCGCCCCCACGAACAGTTTGGTCAGCTCGAGCCCGGCCGACGACTGCTTGGCTCGCGATCCGGCCGAGCCGGTCTCGATCACTTGCCCGTCCGGCAGGACCACCTCCAGGCCCAGGACCCAGGCGCTGGTCGGGCCGTACTTGACGGCCCGCATGCCGTGGGCGTTGGTGGACGCCATGCCGCCAATGGTGGCCATCCGAGTCGAGCCGGGGTCGGGGGGGAAGATCAGCCGGTGCGGAGCGAGCTGCTCGTTCAGCCTGGCGTGGACCAGGCCCGGCTCGCAGAAGACCTGCATGTTGGCAGCGTCGATCTCCAGCACCCGATCCATCGCGTTGAGCGCCAGGACGATCCCACCGTGCGTCGCCACCGACCCGCCCGCCTGGCCCGATGCGGCGCCACGCGGCGTGACTGGGATCCCGCGCTCGAACGCGTACCCCATCACCATTTGGAGGTCGTAGGTCGAGCGGGCGATCACCACCACATCGGGCGCGCGCGGTTCAAGCTGAGTCAGGAACGACGCGTCATAGGCGTACGTCTGCAGCTCAGCCGCGGAATCAAGAACCGACGATCGAGAGCTGCTGGCGTTCGACTCGCTGCTCCGTAGGAGCCGTCGGAGATCGAAGGCGATGCCAGCCGAACCAAAACTCATGCCTCCGGCCCACCGTTCTCCATTCTCCATTCTTCATTCTTCATTCGTCATTCCGCCGTCGCGGCGTCCAGCAGCTCAACGATGTGCTTGACGCGCACGTCGCTGCCCCGTCTTGCCAGCCCGCCCTGGAGCTGCATCAGGCAGCCCGGGTTGGCGGTCACGATCACGCTGGCCCCGGTCGCCAGGGCATTGTCGAGCTTGCGGTCTCGAAGCTGCCGCGACTCGACCGGGTTGGTGAGGTTGTAGATCCCCGCGCTGCCGCAGCACAGGCTGCTCTCGGCCATCTCTCGCAGCTCGAGGCCCGGAATCGCTCGTAACAACGCTCGCGGCTGCTGGACGATGCGCTGCGCGTGCGCCAGGTGGCACGGCTCCTGATACGTCACGCTGACGCCCAGATCGCGCCGCATCGGCAGCTCGCGGCCGGCCAGCAGCTCGGTCACGTCTTTGACTCTGGCGCTCAGCGCCCTGGCGCGCTCGGCCCAGGTCGGGTCGTCGCGGAAGTGGTGCGCGTACTCCTTGAGCATGGCCCCACAACCGGCCGAGTTGACCACGATCGGGCCGCCCAAGTCTTCCTCGAACGCCGCGATGTTGCGCTGGGCCAAGCGCCTGGCGCCTTCGAGGTCTCCGGCGTGGAAGTTGAGCGCCCCGCAGCAGCCCTGGCCAGCGGTGTTCTCCACGTCGCAGCCGGCCCGCTGGAGGACCCGGATCGTGCCCCGATCGATCTCGGCGAACGCGGTCGACATGATACAGCCCGCGAAGAACGACACGCCCAGAGGCTCACGGCTCCCATCTGAAGCCGGGTGCCGTTCGCCCCGTGGCACCAGGAAGTCTTCCGTCACGCGCGGCAGCAGCGTCTCCATCTCCTCCATGCGCAGCAGCTTCAAGATGCCCAGCCCACGCGCCAGCCGCTGCACGCCGAATCGCTGATACAGCCAGAGCAAGCGGACGATTGACCGAAAGACGCGCATGTTCGAGAAGACCTGGCGGAACACCAGCCCTCGCATCAGCCGCTGCCAGGGCGGTCGCGTGACGCTGGAGTCCATCGCGGCCCGCAGCGCAACCTGGAGCGGGTCCATCTGCACCCCGGCCGGGCAGATCGCGCTACACGCATCGCATACCAGGCAGTTGCGCTCGTGCGCAATCAGCTCGGGCGTTAGTTCGAGCTGGCCCTCGAGCAGTGCGCGAGCCATCGCCACACGCCCCCGCGGGCCCTCCGCCTCGTGCATCGATAGCACGTAGGTTGGGCACGACGTGAGGCACTGGCCGCATCGAATACACGCCAGCATGTTGGCGTGCTCGGCCGCCAGCAACGCACGCTGTTCGCCGCTCAGACCAGACCCCGCTGCAACAGGACTCACACTCGTGTTGCGATTGTACCCGCGTGGGGGCAGACCCGCGGAGGTCCCCGGATGACTGGCCCCCTCTCCCACGCGCCGTACGTGCCACCTCATGAAGTTAAGGTCTTGAAGTGATGCAAATGTTGGCTGTGGCCTATATAATCGAGGTGGCTTCGCTTATCGAGTGTCGCGGGCAGGGAGGGAGCTGCGAGATGTATTACGATCAAGCTCTGGAGCGGGCGCGGCGGGGGACGCTGGTCGGCCAGGTGTTTGGCCTGCTGGCGTTCTCGCTGGTGTTCACGGCTGGTGGCGCCGTCATCGGACGCGCCTTGGGCCCAGCCGCGCTGCTGTTGTCGATCGTCGGCTCGATCGGCTGTCTGATCGCCCTGTTCTTGCTGCGCGCCAGGCCAGCCGTGGGACTGGGCCTGTTCTACGCCTTTAGCGTTTTCGAGGGTATGGCGCTCGGACTGATCATCGAGAGTTATGTGGCGCGCGGGATGGGCAGCGTCGTGATCAACGCGGCGACCACCACGGCCGGCCTGACGCTGGCGCTCGGCGCCTACGCCTGGACTACCAAGCGCGATCTGAGCGGGATGGCCGGATATTTGAGCGCGGCGCTGATCGCGGTCATCGTGGCCGGGCTGGTCGGCATCTTCTTCCAGTCGCCGCTCTTCTACCTGCTCCTGTCGGCCGTTACGGCGATCCTGTTCTCCGGCTTCGTCATGTACGACATCCAGCGCCTCAAGTACGCGGAACAGGGTGAGGGAAACGCCGTCATGATGGCGGTCAGCATCTATCTGGACATCTTCAACTTGTTCCTCGCCATCCTGCGTATCTTTGGCTTCCTCAGCGGCGGCGACGAGGACTGAGCCGCTCGGCATTGTCATCCTGAGGAGTCATGGCCTTCGGCCCGCCCCGAGCGAATGAAAGTTCATTTTCGTTGGGAGCGCAGCGAAGGAACCGTACCGTAGCCCGGGGTGCGGTTCCCTCGCTGCGCTCAGGATGACAAACGGGAACGTATCTCCCGCCGGACGAGCGCGAACGGGAGCGTGCCGCTGGCCAGCAAGAGGTCGTGAAACCGCCGCTGCGGGAGGCCGGACAACTCGTCGCGTAGGACTAGGATCTGCTCTTTGCCCATCGCATAGGTCATCGGCTGCGTCGGCGTCATGCAGTAGCGGCGCACCTCACCCTCGGCCTGCGCGCGTGCCAGGTGGGCGCCCTCGACCAACAGTTCGACGGCCTCCTCGACACTCATTCGACCCGTGTGCAGGCTCGGATCGATGATCACACGCGCGCTCCGCCAGAGCTGGTCCTTGAGCTGGAACAGCCTGAGCCGCCAATCGGTGTAGTAGCCGTGCTCGCCAAGCAGCTGCTCGCAGTAAAAAGCCCAGCCCTCGGCGAACAGATCGCTCGCGGCGTGCTTGCGGACGAACGAGGGGACGGCGTTCGCCAGCACGAGCTGCAAGTGGTGGCCCGGATAGCCTTCATGCAGCGCGGTGATCGAGAGACTGGCGCGGCAGTGCTCGCGGAGCTGGGCCGCCCGCTCCTCTGGCGGCCGGTCAGCGTCGATCGGCGTCACCCAGAACTGGCCCTCCTGGCTCGTCTCAAACGGGGCCGGCCGCATGTAGGCCGCGTAGGGGATCACCGCCCGCTCGAAGAGGGGCGTCTCTACCACGTCTAGCCGCTCGCCCTCGGGGATGGTCAGCAGCTCTCGTTCATGGATGAAAGCTCGCAGCTGCGCCAGCTCGTCGCGATACGCGTCCAGCAGCTCGTCGGCTGTCGGATGCTCGGCTCGGGCCTCGTCGACCAACTCCGGCCAGTCCCGTCCGGGCGCGACGTCGGCCGCAAGCTCGCGAAGCTGGACCACGGTCTGGTCGAACAGCCGTCGGCCGGCCGCTTCCAGCTCGACCGCCGTGATATCGAGCATGTGCCAATCGTGCAGCCGCTCCTCGAACAGCTCGCGGCCGATCGCAACCTCGCCGTTGGCGAGCGGCCGCACCTCCGAGGCCAGATAGTCCGCGAACTGGTCCAGCCCCGCGCCGCCCCGTTCGGACGCCTTGAGCAGCGCGTCGCGCAGGTCGGGCACCTGGTCGGCCACGTCCGGAACAGCCCGCCGGACGAAGCTCGCTCCGCCCCGCGCCGCCTGGACCGCCGTCTCGACGAAGATGGCCGGCGGGTTGCTGATGTTCACCCGTCCGGCCTGCAGCGTCTTGTCAAGTCGCTCCAGTCGGCCCAGCAGGCTCGCCGCCCGCTGGTCCAGGGGTGCGTACTCGCGGGTCGCCACGACGAGTAGTCCGAACAGCGGCTCCTGAACGTAGATGGCTGGGTTACGCCGCCAATCGGCAGCCTTCTCGATCGACCACAGCTCCGACCGAAGAGTCGCCACCAGAAGCTGATAGTCGACGGCCAGCTCAGTCGGCAGCTCTCCTACCGAGATGCCGCCCAGCCGCTGGAGGGAGTCGCCGAGGAACGCCGCCTGCTCCTCGATCCCCTCCCCGCTCAGCTCACGAAGCTGGTCGTCGTAGGCGTGGATTCCCAGCCACGACGCCTCGACAGGGTTGAGCCTGTGCCAGGTATCGAGGATCTCGAAGGCGGTTTGTTCGAACTCGTCGCGAAGTGACACGGCTGGGGGATAGGGGCTGGGGGAGGGGTGATGGGGGCAACAACCTTGCAGTGAGGATACCATCTGGCTCCTGGCTCCTGGCTCCTGGCTCCTG
>DASPXK010000407.1:0-3058 GCA_035637315.1 Chloroflexota bacterium
TCCGGACTCGTACTGGAACGTCTTGACCGTCTTGGCGGCGTCCAACAGCGGCAGGAGGATCTCGGTGTTGCGCCTGATGGCCTGCGTATCGTTGGGATACGCTCGGGGTTCGATGGGTTCCCCGGGCGAGCGTAGCTCGACCAGGCGGGCGTTGAACATCTTGTTACGCGCGGTCGGTGGAACCCAGGGCAGGTGCTGGGCGACCAACGGCGGGATATCACGCGGGAGGATCTGCGCCTTGCCGTCCACCATGTGGGCGTACTTCCGCAGCTGGTCCCGGAAGAACTCCTCGTCCAGACAGGCGGCCTCGAACGCCTCGTACAGGTCGTAAGTGTCCCTGCCCTTCCGTTCGGAGCGGCTGATGTACAGTCGGACGAGGTCGCGGTAGTCCTTGCGGAAACCGAACCACCGTCCCATCTGCATGAGGGTGTCGGCCTGACGGGCCGTCCGGCGGTAGTACGAGATCGTGAGACCCTCGACGGTGAAGCCGCGCGACAGCTTGGTGCCGCCGACCAGGATGCGCCAGACCGACCTCTTCTCGAAGTCGACGGCCTGCTGGGCGATCTCCTTGTCGCTGTTGACGACGATGACGGGGTCGGCCCACTCCTGCTGGATCCTCTGGACCGTACGGGCAATATATGGGACAAGCTCCTCGAAATCCCCTGGCGTCGTTAGATCGGGGGCGAGGGCGCGCGAGACCGGAAGCAGATCGGTGAGGTACAACTGGCGCAAGCGTGGCAGCGCGGTAGGCGAAAGATAGCCGGCACCGGCCCACAGCGCGCGGACCGCGCTGGCCAGCTCCCTGTGTTCGCTCATCTTGACGGATTGGTGGATGAGCATGGTGTGGTGCCGAAAATGGCCAGCCCCGAGGCCATGCTCTTCACGGTAGAGCTTGACGGCGCCGGTGAGCACGAACGCGTCGATGGCTTGGCGCAGCTCCGCTTCCGAGTGCTGATCGTCCCCGCTCAGTGAGCGCACGTGCGCCTTTTCCCGGGAGTTCTCGACGGTCTGTTCCTCCGCCGGGGGGTCGTCGTCGAGGTCGTGGAAGTCGCTGGCGCCCATATAGTCGGGGGGGCGGTCCAGGCTCAGGATGAAGTCCTTGGGGAAGATGTCCACCGCGTCGCTGGGATCGATGAAGACGTTGGCGAACGGAGTGGCCGTGTAGCCCACGTACTGGGCGCGGGGCAGCAGCCCAAGCAGGTCGGAAATACGCCGGTTCACCGCCGTGCGTTCCCGGTGCTCCTCGTCCCGCTCTCCTCGGGGCCTGGTCGTATTCACCGAGGCCTGGTCCGACTCGTCGTCGATGATCAGTGTGGGGACCTCGATTAGTAGCTCCTTAGCGCGACGCAGGTCCCGAACCAGCTTGGTGAGGACCCTGGAGTTCTTCTTAACGATCGCGAGCCGGACGTTGGCCTGATACAGGTTCTGCGGATCATACAGGGGCACTTCGTGATCTCGGCGTTCAAACTCCAACGCGGCGATGCCGGCGCGGAGGCCCTGGTAGTCACTGTCGTAGGCGGTGAGGCGGATGATGTCGGGAGCACCGACGGCGGATGGCAGGATGCCGTGCCGGATGAACATGCCATCTCGCCAGTCCGGATCATCGACTAGATAGTCGACGATCGCTTCGCCGTCGAGCGCGTCCTTCGGGGCGTTGCGCAGGATGTTCTCCTCACCCACGAGTTCCATATCGATGCGCCGCTGGGTCTGGCGGCGCAAGATATCGGTCGTGCCGGTGAGGACAAGGATTAGGCGGTAGCCCGCGTCGACCGCCTTGGCGATGACGCCGGTGAAGTTGGCGGTTTTGCCGCTTTGGACATACCCCACGACAAGACCCTTGGACTGGTATGCCTCCTTGCGCTCCGGGTCGGCGAGCCGCTCGACTACTCGAATAGCGTTCCTGTCAAGCGAGGCCAGCGCCTGCACATCCCAGCCCTTGCGCTCACGCAGGTACTCCGCGTAGTGCGGCCAGTAGTAGGGACGCTGGCTACGCCGCTCCTCGGAGTACCAGGGCTCGAACTCCTTGCTGATGATGATGGTGCGGTCCTCAAAGACGCGGAATATCTGGTCGGCCAGGGCGCGGGTGTCCGCGTCGAGGCCGAGCGCCTGGTAGATCACCTGACGCCGCTGCGGTGTGCGCGGCTCGGACCCGCGGGCCCATGGGATGCCGCTGTCCTGGTCGTCCCAGCGAGCCAGAAGCAGACGTAGCCGGTGGACCAATGGGTCATTTGGACCCGCGATGACGAGGTGGGCTCGGAAGGCCGCCTCGCCGACGTCGGCCGAGGGGTCGATGTCCTCGGCCTCGAGCGTCGCCCTTTTGACGAGCGGCTTGGGGCCTGACTCGGCCATCGCGTTGAGCGCGGCGCGGTAGGCCTCCGTCAGCGAATCGGCCATCCTCGCTCGTCCTCCATGTCAAGGATCACGTTCAGGGGCGTCGGCGGGTCGGCGACGGGTGGGCGCCCGGTCAGGTCGACGCGGTAACGGACCTCCCGTATCGCCGCTACCGGCAGCCCAAGCGTCTGGATCGACTCTGGCGTTAGGCGTGGGAAATCCTGGTCCACAAGATAGAGGCCGACGGGGCCGCGCGGGCGCCAGAAGCGCGGGTAGAGGTCGGCCTGGAGGTCGTCCCAGCCCACGGCGCGCAGCCGGCGGTCGAACTCCGACCGAAGGCCCTGACAGCGTGCGCGGACACTCGTCACGAGGTCGGGGAGCCGCAGTCCATCGTCTGGCCCCGCGCCCGTGAGCTGGATCGACACGAGCCACAGCTGGCGCGACCCTGGCGGGAGCAACTGGGTCAGTGACTCGATCCAGTGTTCGCGCCGTTCTGAGGTCGTCGTCTTGACTTCGGCGCTCAGGGAGGCGAATCCGAAGTCGTGTTCTTCGGCGTCCGGGCCTCGCCAGGACGCGAGCGCCGCCTGGGGGCCCAGGATCGAGATAAGTCTGTCCAGTACGTAAAGCTCGCCGAACAGGCCGACCTCACGCTCATGCGTCAGCGCCTCCCGCCGCGCGAGCAGTCTGCGGGCGGCCTCAAGGACGCGGTCGACGGCAACGGCTGGCT
>DASPXK010000408.1:0-9549 GCA_035637315.1 Chloroflexota bacterium
AGGCACCGAAGTCCAACCCCGCCGCCGAAGGACAGGGAACGGGAAGCGGGTGACACGAATGCCGAACGGACATAACGAGGCCACGGTCCGTCGTTATCTCGAGGAGGTCTGGGAACAGGGCCAACTGGGTCTCATCGACCAGTTGATCGCCGAGGACTACGTCCGCCACCATGGCGGGAGAATACGTCGTGGGCGAGCCGCTCTCAGGCAGCTCGTCGAGAGAAATCGCAACACCTACCGAGACCTGGACGTTACGATCGACGAGCTAGCCGAGGCGAATGGCATCGTCGCGGCCCGTCTGACCGTAACAGGCACGGACCAAGGCGGGGTGATGGGGCTGGACCCGACCAACCGGCGGGTTTCGGTCACATGTATGGGCTTCTTCCGCCTCGCTGGCGATCAAATTGCCGAGAGCTGGCACTGCCTGGACGAGTTCCACGTATTGCAGCAGCTCGGTGGCCGCATCACCCTCGCGGCCTCAGAGCCAGGCGGACAAGCGGGTCCCCCCGCGCAAGCACGCCGCAGAAGAGGAAGAAGCTAGGCCAGCTAAGGGGCGGCCGGCTCTTCCGGCAGCAAACAGAACTCGTTGCCCTCGGGGTCGCGCATCACGCGCCAGGTCTTGACGTCGCCGATCCGGCGGCCGCCGAGCTCTTCGACGCGGCGCGTCGCGGCCTCCAGGTCCGGCACGGTGAGGTCGAGGTGAATGCGATTTTTGGTGACCTTCGGCTCGGGGACCCTCTGGAAGCCGACCGCTAGCCCACCGGACAGCCTGGCCAGCATGACGTACGTCTCGATGCGCTGGGCCACCTCCAGGCCGAGCAGTGAGCCCCAGAATGCCGCCAGGCGCTCTGGATCGGAGCAGTCCACGACCACGTCCGATAGCCAGCCGACGCCGGGCGAGGGCTTGCTCTCAGCAGCCGCTTCAGTGGACATGGACGGCCTCCGCGTGGCGACCAGCGCCGTCGAGCCAGTCGGCAAGATTTCGGAGCTGGCGCGCCAGGTGGCTCTGCAGCGGCGACGGGCTCGGATCAGGTCGCCGATAAGAAGCCTGGGCCTCACGAATCAGATCTCGCTGGCGGTCCCTGGCCAACTCCAGGAGTAGTCCCGCGTCGTTGATCACTGCCAATACCTGCCCTTCTCCCTCGAGCGGTCCGCTAGTCGGCCGGCTCACGCCAGGTCACTCCGTAGCCGGCCAGCGCCTGCTCCTTGGTGCGGACGCGTTCGGAGCTGTTGCAGCCCCAGCGCAGCGCCGCGGCGTCCAGGGCAATCAAGATAACGAGCACGATCAGTCCTTCCATGTCGATCCAGCCTCCACTTAGCCTGAACACGGCCTGGGGCGAAAACGTTGCAATTAGCCCTCTGTCGCCCGAAGTCTCTAACCTGCCATGCGCGCATTGCTAGTTACTATCCTATCAGCTTGTTGGTAACCTGTCAAGCGTTTATCATTGGTTAGGTGAAGAGGAGGACTGGAGACGGCGCGGTGCAGGTCAAAGAGCCGACGTTCGATTTCAGCGGCGGCGAGCCGTGCCTTGACTTCGCGAACACGGTTGGCGGGCGAGGTCGCGACCAGCCTCGCGAGGGGCTCGGTGGCTACGCCGAGCTCGTAAGCTGGGGCGAGCAGGCCGGCCTTGTCACCGGCTCCGAGAAGAGGCGCCTGCTCCAGGAGGCTGCCGACCGCCAGGCTGAGGCGGCCACAGTCCTGAAGCGCGCGACCGGCTTGCGGGAGGCGATCTACCGGGCCTTCTCAGCGCTCGTCAACGGGCGCTCGACTCGGCCGGCCGACCTCGCCACGTTGAACGCCGAACTGTCGATGGCGCTCGCACGCCTTCGGCTCGTCCCCGGCCCGGACGGCTTGGGCTGGGACTGGGCTGCCGACGACCGCGCCCTCGACGGCGTGATCTGGAGCGTGGCTCACTCGGCAGCGGAGCTGCTCACGTCCGAGCGGCTGGACCGTGTCCGGGAGTGCGCCGAGTCGCGCTGCGGCTGGCTGTTCCTCGACGCCAGTCGGAACCGCAGCCGCCAGTGGTGCGACATGAAGGTATGCGGCAATCGAGCCAAGGCGCGTCGCCACCACGCCAGGAAGAAGGCCACGGCCCGTTAGGGGGCTTACTTGCCAGCGGCCGGGCTTGTGTTTCGCAGCCCGCTGCGCTTGTGGAAGATCAGGAGAGCGTGAACGCTGATCGCCCCGAGCAGGAAGACGACGACGACCGACAGGGCAATGTCTATGGCCGTCACGAAGTACATGTTCTGGGGAGTCAGGATGGAGCGGATCCCCCACACCCCGAGCACGAGCGCGCCCGAGTTGATGATCAAGTCATGAAACGGTCCCATGAACACCGCGTATGCAGCCGCGGCCGCGGCCAGCAGGACCAGGACGACGCTCAATACTTGCAAGTACAGGGGCCGTGCGAACGACAGGTCGAAGACCTGGAGATACTCGTACGGGTCTTCCGGTCCCTGCGCCCCTTGCGGGTCGAGCGGCGCGGGTGGGCTCATCCACTGGCGCGAGAGCTGCTCCTGGATCGTCATGAACATGTGGCCTGGCTCGTCCCGCGGCGTCAGCGTGTAGAGCGTTCCGTCCGGATAGACCCGCTGGTGAACGATCCCCAGCCGGATCCAGTAGGCGTCGAACGGGTAGCGGATCGGGTTGCCACGAATGGGCAGTTGGAAGGTGTGCGTCACGTCGACGGCGGTGGGAGGCATCGAGACGCTACCGGACGGCGGCAGTCCCTCGGTCTCGCCCGGGTTCTCCGCGAGCGCGAACAGCGTCACTCGATCACTCCAGTCACATGCGGGGCGGCAGATGTGGTGGCCCGAGACGCGGAGCGTCACCAGCCGCTGGACCTCGTCGAGCGTCGCCACGGTGACGTGCAGGTTGGAGTGGGTGGCGGCTGGGCCGCCCGGCGGCACCTCGCTGATCCGAAACACCCGTCCGTCGGGCGATGCGAACAGGTCGTCGACCATGCTAGCTACCGAGAACGGTAGCACGACCAGGACGAAGAGCACGAGCGTGGCGATCAGCGTCAGGACGACGCGGTACTTCAGAAGCTCGGCTTCGACGTGCCACACGTGGCAGATCCTGGGGTCCGGATTGGATGGCCTGGCCGCGCCGCTCGGGGGCCGTGCCAGCGCTCGCGACGCATGTTAGCCGACCCGGCCCGGCTATCGCAGCCCTGGCCGGCCGCGTGCAAGAATCTGGGTGCCGTGGAGTCGACGCTTACCCGCCGCATTCTGGACTTGCTCCTTTCAAACGGAATCGCCTACCGCATCCTGCGCCACGCGCCGGTCCGAACCAGCCAGGAGGCGGCCCGCGTTCGCGGCACTCCGCTCCAGGCGGGGGCCAAGGCGCTCGTCTGCCACGCCGGTGACCAGATCGTTCTGGTCGTCATTCCGGCCGATCGCCAACTCGACGGTCGGGCGTTCAGGCGCCAGACGCGGGTCAGGAGCGTGCGGATGGTCGATCCCGAGCGGGTCCAGGAGATCGTGGGCGCACCAGTCGGCGCGGTCCCGCCCTTCGGCAGCCTATTCGGCCTGGCCACCTACGCCGACCGGTCCATCGCCGCCCGCTCGGAGATCGCCTTCAACGCCGGCGCGCGCGACCTCTCGATCGCGATGAGCGGGCCAGACTACGCCCGCCTGGAGCGCCCAATCCTGGGCGACTTCGCCAGCTAGTCCGTCTTCTTCCACATATAGACGTTCCAGGTGCAGTAGTCCTCGCCTCCGCAAAAACTACCCCTGGAAGATGCCAGCGTCCGTCTGTCGTGCGTCCGTCGTCTGCGACCAACGTCGACTACACCTGCCGGGGGCGGTGCATGCATGCGCAGCCTGCTGTCTGCTAAAATATCGCCTTGCCATGCATATTGGTGAGAATGCATAACAGATCGCACCGGGAAGGAGGGCCAGAAGATGCGGGAACTGCTTGGCGACGTCACCATCAGCGGCCGGGGGGCTGTCAATTTGCCCGCACGAGCGCTGCGCAGCACCGGTTGGCGCCGCGGAGATCGACTGTTCGTCGAGGTCATAGACGACAGTCTGGTGCTCCTGTTCAAACGGCCGGAACAGATCGCCGAGGCGTTTGCTGGCCGACTCACCCACCTCTTTCCTGATCCGGAGGACACCCGTCGGTTTCTTGCCGAGGAACGCGCGAGCTGGGGTCGGGCGGGAGAGCCGGAACAGTAGGTTGGACGTCGCGAGTCTCGACCAAGCCGTCGAAGGTGCCCACAGAGTCTTCTTGGACACCAGCGCTTGCATCGCCTATCACAGCGCTGCCGAAGCAGTCCATCCCCTGGCGCGGCATCTCTTCGGACGTATCGCCGCAGGCGACAATCCGCTCAGGGCATATCTTTCCGTGATCAGCGCGGCTGAGCTCCTGATCCGCCCAATCCGAGCAGGGGGCGTTGAGCTGAGCTACATGCACGCCTTCCTTCGCGGATTCCCCAACCTCCAGGTGCTGCCGGTCGACATGGACGTGGCGCTCGAGACAGCCAACGTCCGGGCCCTGACACGTCTTCCGCTGCCCGATGCAATCCTCACTGCCTCTGCCCTACTGTCGGGCTGCGAGGTCGTGGTGTCCAACGATCAGAATTGGCAGCGGCGCCTCAGCCGGTTGTTCCCCCAGTTCCGCTGGATCTATCTGGCGCAATAGCGGCAGCCGCAGCGGTCGCAGCTATGGCACTACGTGGCCTCAGTACCGGGCTCTGGTGACGGTTCAGATCGCGCCGAGGAGCTGGCCGGGGTTGGTGTGGACCATCTGGCGGATGGCCGGCGCGTCGAAGCCCGCGTCGAGCATCTTGGCGATGTACATCGCGAGCCCGTCATCGACGAACGGGGCCGTGGTCTGTCCCAGGTCGCTGGCCATGATCGTGCTGGACGGGCCGACCTGGCGCACGTTCTCGAAGACCCGCTCCCAGGAGACCTTGTTGGTGAAAGGCGTCGTGAAGCACCGCTCGAAGAAGACGCCGTGGCGAGCGAGCTCCTTCTGGTACTCGATGCTCAGCAGGGTGGTCGGGAACTCCGGGTGGGTCACGACGATCCGCAGGACCTTGGCCTCCTTCGCCGCCTTCACGACCGGCAGCAGCTCGGAGGGACGGATGTGTCCCGTGGCCAGCACCATGTCGTGCTTGCCGATCAGCCCGAGGCACTGGCGGGTCGCGGACGTGACGGCGCCATCTTCCGTCACGCGCAGCCATTCGCCGGCAATGCCCAGCGCCCGCATCTCGCGCGCGATGCCCATCCAGTACGGCAGCTTGCGCTCATCCTTCTGCCCAGCTACGTTCTGCAGCTCGTTCTCCGAGTCGACCGTCGGCAGCCAGACCACCTTCGCGCCCAGCCGCGCCGCGATGTCGACGGCGATCGGGTTGAGTCCGCCAACCGAGTTGTTGAGCGTCAGCGAACCGAACGCCTGGACCTCTGGGACCAGCTTCCGGATGATTGTCGCGCGATCGGCCGTGCAGGCGTAGTGTGACTTGAGCACGAACCCGCCCAGCCCGGAATCCCGAGCCCGCCGAGCCAGCTCGAGGTCGTCGAACTTGCGCGGTAGCACGTCGGGCGCGCTGTGGACGTGAGTGTCGAACGCCCCCTTCAGCAGGGCGCGCGCCGCCTCGGGATCAGCCATCGTTTACCCGTCGCTTCACCACCGAGGCCACGGAGAGCACCGAGCATTGGCACAGACATCGGCGAGAGTTTCTGTGCGCTCTGTGCGCTCTGTGGTGAACGATTAGCTACCCCTCGAGCAGATACCCCCAGCGCTTCCTGGCCGCCTCGCGATGCTCGCGGGGCGGGACGTTGAGGGGTGGGAACTCGTCGCGCCATTCCCACGGGCGAGTCGCGTCGATCAGGCCGCGCGAGTTGGTGAAGTCCTTGACCCGCTTCCTCTCGGGCGGGATCCTCGGGTCGAGCGGCGTGCTCCAGGCGCGCTGGATGATGTCGATCGAGGTGGCCGGATCGGAGCGGGTGCAGAGCGCCCACATCACCTCCTCGAGGTTGGTCGGTTCGATGTCATCGTCGACCACCACGACGTAGCGGCCTGCGTATGCGCCCGCGTGACACTGCGACGCGACGTGCAGCACCTGGCGGGCGTGCCCGGGGTAGCGCTGCGTGATCGCCACGACCGTGAACAGGCGTGAGCCGCCGACCTCATGCTGCCAGGCCCCGACCACGTCGGGGATGCCGGCCTTTTCGAGGTCGTCACGGAGCAGCGCCGAGCGCAGCAGGGCGCGGTAGCGCGCCTGCTCGTCAGGCGGCTGGCCGGGTGGCGAGCCGACCAGGATCGGCTGGTTGCGGTAATAGAGCGCCTCGACGTGGAGGACCGGCTCCTCGCGGCTGGCCGAGCCGTAGTAGCCAGTCCATTCCCCGAACGGCCCCTCGACCAGCAACTCCTGGGTGGTGGCGAAGCCCTCCACGGCGATCTCGGCGTCGGCGGGGATCGGCAGCCCGGTCACCGGCCCGCGAATGATCTCGACCGGCTCGCCGCGCACCCCGCCAACCCAGTCGTACTCGCTGAGGCCGTACGGGATCTCGGTACAGGAGGCCAGGAATTGGAGCGGGTCGCTGCCGAAGACCATCGCCACCGGACAGGGCTCACCGCGGTCGAAATACTTCTGGCGTTGGATCCGGCCGTGCTTGCCGGGCGAGATGTAGTAGCCGAGCCGGTTCCGATCGTGGACCATCACGCGGTACGTGCCCAGATTGACCCAGCCGTCGTCCGGATCGCGGGTGATGTCGAACGAGCCGGTCCCGATGTAGCGGCCGCCGTCGTCCGGGTGCCACTTCGGGGCCGGGAAGATAGTCATGTCGATCTCGTCGCCGCGACGCACGTTCTCCATCACCGGCGCGTCCGAGACCTCGACCGGCGGGATCGGCTTCAGATCCTTGATCCTGGTCCGCCACGTCTCGCATAGCTCGGCCTTGGGCAGTCCAAGCGGCAGTCCCAGGGTCAGGGCGATTCGGTCAGTTGACCCGAAGCCGTTGACGAAAACTCGAAAGTCGGGCGCGTAGCCTGGGACCTGGTCGAACATGGCGGCCGGGGATTCGTTGGCGTGCTGGAGCACGTCCGTGGCTGCCCCAATCTCCTCCTCGGCGTTGGCGCCGTGCACGACACGGAGCTGGCCCATCCGCTCGACTTCGTCTAGCCAACTCCTCAAGCCGCGGTACTGCAGTCCACCCCGCTGGCCTGTCTCGGTTCGCTCGATCGTGATCGCCATCTCAGTTGCCCTCCATCGATTACTTAGTCACCAAGACACCACGACACTAAGACACCGAACAAAGATAGCGCAGAGAGTGGATGTTCCACATCAACCCTTGGCGACTTGGTGTCTTGGCGGTGAATCGTCTTCACATCTCCTCCTCACCGGGCTGGTGGCCCGGCTCGAAGCCGCCCACCTCGTGATAGACGACCTTGGTCTCTTGCTCGAAGGCGCGGACGGGCGGGACCTGGCCAGGAAGGCCCAGCTCGGCCCAGCGGCTGGCCACCCGATCGTACAGCTCCTTGCGGAGCGTGGTCCGCTTGGAGAAGACGGGCAGATAGCGGTGCTCCTTGCAGGCGTTGATCAGCGCCTTCGAGCCGTAGGGCCGTTCCTCGGGCGGGTTCTGGGTCGGGTCGAGCCATGTGCTCCAGGTGTTGCGGAGGATGTCGATGTCCTCGATTGGGTTGCAGCGGGTGCTCATCGCCCAGATGACCTGGTCCGTGTCGGTCGGATCGACGTCTTCGTCGACGGCGACGATCCACTTGGTGAAGTAGGCCCCACCGGGTACGTGAGCGGCCAGCGCCAGGGTCTGGGCAGCGTGGCCGGCGTAGCGCTGCTCGAGGCTGATGACGGTCATGCCGAAGCCGCCGGCGGCGGCCGGGTGGGCATAGACGCCCTGGATGCCGGGGATGCCGAGACGGTCGAGGTCGGACCAGATGCGGGCCGAGCGGATGACCGAAAAGAAGCCGCTCTGCTCGTTGGAGGGGTAATCGGCCATCAGGGCGTTGGTCAGGATCGGGCGTGTGCGATAGTGGACCGCCGTCACGTCCACCAGCGGACAGCCGGCCTCGGGCCGGCCGTAGTAGCCAGTGAACTCGCCGAACGGGCCCTCCTTCTTCACCGACTGCGGCCGAATGACGCCCTCGACGACCAGCTCGGCGTTGGCCGGGACCAAGAGGTCGGTAGTCGTTCCTCGCACGACCGGAATCGGCTCGCCCTTCACGCCGCCGGCGAAGTCATACTCTGAGACGTTCTTCGGAAATGTCTGCGAGCCGATGACCATGAACAACGGGTCGATGCCCCAGGCTGCCGCGACGTAGATCGGCTCACCGCGCTGCCAGGCGCGAGTGATGTGGAGGCGGGCATCCTTGCCGGGCGACAGATAGAGGCCGACCTGGTTCTTGCTCTGGACCATCATGCGGTAGGTGCCCACGTTCAGGTAGCCGCTGTCGGGATCACGGGTGATAACGGCATCGGCGGTGCCTGCGTAGCGGCCGCCGTCGAGCGGCCAGTGCTTCGGGATGGGGAGCTGGCTCAGATCGACGTCGGCGCCGGTCACGCTGTTCTCGTAAACGGGCGCCTCCGAGCGCGGCACCTCGCGAGGCGGGATCTGGCGCTGCTTGTCCTTGACGCGCCTGATCAATTCGACGGTCGGAGTATCTGGTGGCTCCTCGAGCGTGATGGCGATCCGCTTGAGGCTGGGGCCCAGGATGTTCCACAGCAACTGGGCCCCGAACGGGCTGTTCTCGTAGCCGCGCGGATTCTCGAAGAGGATGGCGGGTGAGGGCTGTTGCTTGGCCACCAGGTAGCCGATGGCGCCCATCTCCTCGTCCCAGTCGACGGGCTGACCGACCCGCACCAGCTCGTCGATCTCGTCGACACGTGCCAGCCACTCTCGCAAATCCTGGATCGGGGTAGCCCTGTCGCCCTCCGCCACGATCGCCACTGCGCCTGGTTGTGCGCGGGTCGTCATGCCGCCCTCACCTGCATCTCGCCGCTCCCTGTCTTGGTCCGATGTCAGACCAGCATAGTGGGCCTGACGGCGGCCGGGCAACTGCAGCGACCCCGATTGGGGTCCCAGCTACGTTGCCGGGGCCGCCATGTCTCCCACTGGGTTCGAACCCTCTTTATCTCGTCGTCTCCCTTCGGGAGCGACCAGAAAGGGAACTCCGACTGCCCCTTCTTCTGCCTCTCCTCCAAGCCCTTGCGCACCTGCTCAGCGACCCGATCGCCCGCCTCCAAGAACGCTTCGAATTCTTGTTTGGCAGCCAGGTATCGCAGAAGGACATAAAAGCTCCTCAGACCGTGGATACACTTCGCCGGAAGGGACGTCGGCCAAATAGAGACCCTGCTCAAAGACGTCTTGACCTGCAGAGCCGCTTGTGCTCTCGTGCTTGGTTCGCTAACGAGGATGTCTATGCCGGCAGTATTGCGGACCGTGGGCAGAGCGATCAAAGCACGGAGCGTTAGCTTCATCGCCACGAAGTGGACGCCGGCTATCCCGATCAAGTCATTAGGCAGCTTCGCTCCGTTGGAAGCCATCCGAATCTCCTCTCTCGGCGGCCGATGGATAACCGCGCCTACG
>DASPXK010000409.1:0-2512 GCA_035637315.1 Chloroflexota bacterium
ATGGGCAACGAAGTGATAGTCGCGAACCCGAGGCGAGTGCAACTCATCGCTCAGAGCACTCGTAAGAACGACCGGGCAGATGCTGATGTAAGTTCCGACGAAGAAGTGGGCCACGCGCCGACGTAAAAGTGATCCAGCTGCAGGTGCCGTAACGTAGCCCCCGGCGGGTGTCGGGGAGGGCAGGAGTGTTACGGCAGATGGAACGCAGTTCGATTCAGCTCCTTCACAAGCGAGGGAAGAGCCAGAGGGAGATTGCTCGGGAGCTTGGTCGCAGCCGGGTGACTGTGGCCCGCGCCTTACGAGAGCCGGCCGATCGCGCGCCCGCTCAGCGGGACCGCCCCTCGATCGTCGATACCTACCGGGAAGACATCGGGCGCTGGCTCGAGGAGGGCCTGACCGCCGCCCGCATGCTCGAGCTCGCCCGCGGTGACCCCGACAAGCCTTACCCCGGCGGCCACTCTGTCTTCCGCGCTGCCGTCCGGCGCGAGCGCCTGAGAGGGGCGCAGGCGGTGGCCGACGTGCCGGTGCGCTTCGAGGGCCTGCCGGGCGAGTATCTCCAGGTCGACTGGGGCGAGATCCGGCGCTTCCCCTTCACGCAGGCGCCGCCGCGCACGCGCTACTTCCTCGCTTGTCGCCTGAAGTACAGCCGCTGGGTCTGGGTCTGGTTCGCGTCCAACATGCGCCAGGAGAACCTGCTCCGCGGCCTCATCGCCTGCTTCCGCGCCCTCGGCTTCGTGCCCTGGGTCCTCGTCTTCGACAACATGAAGACGGTGACCTCGGGCCGGGATCCGCAGCGCCGCCCGATCTGGACGCCCGCGCTGCTCCAATTGGCGAGCGAGTTTGGCTTCCACCCGGAAGCCTGCACGCCGGGCGCCGCCAACCAGAAGGGCGCCGTCGAGTCGCTCGTGAAGTGGGTCAAAGGCAACTTCCTCAGCGGCCGCGACTTCGCCGACGACACAGACCTAGCCCAGCAAGCGACAGCGTGGCAGGCCCAGGCCAACGCCCGGCCTTCGAGCGCGACTGGCCGGCCGCCCAACGACCTGCTGGCGGAAGAAGTCGCGAAGGGCGGCGAGCTGCCAGCGCGCGCCCACGACTACGGCTTCCTCTACCCGGGGCGAGTGAACCGCGAGTCGCTCGTGGCTGTCCTCGGCAACCAGTACTCCGTCCCCGTGAACCAGGTGAACGCGCCGGTGACCGTCCGCGTCCATCCCGAGCGGATCGTGATCTGGCGGGACAATACCCTCCTCGCCCGCCACGACCGCGCTCCGAACGGCGCCCGCCGCCGCGTGGTCACGCCCGAGCACTTCGCGCCGCTCTTCGGTCGCAAGCCGCGCGCCCAGGTAATGCTCTACCGGGAAGCACTGCTTGACCTGGGCGAGCTGGCGCAGCGCTACGTGAGCGAGCTCTCACGGCGCAAGTGCGACCGCCTCCGCCAAGAGGTCCTCAGCCTCTACGCCCTGCTCCAGGCGTACGGCGCCGACGCCCTCCAGGCGGCGATGGCCGCTGCCGAGCGGATCCCTGCCTATGGGGCCGAATACGTGAGCGCCTTGCTCTGCCAGCCAGCGCCCAGGCGGGCGTCCCAACGAGGGTCGCTCTCCCTGGTGCTGAAGGGCGTTCCCGACCAGGCGGAGATCGACCGCCAGCTCAGCCTCTACGAAGCCTACGTCCACAAAGAGCCAGTGGCCGCGGGAGCTGAGCGATGACGACCGCGGCGGCCACTCTGCTCGAGCAGCTCGGTCTCCACGAGGCGGCGGCCATTTTGCCGGCCTGGCTCGAGCGCGCCAGCCGCGAGGAGGTCAGCTACAACGACTTCCTCCAGGGCGTGCTGGAGGAGGAGCAGACGGCGCGGGCCAACGCCGAGACGCAGCGACGGCTGCGTCAGGCGGGCTTTCCCTTCGCCGCGACAATCGAGCAATTCGACTTTCGCTTCCGGCCCGACCTCAAGCGCCAGGTCGTGCTGCGCTACCTCGATCCTGGCGTCGTCGAGCAGGCCCGGTCCCTGACCCTGGTCGGCGCGCCTGGCCTGGGCAAGACGATGCTCGCCATTGCCATCGCGACCAAGCTCGTCCAGCTCGGCTACACGGCGCGCTTCATCACGGCCCAGAGCTTCGCCAACCAGATCGGCCGCGCCGCGACGAGCATGGGCCGGCAGCGCGTCATCCGGCCGCTGCTCCGCTGTGACGTTCTGGTGCTCGACGAGCTGGGCTACTTGCCTACGGAGCCAGCCTTCGGCCCCGCCCTGTACGAGCTAATCGCCGGGCGCTACGAGCAGCGGCCGACGATCATCACCTCGAACAAGAGCCTGACCGAGTGGGCGGGCATCGTCCAGGACGTCAGTTTGGCGGCCGCGGTCGTGGACCGCGTCCTCCATCACGGGGACGTCTTCTACCTGAAGGGACCGTCTTGGCGCGTGAAAGACCGGGCGCCAGCGGACGGTATGAGTCTGGAGGCACCTGCCTGAGTGGATCACTTTTATCCCGGCGGCCGGCCTACTTGCACATCGGCGCTTACA
>DASPXK010000410.1:0-4565 GCA_035637315.1 Chloroflexota bacterium
CTTGAGTGCGCTCGCCAGCGCCCTCGCGTCGCCCTGGAGCACCGCGTCGACGGCCATCAGGCCGCTCAGTCTGGGGAGCGTGATGCCCGGGTCGAGCCGTTCGCCCGCCGGGAGCCAGCCCAGCTTCAAGTAGAAGAGGAGCTGTAGCAGGAGTCCGAACCAGAAGACCGGAATCGCCACCCACAGCGTGGCCAGGAGCCGGGTGAGGAGGTCCACCAGCCCGCCGCGTCGAGTCGCCGAGAGCACGCCAAGCGGCACGCCGACCAGCACGATCGCGAGGATCGTGAACAGGGCAAGCTCCAGCGTGGCTGGGAAATAGTCGTGCAGGTCGTCGGCGACGGGCCGCTTGGTGATGATGGAGGTACCCAGGTCACCACGCGCGAGGTTGCCCACGTAGATCAGATACTGCTCGGGCAGCGGACGGTCCAGGCCCAGATCGCGCTTAACCCGCTCGATCTGGTCGGCCGTGGCGTCCAGGCCGGCCGCGAACTTGGCTGGATCGGCCGGGATCAGGTGGGTAACGACGAACGTAACGAGCGTCATCCCCACCGCGACGACGACCAGCCAGACCAGCCGGCGGATGACGTAGGAGGTCACGACAGTAGGCAGTAGGCAGTAGGCAGTAGACCCATCCTCCGCCTACCGCCTACTACCTACTCGCTATGGTTTGCCTTCCAGCGAGATCTCGTCGAGGTAGAGGGCCTGGTTCCAGGCTGGGGTGTACTTGTAGCCCTTGACCCATGCACGCTGGGCGACGATGGCGGTCGGGTTGGCCAGGGCGAGCACGGCCACGTCGTTCATGAGGCGGGCCTGAAGCTCTTTGTAGATCCGCTCTCGCTCCCTCGGGTCCGTCGAGGTCCGGCCCTTGTCCATGAGCGCATCGGTCTCGGCGTTGCCGTAGAAGGTGCCGTTGTAGCCCTTGATCTGCTGGGAGGTGTGGAACGGCCCGAAGAAGTAGGCATCCGGATCGGCATAGGGTGGGAAGCGGTAGTAGCCGTACAGATGCATGAGCTGGGACTTGTCGTTGGTCTGCATCCGCCCGACCATCGTCGGCCAGGTCTGCTCGATTACCTTCAGGTCGATCCCCAGCTCCTTCAGGCCTTCCTGCAGGATCAGGCCGGCCCCACGCTCTGGCGGGTCTCCCGTTACAGCCACGTACTCCATCTCGAAGCCGCCGTTTGGATGGCCAGCCTCAGCCAGCAGCTGCTTGGCACGCGGGAGATCCTTCTGCAGCACTGGCAAGCTTGTGTCATGAAGCGGGATCCCGCGCGCCACGATCCCCTGGGCCTGGGTGGCATGGCCCTGGTAGACACCGTCGATGAAGCCTTTGTAGTCGAAGGCCAACGCGACGGCCTGTCGGACTTTGGGATTGTCCAGGGGCGGCCTGACCTGGGAGACCTGGATGTACAGGGCGACGATCGTCTTGTCCTCCGGGATCGTGATCGCCTGATTGCCCTTGAGCCGCGGCAGAGCGTCGAGCGGCACGCCGGCTCCCCACAGGTCCAGCTCGCCCTTCTCGAGGAGAAGCTGCTGTGTGGAGGGATCGGGGATCACCCGCAGTACGGCGCGGTCGATCTTTGGACGATCGGGTGCTCCCCAGTAGCCCGGCTTCTTGGCGAAGACCATCTGGCTGTTGTGGTCCCACTTCTCGACGTCGAACGGGCCCGTCCCGCTGGCGTGATCGTACAGGTACTTCTCGGCCCACTTGTCGTCGGGGGTAGCGTGGTCGTTGACGAACTTCGGGCTGACAATGAACGCCTTCGGCAGCATGCTCAGGAAGTGGCCGACGGGAGTCTTGAGAACGACGTTGACGGTCAGGTCGTCGACCACGTCGACGCGGTCGTAGATTCCAGCCAGTACGAAGGCCGGCCCTTTTCCGACCCCGTTGAGTCGGTCGAACGAGAACTTGACGGCCTCGGCGTTGAAGGGCGTGCCGTCGCTGAACTTGACGCCAGGCCTGAGCTTGAACGTGTAAGTCTTGGCATCTTCAGAAAGCTTCCATTCGGTCGCCAGTTTCGGGCCGATCTCACTGGTCCCGTACTTGTAGGCGACCAACGGCTCGTAGATCGCCAGGACGATGATGTTGGCCTGCGACTCGTTCGCTATGGCGGGGTCCATCGTCGTCGGGTCGCTGGCCGTATACGCCAAGACGAGCGTCCGGCCGCTCTCGGAGGCGACCGGCTTGGCAGCGGGAGCGGTCGTTGCCGCCGGCGCGGCTGGCTTGGGCGCATCGGTCGGCTGAGCTGCGGCCGGCTTAGCGGCCTCGGGCGGCTTGGCCTCGGGTTTGGCGGTCGGAGCCTGCGGCCCACAGGCCACGACGAGCACGGCCAGCAGAAGCGGGAATACCGTCTTGGATTGGATCATGGCTCGCCCTCCCTGATGTCCTCGGCGCCACTCTCGCTTAGAGAGTACTGCGCGAGAGTCCGGCTCGCAAGCGGTGCCTTCACCTACCCCCCATCCCCAACCCTTCCCACTCAAGGGGGAAGGGGCTAGGCGGAGGCCTCTCCCCTTGAGTCCCCTCGAGGGAGGGGGGCGGGGGTGAGGGCACGCTACGCGGCGCGGCGGAGGACCACGCGGTAGCGAGCCGTCTCGAGCGTGCGCGGCGCCAGACCGCTGGTGGCCAGGATGGCCCGCTCGACCGATCCTCCCAGGCTGGGCAGGCGCTCCACCAGGCGCCGGTCGGGATCCGGAACAAGCGGCTTGATGGTCACACCGCCCCCGCGCTGGTACTGGACGAGGCGCAGGCCCCAGGGCTGAGGGATCATGTTGTCCGAGCGGATGAAGCCGTCGTAGGCCCAGCCGGTCTCGCTCTCGGCGTCGTCGATGTAGCCGATCTCGGGGATCGCCACGTCGTCTAGCAGCACTCCTCGAAAGTTCGTCGCCTGGTCCGTCACGTACTCGAACCGGAGCAGGACCTCGCGGCCCGCGTACGGACTGAGATCGACTTCCTCGCCTACCCAGATCGGCCCGGGCGTGCCGCTCTTGCCGCTGTAGCCAGGCCCCACCGCGTTGCCGGTCGGGTTCCAGTCGCTCGCGTTGGCGCCGCGAAGCACCCGCCAGGTGGCGCCGCCATCCCCCGACGCCATGACGTAGAAGAGGTCGTAGTCCTTCTCGGTCTCAAACCACAGGTTGAAGCGTAGAGTCGCGCTACCGACCCCACGCAGGTCAAAGACGCGGGTCATCGAAGCGTCCAGGCCGTCGCCACGGTTGCTCCACCACATCTTCTGGCCGCTGGTCGGATCAGCTCCCACCAGCCGCACGGTCGGCTGGCCCTCGAAGACCAGCTCCGCGTCGCTGCCGTCGCCGTCCAGCTCAACATAGTCCGCGCCATACTGGTGGACGTCGTCCTCCATCGGTGGGTCGTCCGGTCGCAACCGCGCGAGCAGCGCGACCCGTATGTCGCTACGCTGGTGAGCGAAACGCCCACCGTCGACTGCCGGGTCATTCACGACGTTGGCTACGAGCCAGTCTTCGAAGATGTCGTCGAAGACGACACCATAGCCGGCCGTGTGGAGGTAGCGATTGAAGGTCTCGGGTGGACGGCCGCGCTCGCTCAAAAGGCCCCGCAGCCCATCCGGCCCCCCATAGTGCGACGCGAAGTACTGCATGAATAGAAAGGCAGCCTGGTAGTGCGGCGCCAGCACGCGCGGCTCGGCCCAGGAAGTGAGCTGGAGGTCGGGCTGGCGCTCGAACTGGCCGGTGCCGATCGAACGAGCCGAGACGGCAAGCCAGGACGCCAGCTCGGCACTGCCCTCGTCCACCCACGTCTCCTCGGAGGGGTTCATGTTCCAGTGGACCATGTGCTGGAACTCGTGCGCCAGCGTGCCGTCGAACGAGGCCGTTCCCGGCCGCAACGCGCCTAGACCCAGATGGATCATCTCGCGCTCGTTCGAGTACGGATAGACCGCCCGCGGATATTCATCCCAGGATGAGAAGTAGGCCGTCACGGCGGGCACTGTGGTCAGGAAGATGGTGATCCGCGGATCGCCGTCGATCCCTGGCGACCACTCGGTCCCGAAGTATAGATGCACGGTCGGATAGGTCTGCTCTTCGAACACGGCTGCAGAGCGCGCCAGCTCATCCTGTGACACCCGCTGGCCGATCTCGACGTACCAGTAGGCGTTGGGGCTTGCCAGACGCAGCTCGCCGTCTCGCTGGCGGTACGTGTTGGTGGTCTGGTCCAGCACCCAGAAGTTGTCCAGACGGCCAACCTGGAGCGGCTCGACTGGCCCGCCGACGACTAGACGCGGTAAGGCCACCCCCGTGATTCGAGACATGAGTGCCACTGGGTCGCGGATTGGCTGGGGCGACGAGTCAAGCAGGTCGAGCGTCGTGGGCTCGGGGGAGGCGAGCGAGGAATGAGGAACGAGGAATGAGGAATGGGCGGGCGGCCCGCCTGAGAGCAAGAGCAACGAGAGGCTGAGCAGAGACGCGGCGAGGCGTGATGACAGAGGAGGCATGCAAGAACGTGCAGGGGCACGATATCCCGTGCGCCACAATGATACCTGCGTCGATTCCGGAACCAGGGTTCCAACGAGGGCACGGCATGCCGTGCCCCTACCGTC
>DASPXK010000411.1:0-4863 GCA_035637315.1 Chloroflexota bacterium
ATCGCCACCGGCGAGCGCCTGCACACCATCTTCGAGTTCGAGATGCTCCTGGCCCGCGGGGCCGTCCAGTACGTGCGTCCGGACGTCTGCATGTGTGGCGGGATCAGCGGGGCCAAGAAAGTGGCCGCGCTGGCTGAGGCGCACCACGTGGGCGTGGTGCCCCACAACCCGCTCAGCCCGGTCAGCACGGCGGCCTGCGTCCAGCTCGCCGCCTGCATCCCCAACTTCGCGCTCCAGGAGTACCCGATCGGCGAGGACGTCCCGCCCAAGAGCGAGATGGTGACGGGCGCCTTGAAGCACGACGGCCAGGGCTTTTTGATCATCCCGGACACGCCCGGCATCGGCATCGCGCTGGCCCCAGACGCCGCCGAAAAGCACCCCTACCGAATGCGCTGGGTCGGCACCCGCCTGCACGTCGACGGCTCGGTGGTGGATCAGTAGCGAGTAGCGAGTAGCGAGTAGCGAGTAGCGAGCACAGGGCCGAGATGAGCAAGGCTTACAGCGATCTGATCGTGTGGCAGAGGGCCATGGATCTAGTCGAGGAGGTGTACAAGGCTACCGCCTCGTTCCCCCATGATGAGCGCTTCGGGCTGTCCAGTCAGCTACGCCGCGCCGCAGTGTCCGTTCCTTCGAACATTGCCGAGGGCCAAGGTCGCGCGTCACCCAATGAATTTCTTCGGCACCTGTCGATCGCCCGTGGATCGCTCTGTGAAGTTGAGACTCAGGTGCTTATCGCGGCAAGGTTGAGATATTCCGGCGAGGCCGAGCGCGATGCGCTCTTGCGTCTTGCGGACGAGGTGGGACGACTGCTCCGCGGACTCTCGAAGTCGCTCACGGCGCTATGACGTCTCGCTCGCTACTCGCTACTCGCGACTCGCTACTGGCCTTTATCTGTAAGACCTGTGGTGTGCAGTACGCGCCCAGCGAGGCCCCGCCCGCGCGGTGCCCGATCTGTGAGGACGAACGGCAGTACGTGGGCTGGCAAGGGCAGCAGTGGGTGACCATGGATCAGCTGGTCGAGGCCGGGCACCGCAACACGCTGCGCGAAGAGGAGCCCGGACTCGTCAGCATCGGGACTGAGCCGCAGTTCGCTATCGGCCAGCGCGCTCTGATTGTCCAGACTGCTCAGGGCAATGTGATGTGGGACTGCATCAGCCTGGTGGACGACGCTTCGGTCGCGGCGGTCAAGGAGCTTGGGGGGCTGCAGGCGATCGCCATCTCGCATCCCCACTTCTACGCCAGCATGAGCGCCTGGAGCGCGGCCTTCGACAGCTGCCCGGTCTACGTTCACGCCGCCGATCGTGAGTGGGTCCAGTATCCTGGCCCCCACGTCCGACTCTGGGAAGGCCTGACCACCGAGATCCTGCCCGGCCTGACGCTCCTGAACCCGGGCGGCCACTTCGAGGGCGCGGCCGCCCTCCACTGGGCAGCCGGGGCCGGGGGCCGGGGTGCGCTGCTGAGCGGCGATACGGTGACGGTGGTCATGGACCGACGCTACGTGAGCTTCATGTACAGCTATCCGAATTTGATCCCGCTCGGCGAGGCGGCAATCCGTCGCATGCTGGACACGCTGCAGCCCTACCCGTTCGAGCGAATCTACGGCGCTTGGAATGGCCGGGTGGTGGCGGTTGACGGCGGGGATGCCGTCGAGCGATCAGCCGAGCGGTACCTGCGAGACCGATAGCCTTCAGCTCTCAGCTGTCAGCTATTGGCTATCAGCCGTCACGAGAGTGCGGCGATCGCGCGGAGGGCGGCCTCGACTTCCTCCGGCGAGTTGAGCAGGCCAGGCGCGACGCGAGCGTACGAAGGCGCGTACGGCGTCACGGTCGCGATGATGCCTCGCTCGAGGAGGCGGCGGACCACGGCGACGGGACTGAGGCCGTCGACGTCGAAGCAGATCAAGCCGGCCGAGAGCGCTTCGGCCATCGGGGTGTAGAGTCTCAGGTGGCGCATGGCCGCCAGGCCTGCCTTGAATTGCTGGTTCAGCTCGTGGATCCGCGCGGCGACTCGCGCCTTGCCGATCTGCTGGTGGACCCCGAAAGCCTGGGCTAGCGCCCAACGATGCTCGAACGAGTGGAACCCGCCGGGCGTCATGCGACTGCCTGGCGTGCCATCGTCCGTGAATGAAGGGATTGTCGGGCTGGCGGCTGACCAGGCGCTCGGATCTCCCCAGACTAGCCCGGTCCCCCGCGGCCCGAAGAGCCACTTGTGGCAGCCCGCCACGAAGAAGTCGCAGCCGAGTCCCGCCATCGCCACATCTTCGACCCCTAGTCCATGCACGCCGTCGACGCACAGCAGGGCGCGGTCTGGCTCGTCGCGGCTCATATTGGCCCGGGCGACGGCCTCGGCGATCGCGCGGATCGGCAGCTTCAGTCCGGTGCTCGAGTGGACCCAGGTTATGGCCACGATGCGCGTCCGCGGGCTGAGCGCACTGGCCAGGTTGTGGACGATCTCATCCTCGGAGATGCTCTCGAGCCGGGCATAGAGCGGAATGGTCCGAACGGTGGCTCCCGTGCGCGCGGCCTTGAGGCGCAGCGACTCGTGGGTGGCGAAGAAGTCGTGCTCGGTGGTGAGTATCTCCTGACCATCGCGCACATCCAGGCCGCTGTACAGCAGCCCGAGGCCCATGGTGGTGCTGTCGGTCAGGGCGATATCGGCCGGATTCGCCTCCAGATATGTCCCCGCTGCCCGCAACACGGCGGCTTCGAGCCGAGGGCCCTGCTCGTGCAGGTAATGGACCGGGTTGTCGTCCAGGGCTCGGCGGTGGTTTTCGATCGCTTCTCGGACCGGAGCCGGGTGAGAGGCGAGCAGGAAGCCGCCGAGATGAATGTGCTCACGGGACAGGCTGAACTGGTCGCGGACCGTTTCCCAGTCGACCGGGGCGGGCATCGGCCCAGACGCGGTGACCGCGGCGCGCGCAGCGCCTGAAGCGGGACTGCCCAGCGCTGCCGCGCCGAGCGCCAGCCCCGTCCGAACGAGAAATTGCCTGCGGCCGAGCGTCATCTCGCGGATTCCCTCGATTCAGCGAAGGCCGGCGCGTCGCTCCCTAGCCAACCATCTTACCCCGCCGCTAAATCACGGCGTGCCCCACGCTCGCGCTGGAATTGACAATTCCTGGTCTCAGAGTACAATGACGTGTAACTCCCCAGCGCGAAGGTAGTGCTTTTCAGCCGCCTGCGACTTCGGACCGTGGCAAGCGGCCAGCGTCATGATCTTGGTCGGCCCGCGTCGAGCAGATGGCACGGCAGCAGATCCGTGCCGAGACGGACAGGGGGAGGTTGAACGATGGACGCGCAGCGTCGCGTGATGGCCTGGTCGCGCAGGCGTTTCCTCATTCAGTTGGGAGCTGCCGCGTCGTTACCGATCCTGGCCGCCTGCGGCCAGCAGGCCCCGCCGGCCAAGCCGGCCGAATCCAAGCCGGCGGAGGCTAAGCCCGCGGAGGCGCCCAAGCCGGCCGCGCCTGCTGCCCCGGCTCCGACCGCGGCCGCAGCAGCGGCCACCCCCGCTGCTGAGCTGCCCAGCGCCGCGACACCGGGTGTCTTCAACGTCTGGTTCAACGCCAACTGGAACACGGTGACCGACGAGGCGGTCGGCAACAACTTCGTCGAGTGGGGCAAGCAGAACGGCATGAAGGTGGAGTGGCAGTCGATCCCTGGCTCTCCACAGGTGCTCGCCAAGCAGTCGGCCGCCGTCGCGGCTGGGCTGCCGCCGGAGGTCAGCAACCAGAACCTCGTGTACTGGTACACGCAGGGTGAGCTGGCCGACTTGAAGGACCTGGCCAACAAGTTCAAGGACCAGGCGGGCGGGATGTACCCGATTGGGATCGGCTCGCTGACCGCCACCGATGGTGGCGTGTTCGGCGTCCCGTACGGTATCGACGTCTGGCCGCCGCAGTGGCGCATCGACGAGATCGGAAAGGTGACCGGTGGCCGATTCTTCGACACCTGGGACGAGCTGATCGAGCTTGGCCCTAAGGTCCAGCAGCCGCCCCGGACCTACACGATCGCCTTCGCCCTCGGCCACGAGGGGGACCACGCCAACAACATCCTGACCGTGCTCTGGGCGTACGGGGGTCGGCTCAACGACGAGAAGGGCGTGCCGGACATCACCAACCCGGCCAACAAGGCCGGCATCGAGACGATCGTCAAGGTCTGGAAGGCCAAGCTGATCCCGCCCGACACGTTCGCCCAGACGGTGACCTCGTGGAACAACGAGACGTATCAGAAGGGCCGTGCCCTGATCGCCATCAATCCGGCCACGATCATGGGCTGGCTGCTGGTCAACGACAAGGAGCTGGCTGACAAGACCGGCATCTCGCAGAACCCGAAGGGCCCGGTCGGCTCGTTCGCCGAGGGCAGCTCGCTCGGCTTCAACTACTTCAAGAAGGCCAAGCTGGCCGACAAAGCGCCTGCGGCGCTCGAGTACTTCCTCCAGCCGGAGAACATGTTGAAGATCTCGAAGTCGGTCGAAGGGCGCTTCGTGCCCGTCTACCGCGACCACGCCAAGGGCGATTTCTGGGAGAAGAGCAAGTTCGCCGAGATGAGGGTGATCGCCGAGAACGGCCGGGTCCGCAACTGGCCCGCGCCGCAGCAGTCCTGGCTGGCCGACGTCACCGACGCGCGGTACACGCTCTCGGACATGATGAACAAGATCATCAACGAGAACATGCCAATCGAGGATGCCCAGGACTGGGCCCAGAAGGAGCTGATGGACTCCTACAACAAGCTGACGAAGAAGGCCTAGACGCGGTAGGCGGTAGGCGGTAGGCGGTAGGCGGTAGGCGGTAGGAGTCGCACCGACCATACTTGGCCAACGACCCCCTCTTTGGCCACGTTGGCCAAGTATGGAAGCGTTGGCCAAGTA
>DASPXK010000412.1:0-2081 GCA_035637315.1 Chloroflexota bacterium
TGGCTCCTGGCTCCTGGCTCCTGGCTCCTGGCTCCTTCGCTACGCCGTGCGGCCCCTGGGGCGGACGGTCTCGCGCCGGCTCGGGGCCAGAACCGTCTCGCCGCTGGGAATGAAGTGATCGGCATGGCGAGCGTGCTCGAAGTCCGCCTCGGTCACATCGGCGTCGACGCGGACGTTGCGCCCCAGCTTCACAGCGGGCGGGACTCGGACCCGCTTGCCCACCACCGTGATACCGGCTGAGAGGTTAGCCGGCTCCATTCGGTTAGGGGTGTTGTCCTTGCCGTGCCCGATAGCCGCTCCCGCGCCCACTACCACCTCCTTGTCCAGGATCGCTCGGTCCACCACGGCGTTCCGGCCGACGATCGTGTCGGTCATCAGGATCGAGTCTCGGACCACTGCCCCTTCGGCCACGAACACGCCCGGCGAGAGCACCGAATGCTGGACCGTGCCGATCACGTTGCAGCCGTGTGAGACCAGGCTGTTGACCACCCGCGCGGCCTCAGCCAGGTGAGCAGGCGGCCGCTCCTCGCTGCGCGTGTGGATAACCCAGTCGTAGTCATACAGGTCGAAGTCGGGAGGCTCGCGAAGGAGGCCCATGTTTGTCTCCCAATAGGAGCCGATCGTCCCGACGTCGCGCCAGTAGTCCTCGAAGCGATACGCGTACAGGCGGTCAGTCTGGACCATGCGCGGGATTACGTCTTTGCCGAAGTCGTGAGACGAGCCGCGCGTCCGGGCGTCCTCGCCCAATCGCTCGGCGAGTACGTCCGGCTCGAACACGTAGATCCCCATTGAGATCAAGGCGCTGCGCGGCTGGGGTGGCTTCTCCTCGAACTCCACGATCCGGCCATCGTCGTCGACGATCATCGTCCCGAACCGATGCGCGTCCTGGATCGGAACTTCCATGACCGCCACAGTCGCATCGGCCCCGCGCTCCTGGTGGAAGGCGATCATTTTGCGGTAGTCCATCTTGTAGATGTGGTCGCCCGACAGCACCAGGGTCAGCTCCGTCTTCCAGTCGGCCAGGAACGGCAGGTTCTGGTAGACGGCGTCGGCGGTCCCGCGGTACCAGTCCGAGTCTCGCCGGCCCAGATATGGCTGGAGCAGCCGAACGCCGCCGTGCGCCCGATCGAGGTCCCAGGGCTTGCCCACGCCGATATGGTCGTGCAGCGAGTGCGGGCGATACTGCGTCAACACCGCCGTGTAGTAGATCCCCGAGTTGACGCAGTTGGAGAGCGCAAAGTCGATGATGCGGTACTTGCCCGCGAAAGGCACCGCCGGCTTGGCCCGCTTGACCGACAGAACCGAGAGCCGCTCTCCCTGGCCGCCCGCCAGAATGACCGCGACGATGCTCACTCTGCCATCCTCGATCCAGCCGACGGTCCCTCCCTGGACCCCCAGCCAAGCGCATTATCGCAGGGCTGTCGCAACGCGCGATAGGCTTGACCCGCCGATCACAGGATGTACAGCAGCATGCGGTACATCTGGCGGCACAGCTTGGCCAGCTCCACCACGAGGGCCGGCGAGTCTGGCGGTCGGTCCGGAACGACGTGGCTGAAAAGCTCGAACTCGGTGAACAGCTCGACCGCCCCCGCGGGTGCCCGTGCTACAAGCCGCTCCGACTCCGTAAAGGGGACGAAGCCGTCCGCCCGGTCATGCATGACTAGCAGGGGCGTGTGGACCCGGTCGAGAACCGCGGCCGGCGAGATCCGTGCCAGGCGTTCCTGAGTGGCTTCGGGGAGGAGCGCCAGCGCTTCCTCGGCCCCGGCCGGCGACAGCCCATCGAGCAGCTCCAGCACGACACGGCCGAGCGGCGAGAGGCGCCCGACCTCCTCGCGGGCCGAGGGCTCTTCCCCGACGTAAAGCTCTTCCAGGACGTCGTGGTCGGCCCCTGGTGGCAGCGTGTCGACGATTTGCCGGGCGAGCACCCAGACGGTCAGCTGGTGGGGCTGCCAGCCCTCGTTCAGTCCGGCGTACTCGAGGCTCTGAGTCGAGACGGCTCGAGTCAAATCGCGCGCGTCGTTGTAGCCGCCGAATGTGTTCACGAAGGCGAGCTGCCCGGCCAGACGCGGGTCGGCCGAGGC
>DASPXK010000413.1:0-5316 GCA_035637315.1 Chloroflexota bacterium
TGGCTCCTGGCCCCGACCCCCTGGCCCCTGGCTCCTGGCTCCTGGCTCCTGGCTCCTGGCTCCTGGCCCCCATCCCCCATCCCCCATCCCCTATATAAAGTGTCGTGCAGATTGGGATCATGGGACTGTCCGGCGCGGGCAAGACGACCGTCTTCAACGCCCTGGCCGGCGCGCGGGCGACGGTTGGCGGCTACTCTGCTCCCACGTCGGATCCAAACCTCGCGGCCGTCAAAGTGCCCGACCCCCGGCTCGACGCCGTTGCGCTGCTCTTCAAGCCCAAGAAGGTCACGCCCGCTGAGGTCCAGTACGTCGACGTCGCCGGCATCGCCCGCGGCTCGGGCCGCGACAACTCCGCCGCCATACTCGCTCATCTGCGCAATACGGACCTTTTGCTCCAGGTCGTGCGTGCCTTTGGTAGCGCCGCGACCCGGGGCACCGACCCAACGCCGCTCGAGGATCTGGAGGCCATCAACCTGGAGCTCGCCGTGGCCGACCTCGACGTCGTCGAGAAGCGCCTGGAACGATTGCGGAAGGAAGTCCAGCATTCGAAAGGCGGTCCTGCCGAACGGCAGCTCCGAGAGTCCGAGCTGGAGCTCTTCGGGAGGCTGCACGAGGTCCTGGCTGGCGGTCGTTCTCTGATGGGGGTCGAGCTGGCGCCGGCCGAGGAGAAGCTGCTCCGTGGCTACGGCTTCCTGACCGCCAAGCCCCGTTTGGTCCTGCTCAACGGCGACGAGCCCGGTGCCGACGCCGATCGCCTGGTCGCCGAGATCAGAGCCGCGCTCGGCGCGCCCCACCAGCCCACACCGGGCCCGCCCGGGGTGGCCAGCCTGGCCGGCAAGCTGGAGGTTGAACTGGCCGAGCTCGGGCCCGAGGAAGCGAGCGAGTTCAGGGAGGCGCTCGGCATGGCCGAGTCGGACTTGCCGCGGGTGATCCAGTTCTCGTACCGGCTCGCGAGCTTGATCTCCTTCTTCACCGTCGGGGTGGAGGAGTGTCGGGCCTGGACGATCAGGACTGGCAGCTCGGCCCTGGACGCGGCGGGCATGGTCCATACCGACATGGCGCGCGGGTTTATTCGGGCTGAAGTGATCCGCTGGGACCAGCTTGTGGAGGCCGGCAGCTTCGCCGAGGCCCGCCGACGTGGCCACCTGCGCGCCGAGGGCAAGACTTACCCCGTGCAGGACGGCGACGTGATCACCATCCTCTTCAACGTCTAGTCCTGTCCATTCCTCATTCCTCATTCCTCTCGCTCTGATCCATCTCGCAGCGAGCCGGCGTATTCTTGTTATTGAAAGGCGCGTCGCTTTGACCAGCCTGCGGGGCGGTGGTACAGTGACGCCGGATATGGTCGCCACCGAAGTTTGGGAGACTCGGACAGTAGGGCCGCTCGTCTTCTCCTACCACGAGGGCTCCTACGCCCACGAGAACGTCGACGCCGTCGCCGAGCACTGGCGGAAGGCGCTGGCCGAGGTCTGCGCCTTCCTGGAGGTCGACCTCAGCTCGCTCAAGCCAATCCACGTCTACCTGTGCGAAATGCTCGAAGGCGAGTCGGATGGGCACCAGCCAGGCCTAAACACGCGGATGGACATCGAGGCGAACGCTATCTGGACGGTGGTCACCTCCGAAACGGCGGGCGCCTATCCGCAATTTGAGCTGACCCACCTGGTCCTCTGCAGCGCGCTGGGGTCGGGCGTGCCAGACAGCCGGTTCTGGGAGGACGGCCTGGCCGGCTACCTGGCCGGTAAGGCCGGATCAGAGTATTTCGCCGAGGCGGGTAAGCGCGCCGACAGGATGCGCGAGGAGGGCCAGCTCCGGCCGCTCGTCAACGTGGTCCGCCAGCACGCCGAACGTCGCTCGGCTTCCACCACCACCACCGCCGTGGCGTTCGTGACGTATCTGATCGAGTGGCGCGGACCAGAGCGCTTCCGCCGCCTCCTGGTGGCAGCTCGGGGCGGCGCGCCCGACGCGATCAGGCGGGCCTACGGAAGACCGCTGGCCGACCTCGATCGCACCTGGCTCCGCCGCATGGAGGCCAGCGCCCAGGCCGGCGGCGGCAAGACGCTGGCGGCCATTAAGGGGACGCTGCCCTTCCTCCACCCGTACACGCCGGAGCTCGCTCAGATCCTGGTCATGATCCTGCTCGGGGTAGCCTTCAACGTCTTCATGCCGTTGGGCATCCGCTTCATCATCGACAACATTCTCGGCCAGCGTCCACTCGGCTTTGGGGTCCCGTTTATTTGGCCAGCTGGGACCCGGATCCTGCGCGAGGACCAGGATAACGCTCTATACGGGCTGGCGGCCGCGATGGTCTTCATGTTCCTGGTCAACGCGGCGGCCCTGATCCGCCAGACGGCGTTGACGGCCAAAGTTAGCCAGGGAGTCAACTTCAACCTCAGGATGCGCTTTCTTGAACACCTCCAGCAGCTGCCGATCGCCTATCACTCGCGCACGCCGGTCACAGAAGTTACCCAGCGCTTCTTCACCGACATCGCCTACGTCCCCGCGGCGTTCTCGGCCGGCCTGGTGCCGATCGTGTCGAGCGGCCTGCAGATCGTGATCTTCGCGGCCACAATGATCTCGGTGAACTTGTGGCTGTCACTCGTCGCTCTGCTCGGGCTGCCGGCTTTCGCCTTCGCGGCGCGCCAGGGTCGGGCGACTATCCGGGACAACCAGCGCGAGACCGCCCGTCGGTCCCAGGAGATTCAGCAGCTGGTGGTGGAGAACATGACTGCCCAGCCGCTGCTCAAGACGTGGAACGCCCGGCGAGGGGTGATGGAGCGCTTTCGCGAGAAGCTGGACATCAACCGTGAGCTGAACATCCGCAACATGGTCATCACCCAGGCGTTTGCGCGCGCCAGCACGCTCATTACCAACGCCGCCCAGGTCGCGATACTGGTGATTGGTGGTCTGGTCGTGGTGTACAGCGGTGGTCGAGACCTGACCGCGGGCGGTCTGTTCGCCTTCTACGCCCTGCTCCTCCGCCTGTACGCTCCGGCGGGTCTGTTTGCCGGCGCCTTTCAAACCATGTCGTTGTCGGCCGACGGCCTGGACCGGCTCGGCGCGACCTTCAAACGAAAGCCTGAGGAAGACCCGCCGGACGCGGTCGACGTCGGGCCGCTCACGGACGCGATTAGATTCGACAAGGTCAGCTTCGCTCAGACCCAGGGCAAGAACCTGCTCAAAGAGCTAACCCTGGAGATACGGGCCGGTGGCAAGGTGGCCTTCGTAGGGCCGACCGGGGCTGGTAAGGCCAGCCTGATGCAGCTCCTGCCCCGCCTCTACGAGGCCACCGAGGGGACGATCACCTGGGACGGCGCGGACGTCAAGAAGGTCCGCCGCGAGTCGGTCCGCGCACAGGTCATCACCCTGGCCCAGGAGACGTTCGTGTTGAACATGACGATCTACGAGAACATCCTCCTGGGCCGTCCGACGGCGACCGAGGCGGAGGTCGTCGCGGCCGCGAAGAGGGTCGGCCTGCACGAGTTTATCCTGGGCCTGCCGGGTGGCTACGACACCGTCACCAGCGATCGTGATACCGCCCTCGCCACGCCTCATCGCCAGCGGCTTGCGGCCGCCAGGGCGCTGTTGCGGACAGACGCGTCCGTGATTCTGATGGAGGATGCGCTCTCGGCGCTCGAGGCCTCGGAGCAGCGCGAGATCGAAGCCGCTCTGCGCGGGCCTGACGGCTTGCGCACTGTCATCAGGGTCACCCAGCGGTTGGGCTCGATCACGGACGCCGACCAGATCTTCGTTATGGACGGAGGTGAGATCGTGGAGCGAGGGACGCACGACGAGTTGCTGGACCGAGATGGTCTCTACGTCCAATTGATCAAGGACGAGCTGGGCGAAGCGGCCGTCAGCGGCGCGCGCCAGGCCGTCCGCCGGCTGAGCAAGCTAGCCCCCTTCTCCAGCTTGCCGCCGGAGGTCCTGGAGGAGACCGGGCGGCTGCTCCTGTACGCCGAGCGTGACAAAGGCGAGGATATCTGCCGCCAGGGCACGCACGGCGACGAGCTGTACATCATCGGCCGCGGCGAGGTGGAGATCGTCGTCACCGACGAGGATGGCAACGAGCAGATCGTCAACGTCCTGAGTGAGGGTGACTACGTTGGCGAGATCAGCTTCCTGCGGCGAACGCCTCGCATGGCCACCGTTCGGGCGCGCGGTAAGGTCGAGGTCCACATCCTCCGCCGCCTCGATTTCGACGCCCTGCTCGAGCGGCTTGGCGCCGGCACACTCGCTCACATGGAGGAGACCGCTCAGGCGCGGATCGAGGACACGCGCCAGAAACTGGCCGCGCTTTCCGCCGGCGGCGCGGGCTGAATCGTCGAGCCGGAATAGCCAACCCGTGTCTCGTGTTGAGATGTATTGCGGCCTGGAGAGCCTGACCTGATGGCCGAGGTATCGAAAGAATGGCCGTGATTGGATGTGATCGTGGGCCTGAACGTGGTAGCCCGGAGGTGTCGACGAGCCTGGCCGCGAGCCCCGAAGCTTCCGACTTCGAGCGCGACGCGTTCCAGAACCTGGACGCCCTGTATCGCACTGCTCTACGCATGACCCGCAACCCGCAGGACGCGGAGGACCTCGTCCAGGAGACGTTTCTGCGGGCCTACCGCTTCTTCGGCCAGTTCCAGCCGGGCACCAATCTGCGGGCCTGGCTCTTCAAGATCCTCACCAACACGTACATCAATCGGTACCGAAAGACGGCTGCCGCACCGCGCGTCGACTCGTTAGACGACTCGGAAGAGTTCGCGTTGTACCATCATCTGGACGACGAGGCGGCGTCCAGGGGTGGGAGCGTCGAAGCTCAGGTCCTCGACCATCTGGCGGAAGAGGACATCAAGGCGGCGATCGAGGCGTTGCCGCCCCACTTTCGGATGGCGGTCTTGCTGGCGGACGTCGAGGGATTCTCCTACAACGACATCGCCGAGATCACGGGGGTGAAGAAAGGGACGGTGATGTCGCGGCTGTTTCGTGGTCGAAGGCTACTTCAGCGGGCGCTAGTCGAACAGGCCAGGGCGGCCGGCTTTTCAGGGAGGACGGGCGGATCATGAGCCGACACAAGAAATGTAAGGAGACGCTGGACAGGCTCCAGACGTTCCTCGATCGGGAGCTTTCAGAAGAGGAGATCGTGGTCGTGCGTTTCCACCTCGACCAGTGCCCGCCCTGCGAGCACCTGTTTCGCTTCGAAGAGCGTCTCCGCCGCCTCGTCAAGATCCGCGCCTGCACCGAGACCGCCCCCGACACCCTCCGCGCCGAAATCCTAGCTAGAGTCCGCGCGAAGACGCTGTAGGGGCGTAGCATTCGCGCACCGGGCCGATG
>DASPXK010000414.1:0-18639 GCA_035637315.1 Chloroflexota bacterium
GGTTGGGGTTCAGAGTTACGAGACTAACGGCAATACGTTCGGAGCCAAGCTCTTTCTGAAGCGTCCCCGGACGTAGCAAGGAAGCAGGTGACGCTGTTGTCTGGTCTCGCCTGCCATCATCCAGGCTGCTCCGCCCCTGCCGCCCGCCGCTGCTACTTCTGCCTGAGATCCTATTGCTTGCCTGGACCACCTCACCGTCACGGCCGCCGGCGCGATCTGCAAATCTTGCAGCGAGGCCGAGCGACAGAGCGCAGGCCGCGGCGCAACGGCCGAGAGCGTCGGGATGCGCACTGGCCCTGGCAGTGGGTGGGCTCTACGCGCTGTTGGGGCTAGTCGTCGCCCGAATTGTGTCGGGAGTCCTTGGCGCAAGGCGTCCGGCCCCGGTAGGATGATCTTACGGGGAGGGGTGAGCCATGACCGTCACGTCTCCAGATGCCGGGTCAGAATACAGCGCCGCTCCTGAACCTCCTGGTCCGCTGGTACGCTTGTTCGGAGCGATCTGCTCCATCCGGTCCGTCCGACGGGTAGGCATCACGCTCGACGGGGGCCCGCTCGACTTCTGGGTCTTCACCCGCGGACAAACCCACGAGGACGAGCAGCGCATCTACCTGAACGTGCGGGCGTACCGCGCCACTCCCAGGACGGCCGCGCTCGATCTGCACGTCATTTCGCTGGACGATGTTGACGAACAGCTCATCCCAGCGGTCGACATCCTCTTCGAGCGGTAGCGGTGGCCGCGCGGGATGCACACCTCGAGCAGGCCACGACCAATCGCCAGTTTGCGGAGCATCTCGTTCGCGATCGCTCAGACGACCCCGCTGCCATGCAATGGGCTGTCACGGCGGCGTTCTACTCCGCTCTCCACTGCCTGCAGGCGCACCTGCTCGTCCACGGCATGCACCCACGCACGCACCTGACCCGAGACCGACTGCTCTCAGACCCGGCGTATGGAGTACCAGACGACGTCTACGCAGCCTATGAGGCGCTGAGGCAGCGCAGCGAAGGGGCTCGCTACCGCATGCAACGCTTCACTGCCGACCGGGTGAGGCAGGAGATCCTCGCCGGGTACCTGGCGAAGGTTATGGCATTCGTCGGCCTATAGGTATCACGTGACTGTCGCGTGGATTTATCGTGAGTGACGACTTCTTCGATCCGCGCAGGGAGACGCTGCCAGCCGACGAGCGGCGTGCGTACCAGGGCAAGTGGCTTGCCGAGCTTGTCGCACATGCTTATGCGAATGCGCCGGCCGTCCGCCGAATCCTCGACCAGGCTGGGATCGGCCCAGCGGACCTGACGACGGTCGACGCGCTCGAGCGGCTGCCGATCACCCGCAAGGACGAGCTGCTCGATCTGCAGCGTGCCGACCCGCCGTTCGGCGGTTTCCTTGGCATCCCAGCCGACCAGCTCCCCCGAGCGTTCATGTCGCCGGGCCCGCTTTGGGACCCGCAGGGCCCGGAGCCGGATTACTGGCGGTTCGCTCCAGCGCTGTACGCGGCCGGATTCCGACGGGGCGACGTCGTCCTAATCGCCTGCGCCTACCATATGACGCCGCTCGGCTTCATCTTCGAGGAGGCAGCGCGCTACCTCGGGTGCGTCGTCCTGCCATCTGGAGTGGGCAACACCGAGCTGCAGATCACCATGGCCAGGGGGCTCGACGCGACGGCGTACTGCGGCACGCCCAGCTTTCTCAAGATCATCCTGGACAAGGCGGTCGAGATGGGCCTGCACCCGCGCACCGATCTGGCCATCCGGCGCGCCGCGGTGGGCGCCGAGATGCTGCCCGAATCCCTGCGCGTCGAGATGCAGGAGCTGGACATCACCGTTCGCCAGGGCTATGGAACGGCCGAGCTGGGCTGCCTCGGCTACGAATGCATGGAGCTGGGTGGCATGCACGTGCCCGAGGACGCGATCGTCGAGATCATCGATCCGGTGAGCCGAAAGAACGTGCCAATCGGCCAGCCAGGCGAGGTCGTGGCCACCGTCAACCGTAAGACGTACCCGCTGCTCCGCTTCGGCACGGGCGATCTGTCCGCCCTGATCGACGAGCCGTGTGGCTGTGGCCGCACGTCGCCCCGTCTCGTCCGGATCTTGGGTCGGGTCGGCGACGCGGTGAAGGTGCGCGGCATGTTCGTCCACCCGCGCCAGTTGAGCGAAGTCATGGCCCGTTTCCCGGAGGTCGAGCGATTCCAGGCCCTCGTGACGCGCGCCCAGCACCGCGACCAGCTGGCGGTCCGAGTCCAGACCAGGCGCGAGGAGCACAGCGGGATCGTGGATCGGCTGGCCGAAGCGATCCGCGAGGCGGTCCACGTCCGAGCCGATGTGGAGCTAGTGCCCTCTGGTACCATTCCCGATGACGCCAAGCCCCTGGTCGATCAGCGAACGTGGGACTGACGAGCCGTCACCTGTCAGCCATCAGCTGTCGCTTGCGCGTCATCAGTTGAGCTGGGTGAGACCAGCAAGAAGCCGATGACTGATAGCTGATGGCTGACCGCTCGATCAAGACGGCTGCGCTCGTCGCGCTGGGCTGCAAGGTCAACCAGAGCGAGAGCCGCCAGTGGAGCGCTCAGCTGGCGCTCGTTGGCGTCGAGCTTGTCGAGTACGGCCGTCCGGCCGACCTGTACATCGTCAACACTTGCACCGTCACTCACGTCGGCGACAAGAAGTCACGCCAGCTCATTCGCCAGGCATCGCGCGCCAACCCCGACGCCTGCGTGGTCGTCACGGGCTGCTATGCCTCCGTGGATCCGGAGGCCGTCGCCAGTCTATCCGGTGTGGACCTGGTCGTACCCAACCAAGACAAGGAAACGCTGGTCCTTCGCCTGGCTGAAGAAGGCCTGGTGCCGCCACCGTCCGAGTCCAATCCCGAGGCCTGGGTCCATCCGTCGGAGCGGCCAGACTGGATCACCCTCGCCCCCGCTCTGAGGCGCAAGGCCCGAGCCTTCGTCAAAGTACAGGATGGGTGCAGCAGCTTTTGCACATACTGCATCGTTCCCCGTGCCCGCGGGCCGCAGCGCAGCCGCTCGATCGACTCGATCGTCAACGAGGTCAAGGTTCTCTATAACCTCGGCTACCGTGAGGCCGTCCTGACCGGCGTCCAGATCGGGGCTTACGGCTCCGACTGGGACCGCCAGAGCCGGCGGGTCAAGAAAGGCAGCGGGCCCAGCCTGACCGAACTGGTCGAGCGTATCCTGGCCGAGACGCCGATGCCCAGACTGCGCATCTCCTCGATCCAGCCGCAGGACTGGCCGGATGGCTTCGTCGAGCTGTGGCAGGACCGGCGGATGTGTCGCCACCTCCACTTACCCCTCCAGAGCGGCTCTGATTCGGTGCTCAAGCGGATGGGACGCCGCTACCGAACGCCGCAGTTTCTGGCGCTGGTCGAGTGCTTGCGGGCAGCCATACCCGACGTGGCGATCACGGCCGACGTGATGGTGGGATTCCCTGGTGAGACCGAGGCCGAACATCGCGAGAGCGTCGAGTTCATACGCGAGATCGCAATGTTCGAACAGCACATCTTCCGCTACTCCGCGCGGCCCGCCACCGCGGCCGCGCGCCTCCCCGACGACGTCCCACCCACGGTCAAAAAACGGCGCAGCGACGAGGCCCACGCTCTCAATGCACAGCTCCACGCCGCCTTCCGCTCGCGTTTCCTGGGGCGGACGATGGACGTCCTGTGGGAGGAGCCGGTCGAGGACCATCGCACACTGGTAGGGGCAGGGCTTGCCCTGCCCACAGGGGGGCAGCAAGCAGCGCCCCTACAACGTGCCCCCACCTGCTGGAGCGGGCTGACCGACAACTACCTTCGGGTGCACGCGGCCGGCGAGCGGCTCGAGGGCAGGTTGACCCCGACCCGGCTCGAGCGACTTGCCGGCCAGGGAATCCATGGAGGGATCGTGTGGACGAGTGCATCTTCTGTCGCATAGTCGCGGGCCAGATCCCCAGTCAGATCCTCTACCGGGACGAGCTAGTCACCGCGTTTCGCGACATCGAGCCCCAGGCGCCCGTTCACGTCTTGTTCGTCCCCAACGAGCACCTGAAATCAACGGACGAGCTCGACGAGCGCCATGAGACGCTCATGGGCCGCTTGCTGCGCGCCGCCAGCCAGGTTGCTCGCCAGGAGGGCGTGGCCGATCAAGGCTACCGCCTCACGATCAACACCGGCCGGAGCGCCAACCAGCTCGTCCCTCACCTCCACCTCCACCTGATGGCAGGCCGAGCGTTCGGGTGGCCGCCGGGATAGACGGCTCGCCACCACGCTCGAGGCAGTCTGGCTTGGATGCCATCCTGGGTCCGAGATGGTGCGCAGAGCCATCCGCCTTCACGCCGGCCGCTCTCTTGCGGGAAGCGCGGCGCCAGAAAGGGCTGGCGGCGATACCCATCCCGCGCATTTGCGTGCTGGATCCCGACGGCGACATCGTGCAGCATTTGCTGGCGAGTGGCCGCGCCGCGCTCGACCCCAGCTGGCCCTGCTACCACACCCGCCTGCACACGTTCGCGCTCGACGCCATCCCGTGCGGCATCATCGGCGGGGCGGTCGGCGCGCCGTTTGCCGTCCTGGTCGCGGAGGAGCTGTTCGCCTCAGGCTGCCAGCTCCTGATCAGCGTCACCTCGGCGGGCCAGATCAGTCCCAGCGGCGAGCCGCCATACTTCGTCCTGATCGAGCGGGCACTTCGAGACGAGGGCACGAGCCACCATTACCTGCCGCCGGCGGCGTACAGCCAGCCACGTCTCGAGCTCTTAGAGATCGTCCGAGTGGGACTCGAGGGCGTGGGCATGCCCATCACCGTCGGCGCCACCTGGACGACCGACGCTCCCTTCCGCGAGACCGCGTCCGCGATCGAAGGGGCGCGCTCGGAGGGAATCCTGGCAGTCGAGATGGAAGCGGCGGCGCTCTACGCCCTCGCCCAGGCGACCCGGAGGGACGTTATTTGCTTCGCGCACGTGACCAACCAGATGGGACAGGCTGAGCAGGATTTCGAGAAGGGCACAGCGCAGGGCAGCCTCGACGCCCTACGAGTGATCGGGGCCACGGCGACCTGCTGGCTGGCGGCGACGCGCGGAAAATGAGCGGGCGGCCGCCGCGGCTTGTCGCCGACGGTTCTCTGCGTCCTACTCCGTTCGGAGGAGCGGGTCCAGCGCGTCGCGAAGCCAGTCGCCGAGCAGGTTGATGGCCAGCACGGTGACCGTGATCGCAACAAAGGGCGGCCGGGGATTCCCCGGCCGCGCTCATCTAGATCGCGGCGACGATCACTCGATCTCGCTGCCGTCGCCCGTCGCGCTCGCCTGGCCGGCGGCCACCAATTCCTTGGCGGTCTCGCCAGGCCCCGGGATCGGCTCCCAGCGCTCAGCCAGCCGCTTCATGATCTGCGGCATGGTCGTGTACTCCATCTCGTCGAGGCCCAGCCGATGCGGCTCGAACGGTCCGTGGCGCCGCATCACATACGCCATCTCGTTGGCCATCTCGCGCGCCTTGTCCCAGGCCGAATCGGCGAACATGTCGCGTGGGCCCACCAGCCGGCCCTCCGCCAGCTGGAAGCCGAGCGCCACGACCCGCGGCGGCCCATCCAGCCGACTCGGCCGCGCGTCCTCGAGCGCGCACGGCATGAGCGGGCCACAGTGCGAGCCGCGCATCCAGCCGCCCACGAAGTGTGGCCAGGCGAACGGCTCCAACGCCTCGCCGACCGCCGGCAACCCACTCTGGCAGCGAACGATCAGCGAGGGATCGTCCTTGCCCACGTAGCGCCCCGCGATCAGCGCCAGTTTGGTCGTCGTTGCCGAGGCCGTGATCTCGCCCAGCTCGCGCGAATAGATCTCCTTGATCACGTAGGCGTGCGGGGCGCCGATGAACATCAGCAGATCGTAAAGCTCCTCGGGACAGGACATCCGGATCTGGGCGTTCTCCTTCAAGTTGTGGACGACGAAGTCGAACCCCTTGTGCATCTTGTTGTCGATCACCAGGCCAGGGGTGTTGAACGGATCGGCGAAGATCTTGAAGAGCGGCAGGTTCCAGGCGCCTGGCTCGGTCTTGTCGGCCATGAAGACGATGAACGGCTCCGACGGCCGCTCTTCGAACTCCATCTCGCAGACCCCGGGCCCTAGACCGCGCACGTTGCCCGAAAAAGCGTCCACCAGCAGGTCCTGGCCGGCCCCGTATAGCTTTAATCGCTTGGCGACCTCCGTGACGTCCTGGAAGGTATCCCACGCCAGGCGGTGAATCTCGGAGCTGTCCACACCCTGGCGGTGGGTCATGATCAGGTTGATGTCGTCGCCGACGCGGGTCACGTGAAAGTCGACCAGGAGCTGCGAGGCGCTCAGCAGCTCGCGCGACCGAGCCAGCATGTCCGGGTGCACTTCACCGTGCCCGACGTAGCCGCCAACATCGGCCTTGATGCAGCTCAGCGTGATCTTCTCCATCGAACACCTCCCTCTCGACTCGTCCGCGAGCCGAGCGTTTTGTGGCCGGCCACAGCAGTGTGCCCGGACGTCGCGCTACAAGTCGAATATAGACCTGATCGAGCCCAGCCGCAAGAGGCATGCCGCGCGCGGCTTCGGATTGACACGGCGCTCTGGCTCGTCTAGCCTACGCCAGATGGCGCGAGCCGGGCCGACAGCCCGGGAGACTGTGGAGGAGTGGCGATGACGAGCCAGTCGGCGAGGCTCTTTTCGTGCGGCGCGGTTGTCCTGGCGCTGGCGGTCTTGAGCTCGGGCCAAATGTTGGCCCATGCGCCAGCATCCCAACCGGTCACGCCGGCCCTGACCGCCGAAGCCAGGGACATGGTCCTGTTGGGCTACGACGACCTCCAGGCGCGGTCGGCGTATCAGCCGGTCATCCACCAGCAGGGCGGTCGTTGGATCGCGTATGTCGGGCATCACGGCGGGGTCGGGGTGAACCGCGCGACCGGCGAGATCGAGCCGAACGGCACATCGCTAGTCGACGTGACCGATCCGAGCAGGCCGATCTACGTTCGCCACATTCCAGGCACAACCGGCGCGGCCGAAGCCGGCGGCGCCCAGATGGTCCGTGTGTGCGACGGCAGCGAACTGCCCAGGGCGAACCCGGCCAGAACCTACATGCTGCGCAGCCTTGGCGGCCAGGCCCACGAGGTGTGGGACGTGACCGACCCGGCTAACCCCAGCCTGGTCAGCACGCCCGTGTCGGGCCTCAGCAACACGCACAAGAGCTGGTGGGAGTGCGACACCGGGATCGCCTACATACCATCTGACGGCATCCCGGACGGGTGGCGCAGCAGGATCACGAAGATCATGGACCTGAGCGATCCGGCCAATCCCCGCCTCATCCGCAACTTCGGCCTCGTCGGCCAGGAGCCAGGCTCGACCGTCGACCCCATTCCGGGCTCGATTCACGGGCCGATCCGGCTGGGCAATCGTGTCTACTTCGCCTACGGGACCAGCTCTAACGGCGTCATCCAGATCGTCGACCGCGACAGGCTCCTGAACGGCGATCCGAGTCCGACCCCACAGAACCTGCTGTACCCCCAGGTCGGGCGGCTGGACCTTGCCCCGAACTGGGGCGGCCACACCAGCTTTCCGGTCCTCGGCATCCAGATCCCGGACTTCGCCAAAAACCGCGACGGCCGGAGCCGCGACTTCGTGGTCGTTACGTCAGAAGCAGTCCAGAACGAGTGCCAGGAGTATCGCCATCTCACGTTCATGGTGGACGTGACCAACGAGAGCACCCCAACTCCTGTCGCCAACTTCCAGGTCGCGGAGTCCAGCGGCGACTTCTGCGGCCGCGGCGGCCGTTTCGGCCCTCATGCCACCAACGAGTCGTTCTCGCCGATCTATTACAAGAAGATGGTGTTCGTGTCCTACTTCAACGCCGGCGTGCGGGCGCTGGACATCCGCGATCCATACAACCCGAAAGAGGTCGCCTACTTCATCCCGGCCATCACCGAGAACACCGACCAGCGCTGTGTGACGGTCGGCGGCGCCGAGCGCTGCAAGGTCGCGATCCAGACCAACAACGTCGAAGTCGACGATCGCGGCTACATCTACATCGTCGACCGCGCCAACACGGGGATGCACATCCTCGAGCTAACCGGAGCCGCCCGGCAGGTCGCCGCCCTCACGCCCTGACCCCCTCTCCGCGTCGGGGAGGGAACAAGTGCGCTTCGCGGGGTTGGGGGAAGGGTCTCGACTACCGCGGCCGAAAGCGGGGCAGGGTGATCTGGTCGGTCACGTCGTCGTAGACGATCTCGACGGGCATGCCCACGTTGACCGCCTCTGGCGTCGGCTCGACGCCAATCAGGCTGCTGAGCATGCGAGCGCCCTCCTCCAGCTCGATCAGCGCTACGACGTACGGCACCTCGCCGCCGAAGACCGGATTCGGGTGCCGATGAGCGATGGTGAAGGTATGGACCACGCCCCGCCCTGAAACGGGCGTCCAGGTCAGGTCATCCGACAGGCAGGAAGGGCAGACCGCGCGCGGGTAATAGACGAAGCGACCACAGGCCCCACAGCGCTGAAGCTTGATCGCGTGGGCGGTCAGGCTGTCCCAGAACGGGCGCGTAACCGGGTCCGGGATCGGCAGTGGCTTGGCGTAGTCGACCATGGCTAGGCCCTCCCCAGGATCACGGTGCCCGTCGCCGACAGCACTCCACCAGTCCCGTGGACCAGTCCGATCTTCGCGTCCTTCACCTGGCGCGCGCCCTGGTCGGCGTAGTCGTGGCGAAGCTGGCGGACGGCCTCGATGATCGTGAAGATCCCAAACATGCCCGGGTGGGTGTAGGAGAGCCCACCCCCGCTCGTGTTGAGCGGGAACTGCCCACCGGGCGCGGTCCGCTGGCCACTGACGAAGGCGCCACCCTCGCCCTTGTCGCAAAAGCCCAGGTCCTCCAACGTCAGCAGGACCGTGTACGTGAACGAGTCGTAGATCTCTGCCAGGTCGAGGTCGTCGCGCCTGACGCCAGCCATCTCGAACGCGCGCGGCCCGGAAAGCCGGGCTGGGCCGTGAGTCAGGTCTGGCATCTGGCTGATCAGGGAATGGTCATGGCTCTCGCCGAAGCCCAGCACCGCGACCGGCGTGGTCCGACAGTCGCGAGCCCGCTCGGCGCTGGTGAGGACCACCGCGCCGCCCGCGTCGGTCACCAGACAGCAGTCGAGCAGGTGGAATGGGTACGAGATCCAGCGCGAGCTGAGCACGTCCTGCACCGTGATCGGGTCGCGATACATGGCTTTCGGATTGAGCGCTGCCCAGGCGCGGGTCGCGACGGCGATCTCGGCGAGCTGCTCGGAGGTCGTTCCGTACTGGTACATGTGGCGTGTGCAGGCCAACGCATAGGACCCGACCGGCTGGGGCAGCCCGAAAGGCTCCTCGAACTGGCCGGCCAGCATCTGGCTGCTCGAGGCTCGGGGCGGCATGCCAACACGCGAGCGGCCGCTCTGGCCATGCGTAATGAGCGCCACGTCACACAACCCGGCCGCGATCGCCGCGGTCGCGTGCCCGACGTGGATGACGAACGAGGAGCCGCCGACGTTCGTCCCATCCAGATAAGTCGGAACGATGCCCAGGTACTCGCCGACCTCCGTCGGCGAGACGCCAGCGCTGAACAGGCCGTCGACGTCACGAACGCTCAGCCCGGCGTCGCGCAGGGCGTTGCGCACTGCCTCGGCCTGCAGCTGCATGGCCGACTTGTCGGGGACGACGCCGATCTGGTCGGACTCGTCCGCGCCGACGATCGCGACCTTGCCAGATAGCGAGCGATCAGCCATCAGCGTTCAGCCTTCAGGAAGGTACTGTTACTGGCACGCGTGGCTCCCATACGAACCTCCTGATAGCTCATGGCTGAGGGCTGACGGCTCGTCACGGCTCCTCCCAGGGTGACTTCCACAACCGGCGCCCGGGCGCCGGGTCGGTCCACTCCTCGGGGGGCCGGTCGTCGAGCCGGGCTCCGAAGCCGAGCGCTGGCGGCGGCTTCAGGTTTGCGCCGAGCGTCTCCGGGAAGATCCGCGCCAGCTCGTCAGGGTTCCAGCGTGCGTCCGACCTGATGGAACGGACGGCGTGCGGCTGCGCGAGCAGCGCGTAAGCGTAGCCGTAGGAATGAAAGACCTGGCCGTTGACGTTCGCGGCGGCGTCGCTGGCCAGGTACACCACCAGCGGCGCGACATTGTCAGGATCTCGCTCTGTGCCGACGGCCATCTCGCTCGGCCACTTGCCGGTCTCCTCGAAGACCTGGCGGCCCCGCGGCGTCGAGTCGATCATCCGCGTCGCCCCGCTCGGCATGATCGCGTTCACGGTCACGTCGTACTTGGCCATCGCGTTCGCGGTCGACCAGGTCAGGCCTATGATCCCCGCCTTTCCCGCCGCGTAGTTGGGCTGGCCGGGCGAGCCGAGCGCGGAGACGGAGGACATGCTGATGATCCGCCCGCTCCTCTGCTCACGCATCTTGATCGTCGCGGCGCGCGTGCAGTTGAACATGCCCTTCAAGTGGACGGCGATGACCGCGTCCCATTCGGCCTCGGTCATGTTGAAGATCATCCGATCCCGCAAGATGCCCGCCACGTTTACCAGGATGTCGATCTTCCCGAACGCGCTGACACACTGCTCGACCATCTCGGTCGCCTGGTCGAAATCGGCCACCGAGCCGTAGTTCGTTACGGCTGCCCCACTGGCGGTCAGGATCTCGTCGACTACCTGATCGGCAACCATTTTCTCGGAGCCCTCGCCACTCAAGCTGGTGCCCAGGTCGTTGACCACGACCCTGGCGCCCGCTTTGGCCAGGGCGATCGCGATGCCGCGTCCGATCCCGCGGCCCGAGCCTGTCACCAGCGCCGCCTTGCCATCAAGCATCCCCATAACCCCTCCCCTAACCCCCTCCCCGACGCGGAGAGGGCGAACGGTTACTCATGCGTGCGCCATCACGGCGCCATCTACGAAGATGGTCTGTCCCGTCATCATGTCCGCGGCGTCGGAGGCCAAGTACACCGCTAGCGCACCGACCTCCTCAGGCCGGCCGAGACGGCGAGTGGGAAGATAGCGCGTTAACCTCTCCCCCAGCCCCTCCCCTGAAGGGGAGGGGGGCTCCCCCTTCCCTTCAGGGGAGGGGGCTAGGGGGTTAGGTAACAGCGGGTCGCCCTCGAACCAGCCCAGCCCGATGCCGTTGATCCGGACGTTACGTCGAGCCCATTCGAGCGACAGGGCGCGGATCAACTGGATCAACCCAGCCTGGCAGGCGCCGTACGCCGCCGTATGCGGCAGGCCGCGCTCGCCAAGCACCGAGACGATGCAGATGATCTTGCCGCCGTCGCGCGCCAGCATCTCTCGCCCGGCCGCGCGCAGCAGCCTGACGGGCGCCGTCAGGTTGACCGCGACCAGGCCCTCCCATTCTTGGTCAGCGAGCTCCTCGAACGGTCCCGCCATCCGCAGATCGCCACAGCTAACCACCACGTCCAGCCCGCCGAGCTCCGCCACAGCGTCAGGCACCACGGTTTCCACCCCGTCCAGGTTCCCCACCCTGACGCGCGCGCCCGCCTCCGCCAGCGCGTCGATGATGGCGCGCTCGACGCTCGAAGCCGTCCCGACGACGAGCGCCCGTTTCCCAGCTAACGAGAAATCGTCCAAACTCAGGCCTCCAGCGCCAGCAGCGGCTCCACGCCCCACGGCGCTGCCCCGCCCGCCAGACCACCGCCGTCCAGGGCGACCGTCTCGCCGCTCATGTAACTCGCGCCATCCGAGACCAGCAGTAGGGCGAGCGGACCGATCTCCTCGGCTTCACCAATCCGCCCAACCGGAATGAAGCGGCCCCGCTCCAACCGCCGCGCGCGGTCCTCTTCGGTCAAGGCCGGGCTCTGGGCGAAGAAGCCCGGCGCCAGCCCGACCACCCGAATGTTGTGCGGCAGCAGGGTCAGCGCGAGCGAGCGGGTCAGCTGGACCACGCCACCCTTCGCGCAGCAGTACATGAAGTTGTCGCGCCCACCTCGGAACGCGAAGCCAGATGCCACGTTCAGAATGACCCCGCGCCGCCGCTCGATCATCGTCCGAGCCGCCGCGCGAGAGCAGAAGAAGGCGCCGCTGAGGTTGATGTCGATCCCACGCCGCCACTCCTCGTCAGTAATCTCCAAGAACGGTTTGCGGCCCGGCGTGCTGCGATCAATGCCGGCGTTGTTGACCAGGATGTCGAGCTGGCCGAACTCCTCCAACGTGGCGGCCATCAAGCGCTCCGCTTGCGTGGAATCGGTGACGTCGGTGGGGACTGCTAGCGAGCGCCGCTCGAGGCGTCTTACCAGCTCGGCAGTCTCCTCGATCGGCCCGGGCCGCCGCGCGCCAACGACAACATCGGCGCCGGCCCTCGCGAACGCCAGCGCCATCGCCCTTCCCAGTCCAGTCCCGCCACCGGTAATGACCGCCACTCGCCCATCGAGCCGGAGCTTCTCGAGCATCCTCAGTCCCCGTTCGGCACGATCAGGCAGTCTACCGCGCAAACGCCCTGAACGCGTGGGCCGACGACGAGCGGGTTGACGTCGATCTCGCGTACGAGATCGCCCAGGTCGAGGCACAGCTCGGAGAAGCGCAGCATGGTATCGACCAGCGCATCAAGGTCAGCGCCCGGCTTCCCGCGCGTTCCCAGCAGGACCGGGTAGGCTCGGAGTCGCTCGAGCGCCGATCGCGCTTCAGTCGCGGAGACACGCGGCAGAAGGAGCTGGACGTCCTCGAGCGTCTCGACAAAAACTCCGCCCAAACCGCAGGCCATGACCGGCCCGAACTGGGCATCCTGGCTCATCCCCAGGATCACCTCCACTCCGGGCTGCGCCATCTCCTGAACGAGCACGCCTCGAAGCTCGGCTTTCGGGGCCGCGCCGCGGGCGTTGGCCAGCACCCGTTCGAACCCGTCAGCGAGCGCCTCGGCGTCCCGAACGTCCAGCAGCAGCGCTCCGGCCTCGGTCTTGTGCAGCAGGTCGGCGGACTCGGCCTTCAGGGCGACCGGATAGCCGATCTCGCCCGCCGCCGCGAGCGCCTCGTCGGCGCTCGTGGCGAGCCGCTCACGGGTCGTTCGGATCCCGTACAGGGCCAGCACCTGCTTGCTCTCGCGCTCGGTCATCGGACGGCCGCCCGCGGCGTGGACCAGAGCACGGGCCTGCTGGGCGGCGGCGGTCAACCTAACCCCCGCGAAGCGCACTTGTTCCCGTCCCCCTTCCCTGAAGGGAAGGGGGTGAGCTCTCTCCCCCCTTCCCTTCAGGGAAGGGGGGCCGGGGGGGTTAGGTTCAGCACGGGCCCGCTCACGCTGGAAGGCCGCATAACGGACGAGCGCCGCGACCGCCTTCAGGCCGTACTCGCCACCCTGAAGGAAGGGTACGCCGTCGAGGCGGTCGATCGGGTCGACGACAGGGATGTCCGGGTTCTGACTGGGGTGGAGGTGGCCGCCCACGAGCGACATCACCAGGAACACGATCTCGGGGTGGTTCGCGACGGCGGCCTCGACGATCTGGCCGACAGGCGTCTGGCGATCGAGGCGCGATGGGAAGCCGCGCCCGTAGACGATGACGTCCAGGTTGCCGGCCTCGGCCAGTGCGTCGAACGCCTCCCGCAGGATCTCGGTCTCGAACACGCCCTGACCGGTGATGTCGAGCGGATTGCCCACGCTCCCATACTCCGGCACTATCTGGCGAAGCTTGCGCTCCGTCTCCTCGGGCAGGGCCGGGAGGGTGATGCCGCAGTCCGGCGCCAGGTCGGTTACCAGGCTGGCCGCACCCCCGGAGACGGAGATCAGCGCCACTCCACCGCCGCGCGCCAGCTTGCGCGTGTGGAAGACGGCCACTGCCTCGAGCAACTCGTCGACGCTGTAGACGCGGCTCACCCCGAGCTTCCTGAGCACCGCGTCGATCACGTCATCCGAGCCGACCAGCGAGCCGGTATGCGCCAGGGCGACGCGGCGGCTGGCCTCGGACCGACCGATCTTGAGCATGACGATCGGCTTCTGCCGCTCGGCCGCCAGCTCGCACGCCGCGATGAACCGCCCGGGCGTCTTGATCTGCTCGGTGTAGCAGGCAATGACGCGGGTCTGCTCGTCCTCGGCGCAGTAGCGGATGTAATCTGCTGCCTCCAGGTCTGCCTCGTTCCCGGTTGTCACCCCGATCGTCAGGCCGATCCCCCGAGTCAGAAGCGGCACCAGGACCGATGGCGCCATCATCCCGCTCTGCAGGATCGCGCCCACTTCGCCCGCGATGAGCTCCTCGAAGGTGGACGGCAGCGCCACCATCCCGATCGGCGCGTTCATCAGGCCCAGGCAGTTCGGCCCGTTGACGACGATCCCGGTCCGCTCCGCCCAGGCCCCGAGCTCTGCCTGCCTGCGTGCCCCCTCTTCGCCACCCATCTCCGAGAAGCCGCTGGACACGATGCACAGCGCCGCCACACCCTTCTGCTCCGCCTGGTCCAGGACAGATGGAATCAGTCTGTGGGCCACCCCCACCACGACCAGGTCGACTGGATGAGGGACCTCGAGGAGCGACGGGTAGCAGGGCGCTTCGAGGATTTGGTCGTAGCGCGGATTGACCGCCACGACCGAGCCCTCGTAGCCGTACCGCAGCACGTTCTTCAGGATCCCCGAGACGAAGCTCGGGTTCGGCGAGGCGCCAACAACCGCCACCGACTCGGGCCGCAGCAGGCGATCCAGCCGCGAGTCGCGAGTGGCGAGTAGCGAATGAGAGCCCCCGACGCTGGGCTCCTCCGACTCGCGACTCGCGACTCGTAACTCGCGACTCGTCACAGGTACGCCCGCCCGATCGTCTCAGCCACCATGGCAGGCCGCTCTTCGCCCTCGATCTCCACTGTCTGCTGATAGGTCATCTGATAGACGTTCTCGCCGACCTCGTCGACTGATAGGAGCTTGGTGCGCATCCGAATCCGCTTGCCGACCCGGACCGGCGAGACGAAACGGACCCGGTTCAGCCCATAGTTGAGGCCCATCTTTGAGTGCAGATCGACCTTGATCCCCTCTCGGTCGCGCCCCAGCAGAGGCAGCAGCGACAGGGTCAGGAAGCCGTGGGCGATCGTCCCCCTGAACTGCGTCTTCGCCGCCCGCGCAGGGTCGACGTGAATCCACTGGTGGTCGCCCGTGATGTCGGCGAAGTTGTTCACCTGCTCCTGGGAGATCTCCACCCACTGCCCGACCCCGAGCTCTTGCCCGACCAGCCCCTTGAGCTCCTCGACCGTCTCCACAGTTCTCGTTGCGACCATGATTCCTCCCCAGCTGTCAGCCATCGGCTGTCAGCTATCAGCAAAGCGCCGCCGGACGCGACTCGTCTCCTGATGGCTGATAGCTGACCGCTGATCGCTCGTCTCACGCCAAGACCGGCACCGCCGTCGACGCCAGCACTTCGCGCAAGACCAGCTCGCGGCGCTGCTCGGCATCGCCGTAGAGCGCCTCGAAATGCTTGGCTCGCTTGAAGTACAGGTGGAGGTCGAACTCCCAGGTGAAGCCGATCCCGCCATGGACCTGGATCGCCGAGCCGCACACCTCGCGGGCCGCTCCACTCACGTACGCCTTGGCGACCGAGGCAGCCACCCCCGCGTCTGGCGCGTCGGCGTCGAGCGCCCAGGCCGCGTAGTACGTCGCCGAGTGCGAGTTCTCGACCTCGAGGAGCATCTCGGCGCAGGCGTGCTTGACCGCCTGGAACATGCCGATCGGCTGGCCGAACTGCTCCCGCACTCTGGCGTATTCGACGCTCATCTCGAGGCACTTGCGGGCCGCGCCTAGCATCTCGGCCGAGGCTCCAACCGCCGCTCGCTGCAAGGTCGGCCGCAGCACCTCCCACCCCTCATCGACGCGACCCACGATTGCGTCCCGATCTACCCGGACCTCTTCGAGCGTCAAGGTCGAAAACTTGTTGGTCCGATCAATGCTCACATTGGAGGTCAGCTTCAAGCCGGGTGTGTCGCGCTCGATCGCGAATAGCGTGATCCCGCGACGCCGGTCCGACGAATCGGTCGTTCGAGCCCCCACAAGCAACAGGTCAGCAACGTGCGCGAACGGTACGAACCGTTTGGTGCCGGATAGTGCGTACCCCCCGCCCAGCGGCCGGGCGTGCAAGGCGGTGCCCTCGGGCCCGCCCGTCGCCGTCCGCGTGTCCTCGCTGGTCGCCAGGGTAGCCTTCAGCTTGCCGCTCGCGATGGCAGGAAGGTAGGCGTCCATCTGGGCGCGGTCGCCGCCGGCCCTGATCAGGCTGGCCGCCAGGAGAACGGTTGCAAAGTACGGTCCGGGATAGACAGCTCGGCCCATCTCCTCCAGCACGAGCGCCTGGTCGACCATGCCCAACGCCTGGCCACCGCGGCTCTCGTCGATAGTGATCCCGAGCAAGCCTGTCTCCGCCAGCTTCTGCCAGAGTGGCTCGCTGAAGCCGACCGGGTCGTCCATCATCTGGCGGACTACGCGGGTCGGACATTCCTGGGAGAGCACCTCGCGCGCCAGGTTGCGCAGCATGACCTGTTCTTGCGTGAAGTCGAAGTCCATGCTACGCCCCCTTGCCGCCCATCCGGTCCGCCCTCGGCTCCCGCGGCAGCTTGAGCACGCGCTCGCCGATGATGTTCTTCTGGATCTCGGACGAGCCGGCGTAGATCGTGCCGGCGCGCGACCACAGGAAGTTGTAAGCCCAACCGGCCTCATGACCCTGGAGGGACTCTGAATCCAGCTCCAGTTCTGGCGGCAGGCCTTCCTCGAGCTGGCCGTACGGGCCGAGGATCTCCTGGACCATCTCCTGGTGCCGCTTGTCCATCTCGCTGTAATACAGCTTGTCGACCGATGACTCGGGCCCCGGCCGCTGGCCCTTCTCGAGCTTGGAGAGGATCCGCAGTCCCGCGTAGCGCAGCACCTCGACTTCGACCAGCATACGCCCCAGCTTCTGGCGCACCAGCGGGTCGTCGAGCGCCGTGCCGCCGTCGCGCGGCAATGTTTGGCAGACCTCGATGAGTCGATTCAGGTTCGCCTTGTGGCGGGTCACGCGGGCCAGCACGTTGCCGCCCCGCTCGAAGCCAAGCGTCGTCTGGGCCAGCTCCCAGCCCTGGCCCTCAGCCCCGATCAGGTTCTCGGCCGGCACCGCGACGTTCGTGAAGAAGACCTCGTTGAACTCGGAGCTGCCGGTGATCTGCTTGAGCGGCCGGACCTCGACGCCCGAGCCGTGCATGTCCAGGATGAAGTAGGAGATGCCCTGGTGCTTTGGGACTTCCGGATTCGTGCGCGCCAGCAACACTGCGTAGTCCGCGATGTGCGCCTGGCTGGTCCAGACCTTCTGCCCATTGACGACGTAGTGCCCGTTCTGGCGCACCGCGGCCGTTCGCAGGCTGGCCAGGTCCGACCCGGAGTTTGGCTCTGAATAGAGCTGGCACCAGATCTCCTCGGCGGTCAGGATCTTCCGGATGTAGCGGTGCTTCTGAGCCTCGCTCCCGTGGGCGATGAGGGTTGGCCCGACGATCCCAATCCCGAGCCCGTTGATGGTGCCGGGCGCGTTGGCGCGGGCCATCTCCTCGGCCACAATAGCCTGCTCCATCGGCCGCGCTCCCTGGCCACCGTACTCCTTGGGCCAGCCCATGCCCACGAAGCCGGCCTCGTACAGCTTGCGATGCCAGGCCTTGCGCTGCTCGAGTGTCTCGAGCTTGTCGGGCTTGTTCTCCTCGAACCAGGCCCGCACCCTGGCGCGAAAGGCCTGGTCTTCACGTGTCTCATGCAGGTCCATCGTCACTCCTCCTCAGCGGTGGTCGTCATCCCGACCTGATTGTCATTCTGAGCGCCAGCCAAGAATCTCATGCTAACCGCCCGGGACCTGAGTATGAGATCCTTCGCTTCGCTCCCACGAAAATGAGCTTTCATTCGCTCGGGGCGGGCCAAAGGCCCATGACTCCTCAGGATGACAAGCGGGCGTTCAGGATGACAACGCGGGCTCTTATCTCGCTCCTCGCAGCCTCGGGTCCAGCTCGTCGCGAAGCGCGTCTCCGAGCATGTTGAAGCCAAATACAACCAGGCTGATAGCCAGGCCGGGCCAGACCGATAGCCAGGGTGACTGAAGCATAAACGCCCGTCCTGTGCCGCTCAACATGGCCCCCCAGGCCGGATAGGGCGGCGGCACGCCGTAGCCCAGGAAGCTTAGCGTCGACTCGGCCAGAATCGCCGTCCCAAGCTGGACGGTGGCCAGGACGATGATCGGCGCGAAGACATTTGGCAGCACGTGCTTCCAGACCACCCGGGCGTGGCCGGCCCCCAGGCCAATTGCCGTCTCGATGTACGGCAAGTGGCGCAAGGCGATTACCGCCCCACGGACCACCCGCGACGTGCCCGGTGCCAGCAGGATACCCAGGATGACCGTCACGCTCCAGAGCCCCGGCCCGATGACGGCAACCAGGCTGATCAGCAGGACAAGGGCGGGAAACGAGATCCAGATGTCTACAAACCGCTGCACCAGCAAGTCGAACCAGCCTCCAAAGTAGCCCGACAGCACCCCGATCGTGACGGCCAGCAGCGTGCTGATCGCGACCGCGCCGAAGCCAACGGTGACCGAGATGCGGGCGCCCCAGATGATCCGACTGAGCATGTCACGGCCATTGGCGTCGGTGCCAAACGCGTGGCGGAGCGACGGCCCCTGCAGACGCTCGTCCGCCACACCGGCCTCGTACGAGTACGGCGCCAGCCAGGG
>DASPXK010000415.1:0-5007 GCA_035637315.1 Chloroflexota bacterium
GGCACCTCGATGTCGGCTCGTCGCATCCTGGGGCCGGAGCAGGTCCCAAGGGTTGGGCTGTTCGCCCATTAAAGCGGTACGCGAGCTGGGTTCAGAACGTCGTGAGACAGTTCGGTCTCTATCCGTCGTGGGCGCAGGGATCTTGATGGGAGCCGTCCCTAGTACGAGAGGACCGGGACGGACGGACCTCCGGTGTACCAGTTGTCCCGCCAGGGGCATCGCTGGGTAGCCGACGTCCGGCTGAGATAACCGCTGAAAGCATATAAGTGGGAAGCTCGCCCAAAGATGAGGGTCCCCCTCCGGGTAACCGGGTTAGGCCCCAGGTAGACCACCTGGTTGATAGGCCGCACGTGTAAGGCTGGCAACAGCTTCAGCGTAGCGGTACTAATGGCCGAGGCTCATCCGCCGCCTCATGCACGACACCGGGCCGACAGGATCGGCGCACTACTCACTACTCGCTACTCGTCGAGCGACTGGTCCTGGTGGCGAGAGCGGGGTGGACCCACCCGTTTCCCATCCCGAACACGGTAGTGAAACGCCCCAGCGCCGACGATACTGCGTGGGCAACTGCGTGGGAAAATAGGCCGGTGCCAGGGCCAGTCACTTGACTCTTCCAGCTTCGCGGCGCTATACTGCTGGCACGACGCGGGATGGAGCAGTGGTAGCTCGTCGGGCTCATAACCCGAAGGTCGTTGGTTCGAATCCAACTCCCGCTACCAGCAAGGGCCAGGGCTAATCCCCTGGCCCTTTTTGCTTTACCGCCTCATACCCTTCTTCCAGGCCCCGGCCCCCATCGTCTAGAGGACCAGGACGCCGCCCTTTCAAGGCGGAGATCAGGGGTTCGAATCCCCTTGGGGGCACCGAACACTGACCAGATAGTAGGCGGCCCTTAGCAGGCCGCCTCGTTTTGTTTGGCCGGCGCGCCTGGCAACAGTTCTGGCAACAATTCGGGGGCGGTGGCTCGGCTCAGCCCCGCGGATTGGCTCCGAATTCGAATTCGCCGGCGGTAGCAGCGGCGTTGGAGTGCGGCCGCCGAGAGCCCGCCGGGCGGCCGCTCCCGGACCCGCAGGCCGACGGCGCGGGCCACTGGGCTGTCGCGCACGAGGGTCGGCACGTATATCCGAGCGGTGAAGGCCGCCGGCCTGGAGGCGGGCGGGCGGCTGGTGCGGCAGCAGGAGTTGGCTCCCTACCAGGTCCAGATTACCCGCTGGGTACGTGAGGATCGGCTGCAGCTGACCCGAGTCCTGGAGCTACTGGCCCGGGACGGGGTGGAAGTCTCCTATACGACGCTGCGCCGTTTCGTGCATAGCTAGGACTGGGTCGCCGGCAACGGACTACGGTGCGGATGGCCGAGGCGGCCCCAGGCGAACTGGGCGAGCTGGACTTCGCGCGGCTGGGCTATCTGGTCGATCCGGGCACCGGCAAGCGCCAGCTGGTCTGGGCGCTGGTGGTGGTGCTGCCGTTCAGCCGCCACAGCTTCGGCTGGCCACTCGTGCATCAGACCTTGCAGGCGGTGATCGAGGGCCTCGAGGTGGCCTGGCGGTTCTTCGGCGGGGTGCCCCAGCAGTTGTTCGATCCGGGCAGCGTCTTCCAGTTCGCGCAGAGCATCCCGCCACGATTTCCATGGCGAATGTGCTAGGCTGAGCGCGGCGGGCCTGGGCCCGTGATCTCGATGCGGGGCGATGCTGAAGTGGTCGTTCGACGGGGACCTATCGCCGCGCTGGCGCTGGCGATTGGGCTGGCTTCGGCCTTGCTCGGCCTCGGCACGGTGCCTGGCGGAGCCGCGTCGGCCGATCCGCGCGTGGTGTTGACGCTGGTCGGGGCGGATGGCCATCTGTGGGCGCTGCCGGAGGATGGACCGCCGGCGATCGTGCGTCGAAACGTGGCCGCGACGGGGGTGATCAACGACCTGGCCTGGCACCCGTCCCGCCCCGAGGTCCTGCTGGTCCGCCAGAAAATGGAGGCGGACCCGACGCTGGAAGAGCAATTCGAGGAGCCGTTCGACGCGCTGGTCCGCCTGGACTTGAAGAGTGGCAAAGAAGAGGTCGTCGTCGACCAGATCGGCCCGCAGGCGCGGGTGCTCGGGCCGCGGTTCGGGCCGGACGGCGCGTGGGGCTATGCGCGGATCGAGTGCTGCCTGTCTCGGGAGATCCTGTTCTTCGGCTCGATGGGCGGACCGGGCGGACAGACCCGCCAGGTGGCTACCGACCGGTTCTTGCCCGCGGAGGTCCGTGACTTCACGCTCGCCACGGCCGGTCCGGTGGCGGCCGATGGGCGCATCCTGGTCGCCGTCGAGTGCTGCGTGGGCGATGAGCCGAAGGACGACCCGAGCGGCCTGTACCTGGTCACGCCGGACCTCGAGAAGTCCGAGCGCCTCACGCGCGGCCAGCCGGTGACGCCGGCCGGCCTCGGGCCGGGGAACGCCTGGGTGGCCGGCTTCAAGCGGGCGCAGGAGGGCGAGTGGAATCCATCGCTGGTGAGGATCGCGCTGCCCAGTGGGACCGAGCGCACGCTGATTCCCGGCGGTGGGCTGCGACTGGTGGACAAGGGCGAGGTGGCGGAGGATGGCACGATCGCGATGGGAACGATTCAGGAAGACCCGGGGCTCCAGCTCAAGCTGGTCGACGTCTGGACGGTCGGCCCCGACGGGCAGAATCGCCGCAATGTCACCAACGGTCGATTCGCCGGCGCGACGGCGTTCGCCTGGGCGCCGCGCGAGATCGTTCTTCAGCTGACCGCTTCGAGCGAGTCGGGCTCCTAATCGGGCCGGCCAGGGGCACAGTTCGCCCTCTCCCCCTCGCGGGGGAGAGGGGTGAGCGGAAATCCAAACTACGACGCCACGGCCGGGCGGCAGACTTTGCATGCCCGGTAGCCGGCCGCGCTGGCCTCGGCGGCTGAGCCAAACTGGACCAGGTGCCGTTCGCTCACACGCCGGGCATGCTGACAGGTCGGGAAGCAGTAGATGCGGGTCGTGGCGCTCCCCAGGTAGCGCACGCCCGAGCGGGCCAGTCCCTCGAGGGCGTCCGGCTCGGCGCCCTCGATCTGCAGAACGGCGCGCTTGGCGTCACTTCCCAAGCCGTACTCGCCGATGCGGCAGTCGCTGCGGACCACTCTGTGGCACGGAATGAGCAGCGGGACCGGATTCCGCCCGAGCGCCGAGCCGACCGCCCTGACCGCTTTTGGCCGCCCAATCTCCTTGGCGATCCAGGCATAGGTGCGCACTTCGCCGCGCGGGATCTCGAGCGCTTTCAGCAGCACCGCTCGCTCGAACTCAGAGAGCCCGCGCAGGTCGAAGCGGAGCGCATGCTGACTGCCGGTCGACTTCACGCCCCGCGCTACGCCGGACTCGGCATACTCCGAGATGGCCCGGCTGACCCACGCCGGCAGCCGTTCGATCGGCTGGGCGGGGCGACCAAAGCGGGCCCGAAACGCCCGCTCGAATTCGGCCGGCCCGGCCGTCCGCATAACGGCCGACACGCCGGCCTTGTTGAACGCCACGAAGAGCGGGCCGATCGGCGTCTCGACCCGGGCGTAGCTATCGGCCGTCGTGGAGGCCGAGGAAACCAGCCCCACCCGGCTCATGACAGCTGGAAGCAGTCCGGATGGAGCGGCAACATTGCCCAGCTCTCGGAGCGCCCCCACAAGCTTGCCAGTCGGCGCGTATCGTGCCATGCTTCACCTACCTCCGCTCACACGAGCACACCAGTCGAGCCGAGCTCCGACCCGGCCCGGCCATTCATCGCTTCGCGCAGCAGCCGCACGCCGCGATGCACGTTCGCTTTCACCGTGCCTATCGGCTGCCCCAACAGCTCCGCTGCCTCGCCGTAGGGCAAGCCCTGGACGTGGCGAAGGATCACCGCCACGCGGTAACGCTCTGGCAACGCGGCAAGCCGCGCCGCCAGCTCACGCGAGCCCTCGGCTCGCTCCCAGCTCGATTCAGGTCCCGTGCTGTCGCCATCCGGCGGCTCGAGGTGATGCTCTGCTGCCGGATGGTCCAGCGGGACGGTCTGCAGCCTCTTGCCGCGCAGCCGGTTGCGGGCTACGTTCAATGTGATCTGGTACAGCCAGGCTCTCAGGGCTAACGCCTGGACACGCTCCGGGGTGTAGGCCGTCAGCGCCCGAAACGCCCGCACGAAGGCATCCTGGGCGATCTCTTCGGCGTCCCGCGGACTGTCGGTCAGGCGCAGGGCAAAGGCGTACAGACGGTCTTGATAGGCCAACACCAGCCGCTCGAAGCTGCCGGCCAGGTCCGCCGCCAGCGCCGCCACCAGCTCCTCGTCGCCCAATGGTCCGTCGTCCTCCAACCGGCTCTCTGTGGACTGAAACACACCCACGGCAGCTTGGGTTGCAGACCGAAGGCCGGGCCACGGCTGTTAGGCGCGCGAAGAGCGCCGAAGCAGCAGCAACTGCCCACTACTCACTGCCCACTGCCTACTGGCTTCAGGCTGTGGTCGCCACTACCTCCAGGTATTCGCTCGGCGCGATGAGCTCCTCGCCGCCCGAGCGGTTGTGGCGCCGCATCAGCTCGAGGAGGTCGTGCGCCAGGGCCTCCTGGCCAGTCGTGTCGAGCGCCTCGAATGCCTTGAGGGTCGGGCCGTAATAGCTGCGGAAGAACTCCAGCCAGTCTTCTGGTGAGCGGTACCGGAAGGTGGCGATGCGGGGTGTGACGTGTAACGCGCGTATCGCATCGCCGAACAACTCGCGCAGCCGGGCCTCGGTGCCCCAGGTGACCGGCGGCTCCAGGCCCGGCGGCGGGGGCACGTGCCGAGCTGTGACGCGGAAGATCTGGCCCGCCAGTCCGCCTGGCGTCCAGTTCGCCATGCCGATGATCCCTCCGGGCCGGCAGACGCGCAGCAACTCGCGGGCAACCTGGCCCTGGTCTGGGGCGAACATGGTTCCGAATGTGGAGAGCACCGCATCGAACGAACCATCCCCGAACGGGATGGCTTCGGCGTCGCCCTCACGAAGCTCGACGCTCAGCCGCTCCGCCGCGGCTCGCTCGCGCCC
>DASPXK010000416.1:0-6587 GCA_035637315.1 Chloroflexota bacterium
CGCGATTTGTGCCTGGCTCCCGACTGTGTTCTCCGCCACACGTCGCGCAATCGGCGTTGGGAACGGGGCAGCTGGAAAGGGGGGCGGCTGGCCGGTCGGCATCGGCTCGAAAGCGGATGCCAGTTGGTCAACGACCTCGACGTGGCGCTGGTTGCCCACAACCGCCGCGACCATGTTGCTGGCCAGGAAGTTCGCCTCCCGAAACGCGCTCAGCACACGGTGGTCCGAGTTGGTGATCGCCTCGCGGTTTCCGATCGGCAGGTTGCGGGCCGGGTGATCGGCCCAGACCGTCTGGAAGAACAGCTCCACAGCGTAGCGTCGCGGCTCGTTTTTGCCACGAATCAACTCCTCCAGAACCACCTGCCGCTCGTTTTCGATCTTCTCTTGGGCGAACAGCGAGTTCAGCAGCATGTCCGCCAGGATGTCCAGCGCAAGATCGAAGTCATCGTTCTTGACCACGGCCTGGAAGTTGATGTTCTCGAAGGAGGTGTACGCATTGAGCCAGCCCCCGCGGGCGCTGATCGGCCCAAAGACCAGCTCCGAGCTCGGCCGCCGGGGCGTGCCCTGAAAGAACATGTGCTCCATGAAATGGGCGGCTCCAACCGTCTCTTCGCGCTCATTGCGGGACCCGCCGCGAACGCTAATGCTGATCGCTGTGACGTCGGCCATCGCTCGCTCGCGGGTCAAGATGGCCAGGCCGTTCGGGAGGTCTGTCTGAGCTGCATCCTGGGGCCAATCCAGGTTACGCGCTCCCGGCTCGCTCATGGGCGTACTACCACCAGCGTGGCACGGTCCGGATCTATGTGAGTCTGCGCCACCCGCGAAACATCGTCCACGCTCACGCGGCGGATGCCCTGGCGGTGCTCCTCGGACAGGACGGGCGAGCCGAGCGCCTCGTCGCGGATCATTTGTCCACTCTGGGCGAGCGGCGTCTCCAAGCCTACCACCAGGCTGCCCTCCAAGAAGCTCTTCGCGTCGGCCAGCTCCTGCTCGCTGATCGGCTCCTCGCGCAGCCGGCGCATCTCCGACCTCAGCAGGTCGATCACGACCTCCGTGGTGCTCGGGTCCGTCCCGGCCGCCGCCATCCAAACGCCCGCGTCGGGATAGAGCATCTGGCCGGGAGCCGGGTCGTACGACAGTCCACGCCGGTCTCGGACCTCCCTGAACAGGCGGAAGCCTGAAGGTCCCAGCACCGCGTTCGCCACGCTGAGCGGAAACCGGTCCTCGCTCCCCAGACCCGGCAGCGGCCCACCGATAACAATCCGCGCCTGCGATGTCCCGGCGGTCTGGTCGATCCGCTGATCACGGGGCGCTGGCGGTGGCACGGACGATGCGGGTGCCGCTTGCCCTGCTGGCATATGGGTGAGAGCCTGCTCGACCATGTCTAGCGCATCCGGGGCGGGCAGGTTGCCGGCTGCCGCGACCACGCAGTTGCGACCCACGAAGAACCGATCGCGGTAGTCGACCAGCGTCTGGCGAGTCAATCTGGTCGTGTTGTCGAGATCGCCAGCTGGTGAGCGGGCCAGCGGGTGGCCTTCGAAAACAGCTGGCAAGAAGAGGTCGCCGGCCAGGACGCCCGGGTTGGCGCGCCGGGCGCTCAGCTCCTCCAGGATTACGCGGGCCTCGTTCTCAACGCGGTCCTGGGCGAACGTCGAGCAGAGCAGCACGTCGGCGACCAGGTCGAGCATGACGTCCACGTCCACTGTTCTGACCTGGGCCTGAAAGATCACCAGCTCGGAGCCGGCCTGAGACCACAGCGAGCCGCCGCGGACGGCGATTGGCCGCTGCACCTGGTCTGCCGACGGCCGGCGCTCGGTGCCCTGGAGGAACAGCTTCTCCATGAACTTGGCCGCGCCGGCGGTCTCCTCTTGCTCGAACCGTGAACCGGCCCGCGCGCCGACGCTGAGGGCCACGATATCTGGATCTAGGATCTGCCGAGCCAGCACGACAACGCCGTTGCCGAGCACGCGCCGTGCGATCCCGTAGCCGGTGGCCGCCTCCGCCGAGCCGCCCGGGACAGGTGAGATGTTCGCGTCCGTGTTAGGGCGCACGAATCCCTCTCGTCTACAGAAGAATTGGCTGAGACCCCGAAGAATAGGTCGCTCTGCCGCGGGCGGGCAACTGTCTTCTTGCCAGCCCTCGCCCCCCATCCCCCTCTCCCAACTTTGGGAGAGGGGGCGAGGGGGTGAGGGCCTATCGCTCGCGCCACAGATCCTGGTAGAGGGCCCGCAGGTCGCGCTCGACGGCGCCTTCGGGCGGCAGGGTGAAGTGGGTCCTGACGGCGCGGACCAGGCTCTGTGGCTCCGGATCGATGTCCGTACGTGTGGGGATCCGACCGCCTTGCGCGAGCAGGTTCTGGGCGTCGCCCGAGAGGAGGAAATCCGCGAAGAGGCGAGCCGCGTTAGGATGCTGCGCACTGGCCGACAGCACGACCGCGGTCGGCTGGACCACGGCCGGCTCGATCGCCACCCAGTTCGTCTTGGCGCCGCCACGTTTGTCGCGCTCCACCGCTTCCAGGCGGTTGTCAATCGCAACGGCGTGCTGGCCGGCCGAGACGAGGTCGGCCAGCGTTTGTGGTCCCCGCCGAAGTGTCACGCCCTGTGGCGCCAGGGCCTTCAGTGTGTCGACCGTCTCCTGGCGCCCCCGGCTCTCGATCAGGCCCTTCAGCCAGGTGAGGGCGTCCTCCTCCACCGCCAGCCGCCCGAAATAGGTCGGGTTGGCCAGATCCTCGTACCGGGTTGGCCGCGCGGCGAATGGGACCTGGTCGGTGTTGTACTGGAGGACGTGATATGTGGCCGCCACGCCGTACCAGGCGCCCTCACGGTCGACGTACTCGGGCCGAACTGAGCGTGCTTCCGGTGGGGTCCATCGCTCGGCCACGCCGACCGTCCTGAGCAGCGTGCCGGCGTCGCCCACGAAGACGTCGAAGTCCGGGCCATCACGCGCCGCGGCGAGAATTCGACCGACCAGCTCTCGATCGAGCCCGCGGGTCCAATTGACGCGTATATTGGGAAAGCGCTGCCCGAACAGCCGCGCGACGTCCTCGGTCTCCTGCGGGCTGAGGTCTGCGTAGACCCGGACCTCGCCTTCGCCGAGCGCCGCTTGATACCAGGTGTTGACCACCGACGGTGACTCGGCGGTGGGCCTCGGGACAGGGAGTGAGGTGGCCGTGGCAGCTGGCGTCGGACCGCCGCCGGGCAGGACCGCGTCGCAGCCGGCCAGGGCCAGCTCGGACGCGGCGATCAGTCCCGCGAGAAGCCCGGACAGCGACCAGCGCCGGCCAGGGCGCACGCCGCTATCTGCTGGAAGAGGCGAGCGAGGGATGCTCCTTCAGCAGGGCCTCGGCTTGCGCGAGCACCGCGTCAGCCGGCTGCTCCAGATCGACATTCTTGGAGTACGGCTGAGGGACGCGCTTGTTGGTCGGCCAGTACACCTCGAGCTGATTCCCCTCGGGATCGAGGAAATAGATACCGACCGCGATCCCGTGAGAGACCTCCCTCACCAGCGTCACGCCCTCTTCCTTCAGGACCTTGTGAAAGGCGAGCAGGTCATCCAGGCTCGCCACGTGCCAGGACAGTTGCTGGACGAGCTCCACCTCGCGCGGCACGCTCCGCCCGCTCCTCAACAGGAGCTCGTGGTGCTCCTCATCCGGTCTGGAGCTCAAGAACACCATCCCGCGCTCTTGGTCCTCGTCCGTGACGGTAAGGCCCAGGACTCGCGTGTAGAAGTCCCGCATCTTGGGCAGGTCTTCGACGAAGAGGCCGACGTGGCCCAGCTGCGTAACACGAGGCATTTGTTTTAACTCCTGGCGCGTAACTCTCGGCGCTGGCACCATCATCGAACACCGACACGCCCTGGTGCAAGCCCGGCCAGGCGCAGCAGTGAACCCAGCCCGAACCCCGTGCTATGCTCGAACCGGCGCCCCTGGATACATCCACGCATGACCGACCGGGCCCTCCTGCTGATTGCCCACGGCAGCCGCGACGCCGACGCCCGTGATGAGTACGCACGTATTCGCGAGGCGTTGGCGCAGCGGCTGTCCGACGAGGTCGTTGTCTTCTCGGTGCTCGAGTTCCCTGACCAGGACCATCTGCCCTCGATTCAGGAGGGCTGGCGGCGCTGCGTGGCAGCGGGCGCACGGAGGGTGGTCGTCCTGCCGTTCTTCCTGTTCCCGGCCGGCCACGTTCGCGACGACCTGCCCGGCGAGCTTGAGCAGGCCCGGGCCAAGCATCTCGACGCAACGCTCGAGCTACTGCCGCCGCTCGGGCCGGCCGAGGAGCTGCTGGACGTGCTGGAGGAGCGCGCCGGCCAGGCGATCGCCCAACTGGCGGGCGATCCGGACGGTCTCACGGCTGTGGTCCTGGTCGGGGCCGGGACCAGCGACCCGGACGCTAATGGCGACCTGTGCAAGGTGGCCCGCCTGCTCTGGGAGCGAAGCCCGTATCCACTGGTCGAGGTAGCGTGGATCAGCCTCACGACGCCAAATGTCCGCCAGGCCGTGGACCGCTGCGTGGCGCTTGGGGCTCGGCGGATCGCCCTCGTGCCGTACTTCTTGAACACGGGTGTCCTGTTGCGACGGATCGGGCCGCGCCTCGGGCCGATCCGCCAGCAGCACCCGCGGTTGGCCATTCAGGTCGCACCCCAGATCGGCCCCCACCCGCGGCTGATCGATCTACTCGCCCGCCGATCTCGTGAAGGCCTGGACGGGGAGTGCCGCGGGCATGGCTGGTTGGCTGTCTGCGGCCGCCCTTCCTGCACCGCGATCGCCAGCGCTCGGTCGAGGCTGCTGCGTGCCCCTACCTAGCCTCACGCCGCCACAGGCGCCGGCTCCGCGATTGGTGTGAAGACCTTTTGGAAGGTCAGGGCATCGTCCTCGACGTCGATCGAGATCCGGTCGCCTTCGGAGTACTCCCCGCTCAGGACGTGGCGCGCCAGGACGTTCTCCACCTCCCGCTGGATCAGGCGGCGGAGGGGCCGAGCGCCGTACTCCTCGTCGTAGCCGGTCTCGACCAGCCAGTCTTTGGCCCGCTCCGTTAGCTCGACGTTCAGCCGTCGTTCCGACAGTCGGTCGCGCAGCTCGCGGAGCATCTTGTCGACCACCAGCCGCAGGCGCTCCGGGGCCAGGCGGCGGAAGATGATGATCTCGTCGATGCGGTTGAGGAATTCGGGTCGGAACGTCTCCTTCAGGGTAGCGGTGAGCCGCTCACGAATGACCTCGTCACGGCCGGCCTCAGAGCTGCCAGCCGACTGGAATCCCAGCCCGCCGCGCTTCGAGTACGCCTGCCTCGAGCCGACGTTCGAGGTCATGATGACGACTGTGTTGCGGAAATCCACGGTCCGCCCGTGGCCATCGGTGAGCCGACCGTCGTCCAGGATCTGGAGCAGGGCACTCCAGACTTCAGGATGAGCCTTCTCGACCTCGTCGAACAGGATCACCTGGTACGGCCGGCGTCGGACCGCCTCGGTGAGCTGACCACCCTGATCGAAGCCGACGTAGCCTGGCGGCGACCCGAAGAGCCGCGAGACGGTGTGCGGCTCGCGGTACTCGCTCATGTCGATCCGCAGCAGAGCGTCCACATCGTCGAACAGGAAAGCCGCCAGTGACTTGGCCAGTTCGGTCTTGCCAACCCCCGTCGGGCCCAGGAAGAGGAACGAGCCGATCGGGCGACGCGGGTCGCCCAGGCCAGACCGCGAACGACGAATCGCGTCCGCGATGGCCGCGATCGCCTCGTCCTGATCGACGACCCGCTCGTGCAGCGCCTCTTCCAGGTGGAGGAGCTTCTCTGCCTCCTCCGAGAAGATGCTGCGAACGGGGATGCCGGTCCACTGCGCCAGGACCTCGGCGACGTCCTCAGCCCCAACCGCCGCTCGGCCAGACGCCGCCTGCTCGGTCAACTCAGGGTGCTCGCTCTCCAGCTTCAAACGCTGCTGGCGGAAGCCGGCCGCGGCCTCGTAGTTACGGTTTTGCCAGGCCTCGTCCTCCTGCGCCTGCAGGCGCTTGATCTCGGTCGCCGGCGTGTTGGCCTGTTCGCGGGCCAGCCGCAGGCGAACCTTCGAAGCCGCCTCGTCGATCAGGTCGATCGCCTTGTCGGGCAGCGAGCGGTCTTGAATGTACCGCTGCGACAGCCGAGCAGCGGCGTCGAGCGCGCCGTCCTCAATCTCCAGCCCGTGGTGCTCTTGGTAGCGGTCGCGCAGACCACGCAGGATCTCGATCGTCTCCTCCAGGCTCGGCTCGTCAACGAAGACCGGCGCGAAACGCCGCTCCAAGGCCGGATCGCGCTCGATCCCCTCGCGGTAATCGTCGAGCGTGGTCGCCCCGATGCAGCGCAGCTCGCCACGCGCCAGGGCCGGCTTCAACAGGTTGGCGGCGTCGATCGCGCCCTCGGCGCGACCCGCGCCAACCATCGTGTGGAGCTCGTCGATGAATAGAATGATCTGTCCCTGCGAGGCCTTGACCTCCTCGACGATCCCCTTCAGCCGCTCCTCGAAGTCGCCGCGATACTTGGCACCGGCCAGCACTAGGCCCAAGTCCAGGGCGACCAGTCGCTTGCCACGCAGCGGCTCGGGCACGTTGTCGGCCGCAATCA
>DASPXK010000417.1:0-2661 GCA_035637315.1 Chloroflexota bacterium
CACTACTGGCTGGTCGACCCAAGCGCACGGACCCTTGAGCCATATCGCGTCGGCGAGCGAGGCTACGAGTCCGGCGGCGTCTACGGCGCGGGCAGCACCTTCAGACCAGACCTGTTCCCCGGCCAGGAGATCCCGATCGACGAATTGTGGAGCTGACGTCAGGCGATCGGGAGGCTGGGGAAAGCGTCGAGATCGAGCTCGGAGCGCTCGCCGGCCTCGAAACGGAAGTGGCCGGCGGCGGCGATCATGGCCGCGTTGTCGGTGCACAGGCGGACCGGCGGGATAAGGACGGGGACGTGGCTGAGCTCCTGAACGCGCGCCCGCAAGGGCAGGTTGGCCGCCACGCCCCCCGCTAGCGCGATCGTCTGAGCGCCGAACTGGCGCGCCGCTTCGATCGTCTTTGTCGCCAGGACGTCGACGATGGCCTCCTGGAAGGCAGCCGCCAGGTCAGGCACGACCGGTTCGGAGCCGCCGGATTGGACGGTCCGCAGGAGGGCTGTCTTGAGACCGCTGAAGCTGAAGTCGTAACTGCCTTTGAGCCAGGCCCGCGGAAGGGAATAGCGCTGGGGGTCGGCAGCTTCGGCGGCGCATTGGATGGCCGGGCCGCCCGGGTAGCCTAGGCCAAGCATCCGCGCGGCCTTGTCAAACGCCTCGCCGGCCGCGTCGTCGCGGGTCCGCCCCAGCCGCCGGTATCGGCCGTGCGCCTCCATCAGCACCAGGTCGGTGTGCCCGCCGGACACGATCAGCGCCACCAGCGGGAAGCGCGGCTCGGCCGAATCGACCAGCCAGTTGGCGTACACATGGCCCTCGAGGTGGTTGATGCCGAGGAAGGGCAGGTCGCGGGCGAAGGCGAGCGCCTTGGCGGTGTTCAGGCCGACCAGCAGCGAGCCGGCGAGGCCCGGACCGTGGGTGACGGCGACGGCGTCGATCTCGCGCCAATCGCGATCGGCCCTGGCGAGCGTCTCCTCCAGCACTGGCACAAGCGCCCGCAGGTGAAGTCGCGAGGCCGTTTCTGGCACGACACCGCCAGTCTCACGATGGACAGCCTCCTGCGACGCGACGACGTTGGCCTCGATGTGGCGCCCGTCGAGCACGATCGCGGCAGCTGTCTCGTCGCAGGAGGTCTCGATGCCGAGAATGCGGGCCATGCGGGTCAGTATAGACAGTGAGCTGTGGGCGGTAGGCACTGGGCAACTGGTGACGAATCCGTAGCGGGACCGTGACGCGATCGGTGCCCGCAGGGCCCGGAATCCGCTTGACCGCGAATCACTTCCAGATTATAATCAGAACTGATGTTCTGACGTGGGGTGTGCATTGAGAGAAGGGCTTCTGTGGTACGACGCGAGCCCCGGGCTGAGTCCCGAGGCCAGGCTGGCTGAGGCCGCGGCACGTTTCGCCGAACGTTTTGGCCGACCGCCCAACTGCTGCCACGTGCACCCGGATGAGGTCTTCGACGATCCGGTGATCACGGTAGTAGCCGATCCGGCCGTGATGCGCCGTCACTACTGGGTGGGTTATGACGCGGCGCTCGACGTTGGCCGCGCGCGAGGTGGACAGCAGGCTCGCAAGCGCACCGCGTGAGGACTTGTTAGCATCTTGTTAGCAGTCCGTTGATCGGCATGTAACAGGCGCGCCCTACCATTCAGACTAGAGATGGTCCGCGAGCGGACCGCATAGTCCATGGTTAGGAGACCGTCCTCATGTCAAATCGCGTTCGCGTTGGCGCTGCAGTCGTAGTGGCCGGCGCGCTGGTGGCAGCCATCGTGGCGGGCAGCGGCTTGTTCAATACCTCGGCCCAGGCCAGGGCCGATGCGTCCCCGTTCTCAGCGTTGTGGCAAGCGGGCCCGAGTCCGAGCCCGGGACCGTTGCGGCCTGGACCAGGCCAGTGGCCACGCCCTGACCCCGAGCAGATCCGACAGCGGCAAGAGCAGTTCATCAACCGCCTGGCCGCCAACCTTGGGCTGAGTCCTGCGCAGGTGACTGAGGGGCTCAAGAAGACGCGGATCGACATGGTCAACCAGGCCGTGACTGATGGCAAGCTCTCACGGGAACAGGCCGATCGAATCATCCAACAGATCAATTCTGGCCAGGGACCTGGCTTCGGGCCTGGTTTTGGGCCGCACGGTCCGGGCCCAGGCAGGTTTGGCCCTGATGGCGGGCCCGGCCACCTGCCGGCGACGTTCGTGGCCGCTCAGGCGCTGGGGATCACGCCAGAGCAGCTCCACCAGGAGATCATGAGCGGCAAAAGCGTGGCCGAGGTTGCCCAGAGTCGGGGCGTCTCGCGTGACGATCTCAAGAGCAAGATCCTCGCGGCCCAGAAAGCCCGACTCGACGCGGCGGTCGCGCGGGGCGATATGACCGCCGAGCAGGCCAAACAGGTCGCCGACCGCTTCGCGCTCCACATCGACCAGATGCTCGACTTCAAGCCGGGTCAGCAGCCGCCGCCAGCGCGGTAGCGCCGGCGCGGCGCGCCCGCCTGGGCGCAGCAAGCAGCGCCCCTACACCGAAACGCCTCTTGTGCGAAGTGCACAAGAGGCGTTTCGGTTTTCTGTACTGGCCGTCCGAGGCGGGGAACCGGGGCGGCTCCTAAAGTATGCGCGACCACGCCGCGAAGGGTCATTTGCAGGGCGGCGACCGCGCCGGGAGTACAGCGATGGCGAA
>DASPXK010000418.1:0-7663 GCA_035637315.1 Chloroflexota bacterium
CATGCCTGGCGGTGACCCTGACATCCATGTCATGGTGGCGGACCCCGGGCGCGCGGGCGTGCTGTATGCGACGACCGGCTTCGGGCGCTTCGTCGACGATCCCCAGCCCGCCGAGCAGCGGATCGCCGGGCTGTTTGGCTCGCGGGACGGCGGGCAGACCTGGCGGTACCTGTGGGACAACGTCCAGCCGCGCTACACCCGCCCGATGTGCATCGACCCACGTCCGCCGCACGCGCTGACGGTCGGCTGCGCGCCGAGCGCCTTCTCCAGCCACACCGACCCGGGCGGCGCGAAGTCGGTACTCTACCAGAGCGTGGACGGAGGGAACTCCTGGCGCTCGCTGGGCGACGCGCACCACTCGCCGTCGGCGGCCAACATCCTGGCGGTCGGGCCGGCCCTGGAGGGGGCCGGCAGCGTGCTGGTTGGCACCGACACGGGCGAGATCTGGCGGGTCAGCCCGGCGGCCGAATGGACGCTGCTGGCCAGCGGCCTGCCGATGGTCCAGGCAGTCCTGCCGCTCAAGTAGCGGACCGAACCGCATAAGCTTCTTCTCGTCGGCGCACCACCGGCTGGCTCACGCATAAAGACCCCGCCGGCCCTATAGCCTGCCCATCCCGCCGCCGCTCGGCGTTCACGACACGGCCCGCTCGTACAGGAGCACCCGGATGCCCTGAAAGGTGTGTTGCTGGGCGCTGTAGCCGTGTCGGATCAGCCAGTCGCGGACGGCTGTCGAGGTGTCGCCTCCGGACACGGCGTCGAACTCGTGCGCCAGGACCAGCCAGATTCGCGAATGGCGGGCGCCGAAGTCCGATAGGCCGGCCGTCCCGGACTCCAGCGCCCGATAGGTTGAGGTGGTCGGTCGGTAGGCGGCTGCGTTCGCCAGCTCGCGCCAGTCGAAGCCCTCCAGGACGTCGAGATCGGGCCGAGTCGACTGGTCGCCCGCCAACCAGCCCGCGTAGTACTCGTAGCCAAGCTGGCCGCGCTTGGAGATGAAGATCCAACCGTCGCTCTCGCGCGAGCTGGCCAGCAGGTACTGCGTGGCGGCGCGCCAGTTCTCCTCCTGTCGGGTGTTGATGCCGCCTGAGAGCGGTCCGGCTGAAAGCGCGAGGGTGGCCAGCGCGACGGCGAGGCCCAGCGGTCGCGGGTGAATCGCCGCCAGTCCCAGCCCTGCCAACAGCGGGAAGGCCGGCATCGCGGCGAACAGGTAGCGCTCCTTGAACACTGGCTTGACGTAGGACACCAGAAACGCCGTCACCACCGGCACCAGCAGCCAGAAGACGGGAGCGCCGCGGCGGACCCGCCCGCGCCAGTCCCCGCTCCCCAGCCAGCCGACCGCGACGCCGAGCCCACCTAGCACAATGTACGCACCGAGGAGGAGGGTCGAGCCGCCGGCGTACAGCCTGAACAGGTCCAGCAGATCCCGCGGCGCGTTCGGCCGAACGTGGAGGATCTGGCTTCCTTCGTGGCTCAGGACGAAAAACGGGACGAACGGCAGACAGAGCGCAGCCGCGCCCATTGCGCTGAGGGCCAGGGCTCGGAGCTCCGACCAGCGCCCACGCAGGCCGACGAAGACGATCTGGGCGAAGACTATGAATACGGTGAAGAAGTGCGAATAGAGAGCCAGCGCCGTGGTGAGCGCGTAGGCTGCCCAGGCCGGGCGGCCGCCACCGCCGAGCGCGCGCAGCAAGGCCAGCCATGCCAGGGCGGCGCACAGCGCCCACAGTGTGTAGGCGCGAGCCTCCTGCGACATCCCGACGTGGTAGGCGTTGACCGCCCCGAGGAGCGCCGCGAGCAGCCCGCTGAGCGGATGGTCCAGCTCCGTGCCGACCAGGTACAGCGCCCACAGTGAGGCGAGCCCGAAGACGACCGAGGGTAGGCGCGCCAGGACCTCGCTGGGCGCGGCTCCGACCAAGCCCAGCCAGAGGTGCATGATGGCGTAGTACAGCGCCATGTTCGCTTCTTCCCCGTACAGCACCGCCAGCGTCGTCCGAAGGTCCTGGACCGCCAACCCGACGCTGAACAGCTCGTCGATCCACAGACTCCTGGCGCCCAGTTCGTGCAGACGCAGGCCGGCGGCGAGGCCGATCACGGCGGCCAGCCCCAGAAGCGGCGTACTCACGAGCGCCCGCCGGCGGAAGGCGCCGCCGGCGCGGGCCGGGGCGGCGGGCAGCCGAGGCGTGCTCAGGCCTCCTCGGCCCAAGTGGCCGAACGGATGCCCTCGCGAAACACGAGCTGGGTCAGCTGCTCGGTCGTCAGGCTGGCGGCCGCCTCGACCATCAGCGTGAGCTTGATCAGCCCATCCTGCTTGCCGACTCGGGCATCGTACTCGAGCAGCTTGTAGCGGATGTCATGCTCGGCGAACGCCTGCTTGAGGCGGATCATCGTGAGCCCGCCGTCCTCGGTCGTCAGCGTCAGCGTGTAGCCCCGCTGGGGGTTGTAGAGCGTCGCCGGCAGCCAGCCGGTCAGCGTACCCAGGAAGCCCTGGAAGAGGACGACCAGGACCGCCCCGATCAGCGCCAGCTCGAAGAGTCCGATCCCTACGGCGATGCCGACGGCCATCGTCACGAACAGCGAGGCCAGGGCTTTCGGGTCGCGGACGGGCGTTCGATAGCGGATGATGCTGCCGGCGCCAAGCAGGCCGAACGCGCGGGCCAGCTCGTTGCCGATGATGATCATCATCAGCGCGCCGGTGAAGGAGATGATGACGTGGGCCTGGATGATGTACTCGTCGACGTGCAGACGCTGGCGGTAACCGATCAGCGCGCCGAGCAAGGCCGCCAGCACCAGTTTGCCCAGGATGACCGGGAGCGAGTTGGCGCTCGGCGTGAACAGGCCCTCGACGCTCCCCACGATCCGCGCGACCTCGCCGTTCGGGACCGGAGTGCCCTTGGGCTCGGGGCGGCTGTCGGGCATCGCCAGCAGCCCGATCACGAGCCCGGCGGCCAGCAGCATCCCGATCACGATCAGCCAGGTGCCGCGGTCACCCGCCCGCCTGGGGGGCTGCGTGGCCGTCGGCTTGGCGCCGTTACCGGTTCGGCTGGCCGGCCTTGTGGCGGGCGCCTGCCCGTCGTCGATCGTCTCGAATCCGGCCGCGCGCGAGTGGGAGTCCGACATTCCTGCCCTCCGGGCCCGGCCTTAGGGCCGCGATCCAGGATACGGAGAGCGCACAGGCGGGTGGTTAAAGTAGCCTTGAAATCGCGTGAGCGCCGAGTGAAGAAGGAGCGACCGCGGGGGCTGCTGCCGCCGCAGCAGGCGCTGAAGCGGCCTTAGCGGCGGCTCCGACGGTAGCCAGCCGCTCGGGCGTCATCCTCGGTCGCGAAGCACTCAACCGGCCTGATGTGGACGTACGTCTTCTGACTTGCAAGGTGGTAAACGCGCTCGCCGCTCGCCGACTGCTCGCCCTTGATCGGATGGGTCGGCGGGCAGTCGGTCGCGCTGGCCGGCGGCTGGGCGCTGCCGCTCGGTCCTGGCGTCACGCTAACGGCTGGCGCAACTGTCGGCGTGCCCGACGCGCCTGACGAGCTCCTACCGTGCTCCGCTCTCCCACGCTGGGGCTTCGCCTTTGGCTGTCCCGGCTGGCCGCCGCACGCGGCTGCGAGTACCACGAGCGCCGCCAGCGCGACGACGAGAGCACGCCTCATCCCATCTTCCTCCAGCACCAATCCTGCTCGAAAGCAGAGTCTCAAAAGACATCAATCGTAGACAGACCCCGTCCAATGGAGCTTAACGCAAGCTTCAGTTTCGCTGAATCTCGTGTGAAGAAAGACGGCTCAACGTTGCATCGCCTCCATCAGCCCCTGCAAGTCCCGCTTGGCGTCGAGAATCCCAGCCCACAGGTCGCCCTCGGTCTGGAGGCGCTGCGGCGTGTTCAGGATCGTGAAGTCGGTTGGGAAGACCTTGCCCACCTCGTCCCAGCTCAGCGGCATCGAGACGGTCGCCTCGGCCGAGGCGCGCGGCGAGTAGACCGAGGCCACCGTCTTGCCACGAATGTTCTGGTTGTGGTCCACGAACACCTTGCCGGTCCGCTTCTGGACGCTCCATTCCATCGTCACGTCGCGCGGCCGCTCCCGCAGCAGGAAGCGCCCGATCGTCTCGCTCATCGACCGCACGGCGTCGTAGTTGAACTGGCGCACGATCGGCACGAAGATGTGCAGGCCCGTCCGGCCCGACGTCTTGGCGAACGACGACAGCGACAGGCCGTCCAACAACTCCTTCAGCCGCAGTGCGATCTCGCAGGTCTTGGCGAACGCCTTGCGGTTCAGCTCGGGCTCGGCTCCCCTGGCCTCCTGGCCGGAGTAGATGTAGGGGTCGAGGTCGAAGATGATGAAATCCGGGTAGTTCAGGAGCGAGCGCCGCATGTTCTCGGCTGAGCCGGCGAACTCGGTCGACAGGTGGCGTCCGTCCGGATCCGGGCTGATCCGTGAGAACCAGGAGTGCAGCTCGAGGGCCGCCGCCTGGCCGAGCCACAGCAGCGTCGCCAGGTTGTTGCACAGCATGTACTCCCCATCCCCCTCCCCCTGCTGGGAGAACAGGCGCACCGTGTCGACGAAATCTGGCAGGCGGTGAGGCCAGTGCTTCTGGAAGAAGCGCTCGCCGTGGATGCCGTCCGGGTAGCGCACCAGGCTGAGCGGGCGATCACGCAGGTGAGCCACGTAGTACGGCGCCACACGGGCCAGGTAGGCCAAGAGGTCGCGCTTGGTAAGCGGGCGGCGTGAGCCGAGAGCCGGCCAGAGCTCCTTGTCCAGGTTGGTGAGCGAGATCCGGTGCCCCTCGACCGCCAGTACCAGCTTCTGACGCGGGTCCTCGAGCTGCTTCAGGACGTCTTCTAGCTCGGCCGCCTGGCTGGCCACGCCGTCGTCCGCCTCGCGACTGGGCACAGTATGCCGTGCTGCTACCCTGCGACTGGGCACAGGTTGGCGGCGACTGGCTTCGGCTGGCGGCTTGTCGTCGCGCTCGCGCAGGAAGACAGGCGCGCGCAGCCGTCCGTCGGGCGTCCACTGGTCGTACTTGACCTCAACCACCAGCTCCGGCTTAACCCAGGTGACGCCTCCGATCGGACGTCCCCAACGGGCCCGGCCGCCGTTCGCGGACGCCTCGCTGCCCTCGAGCGAAGCAAAGGGGCACTCCTTGGTCCGCATCGACTCGAGTCGACGCCGCAGCTCCTGGAGCGTGCGGTCGTCGAAGCCGCTGCCCACGTGCCCGGCGTAAGCCAGCTGTCCACGGTCGTCGTAATAGCCGAGGAGCAGCGCGCCGAACGTGTCGGCCCGCGCGCCCATCCCCTGGCTGAAGCCGCCCACCACGAAGTCGTCGCTCAAGGTGGCCTTGACTTTCAGCCAGTAGGACGAGCGGCGACCCTCCTGGTACGGGCTGTCGCGGCGCTTGGCCACCACCCCCTCGAGGCCATGCTCGACGGCCGCGTCGTACGCCACAATGCCGTCCGCGTCGATTGGCTCGAGCAGCTGGACGCGCGCAGACGGAACGAGGATCCGTTCGAGCAGCGACTTCCGGCCCGCCAGGGCCGCGCCGCGAAGGTCGAAGCCGTCCAGGTAGAGTAGGTCGAAGGCGTAGTAGATGACCGGGACCTGGGCCTCGGCGCGCCGGATGTCCTCCGCCCGGGTCAGGTTGAGGCGCTGCTGGAGGCGGTGGAACGACGGGCGGCCCTGCTCGTCGAGGGCGACGATCTCACCGTCGACTACCATCTCACGCTCGGGCTGGCGGGCCAGACTCTCGGTTAGCGAGGGGTACTGGCGGGTGGGGTCCAGGCCCCGCCTGGAGACCAGCCTGACTTTGGCGTCGCGGATCAGCGCGATCGCCCTCACGCCGTCCAGTTTCGGCTCGTACAGCCACTCGGGGCGAGAGAAGGGTCGATCCGTGAGGCTGGGCAGCATCGGCGCAGCGGAGCGGGGGAAGGGGGCTCGGACGGCCCCGGCCAGTTGGCCCGGGTGGCCTGCCAACTGGCCGTCGACAGCTTCATCTGGCAGCCGCCCGGCTTTGAGGTCCTCGAGGCTGAGGCCCGAGATCACCGAGCGATCGTCCCTGGTCACGTCGCGTCCGGGATCGGTCAGGTCGTCGTCGCGTTTGATCAACAGCCAGTCCTTTGGCGATCGGCTGGTGCGGACCAGGGTCCAGCCGCCCTTCAGCTTGCGGCCTCGGAGGAAAAAGGACAGCTTGCCCTTGGCCAACGCCTTTCGCAGCCGCTCTTCCGCTTCGGCCCGCTCACCCAGCCACGGCTTGTCCTCCTCTTCGGGCACGTATGTCCCGTTGTCCCAGACTATGACCTGGCCAGCGCCGTATTCGCCGCGCGGGATGACGCCCTCGAAGAAGCCGTACTCGAGGGGATGGTCCTCAACCATCACGGCCAGCCGCTTGTCGGCCGGATCGAGCGATGGCCCCTTGGGCACGGCCCACGACTTGAGGGCGCCGTCCAGCTCGAGCCGGAAGTCGTAGTGCAGCCGCCGAGCGGCGTGCTTCTGGATGACGAAGGTCAGCGCGCCGTCGGCGGCGGACTGAGTCTGGGCTCGAGGCTCGGGGGTGCGCGCGAAGTCGCGCTTCTTGGCGTAATCGTCGAGCACTAGGCTACTGCGGCCTTGCCCCGTTTGGTCTCGGCTCCCTCTTGCGCCTCGCTCTCCTTGCGCTTCTTGACGGCATCGACGCTGGCCTTGAGCGCCGCCATCAAGTCGGTCACATTGGTCGCCGGCGCGGGTGCCGCCTCGACGACCTCGGCGCCCTGCAGCTTGGCCTCGATCACTTCCATCAACGCTTCGCGATAGTTGTCGTGGTACTTCTGGGGGTCGAACTCGTCGGACAACAAATCGATCAGGCTGAGAGCCATCTGCAGCTCGCGCTCGGGGACCTGCTCCTCGGGAAGCTGGCGGTGGCGTTCTATTCTGATCTCGTCCGGATAGTACAGAGTGTCGAGCATCATGGTGCCGTTAAAGGAACGGAGAGCGCAGAGTCGCTCTTTTTGCCTGATCGCGATATTGGCCAGCGCCGTCAACTCCTTCATCTTCAGCGCTCGCATCAGCAGCGCGAACGGTTTGAGGCCCACCTCGTCTGGCTCCAGGTAGTAGCTCTTCTCGTGAAAGACCGGGTCGATCTCCTTGGCCTCGACGAAGGCCGCGAGCTGGATGGTGTGCTTGCTGGCCACTGGCAGACGCTCGAAGTCGTCATCGGTGAGCACTACGTACTGGTCTTTGGCGTACTGATAGCCTTTGACGATCTCCTCGTTGTCAACCTCGCGCTCGCAGACCGGACACCAGCGTCGCTGCTTGATCCGGCTGTGGCATTCGCGGTGGAGCTGGTTGAAGCTGACGTCCTTGCTCTCAGTGGCCGCGTACAGTTTCACCGGGATGCTCACGATCCCAAACGTGATGACGCCGTTCCAGATAGCTCTCGGCACCGCCAAACCTCCTACCGGCCGCCCTGGCCGCCATCCTCGGCTAGGCCGGGCTGGCCACAGACTTGCCCATAATCACAACGAACGAGAAAACAACAGGATAGCACGAACCGGCTTGTCATCCTGAGCGCAGCGAAGGATCTCGGTCTCGCAGTTCGCGACCGAGATCCGTCGCTGCTGCTGTGAAAGTGGCGCTCCGATTGACCACAGGTCGCTTCTCGTAGGGCCCCCCCGATGGATCGGGGCACCCCTACAACCATTTCATGC
>DASPXK010000419.1:0-6385 GCA_035637315.1 Chloroflexota bacterium
CACGCCGCGTGATGACTCCACCGGCTTAGTCGCGCCCTGCCCGTCCACGGCGGCAGCCTAACACGGCCTGGGCGGCACCGTCTACAGCCTCCGCCAACCCGGTCTCCACCGCGGGTACCGTGGCTGAGGTTTTCTGCCGACTGCCCACTCTCTATCGCCCGCTGACGACCGGCGCCGCGGCTGGTCTTACGCCGCCGGCCCCTCGGCGAGGCAGGTTGGGCAGGACGATCGCGAGCAACCCGAGCGTCGCGAGGATGCCCATCGCCAACGCCGCTCGCTGGAAACCGTCGGCGTAGGCGGCCGGCAGGTCCACGATGGCGACTCCGGCCAGCGCGCTGGCCATGATACTGCTCGACAGGCTGACCCCGACTGAGTGGCCGAGCTGGCGGGTGGTCTCCACCATTCCCGAGGCGAAGCCAAGCTTGTCGTGCGGCGCGCCACTCATCACGGCCGTGTTGTTGACGGCGGTGAACCCGCCGAGCCCGGCCCCGAGCAAGCCGCCGAGCCCGACCAGTATCGCGTATGGAAGCGACGCGCCGATCAGTCCCAGCACGGTCAGCCCACCGGCGATCGCGCCAAGCGTCGCCCAGCCGAGGGCCGGCGAGCGGCTGCGATCGTACATCCAGCCCGCCACGAGCGCGCAGACGACCATGCTGAACTGCATCGCCACCAGCAGCCGCCCAGTGTCGGTTGGGTTGAGGTCTCGCCCCCGCTCGAGCAGGAACGGCAAGAGGAACGACGAGGCGAGCATGCTCATGTGCGCGATTCCGTTGGCCAGCACGCCGCCGCCGAATCGGGCGTCGCGGAGCATGCCGAGCTGGAGCAGCGGCTGGGGCACGCGCAGCTCGACCCAGACGAACGCGCCCAGGAGGACCGCCGCCAGAGTGTGCATCGGCAGGTGGTAGTGGGCACCCTGCCGAAAGCTCTGCTCTCCCTCGTGCAGGTGATTGAGGGACAACAGGGCTACGGTCAGCCCGGCGAACAGCAGCACGCCACCCTGCCAATCGATGCGTGGGCGTGGTCCCAGCCTGGCCTTCTCCGGCAGACGCCACGCGTACGCCAGAGCACCGAGCGCCAGCGGGACCGAGAGGAAGAAGGCCCAGTGCCAGGACAAATACTGGGCCGCGTACGACGTAAATGCCACGCCGAGCAGCGATGAGAGCCCGGATGACATCGTCAGGATTCCGACCGCCAGACCGCGCCGCTCGCGCGGGGCAGCCTCGACCACCAGCGCCAGGCTCGTGCCGTACACCATCGCCGCCCCAAGCCCCTGCACGGCGCGCGCGACGACCAGGGGCGCTAGGGCGTTGGACAGCCCAGCCCCGACCGAGCCCAGGCCGAAGACTACGATCCCAAGCGCGAAGACGCGGCGGTGCCCGAACAGATCGCCGATCCGGCCCACGATCAGCAGCGTCCCGACCAGTAGCACGAAGTAGGAGTTCATGACCCAGCCGGCCGCGGTCACGTCGATGGTAAGGTCGTCGCTGATGGTGGGGAGGATGGCCGCGACCGGCGCCATGCCCCAGCTCACCAGGAAGTAACCCACGCTCACGGTGGCCAGCATGGCCCAGCCAACGCTCGTTCGGCCGAGCGGCCGCGGGACGGACGGCGAGCTGCGCTCGACTGGCAGTGAGATGGTCTCCAGGCTCACCAGCGCCTCCTTGCGCGGCTCACATCGTATCACGCGATGGTGCGGTTGGGGGGTACGCCGTGTCCAGGGACACACGCCGTGCGCGAGGGCGCACGCCGTGCGCCCCCACGGCCTATTCGAGTCTGCGGACCCGCGGCACCAGCAGCACCGTGCCCAGGGCAACCAGGGCGGTCAGTGCGCCGCCGATCATCACCACGAGCGGGACCCCGATCAGGCTGCCGAGCGCGCCCTCAAGCATGACCCCCAGCGGCACCACGCCCATCATCGTCAGGCCGTGCAGGCTGACCACGCGCCCGCGCAGGCGAGGCTTGCTGTAGGTCTGGAGCATGGTGTTGGAGCTGATGCCCGTGAACGCCGACAGGAGCCCGATCGCCCCGGACGCCACCAGCGAGAGCGTGAAATTGGTCGACAACGAGAACACAACCAGGGCCACCCCAAACGTCGCCCCGCTGAGCATCAGCGCCAGCCCGCGGCCGCGGTAGCTGCCGAACATGGCCACGAGCATCGAGCCCACCACAGCCCCAACCCCCGACGCCGAGTTGAGGGCGCCCAGGCCGCTTGCGCCGACGTCCAACACATCGCGGGCGAAAGCCGGCAGCAGTTGGATGTACGGTCGGGCCAGCAGGCTGATCACCGCCATCGACGCGACGAGGGCGAACAGCTCAGGCGTTCGGCGCACGTAGCGCAGTCCGACAAGCATATTGGCGAGGATGCCGCCGCCGCCACCGCCATCGCTCGGCACCGGCCGAATGAGTAGCGCCGTGAGCACCACGGCTAGAGAGGTGGCTCCATTGAGCAGGAAGACGCCACCCTCACCGATCGTCTCGATCAGGACCGCTGCCAGGGCTGGCCCGAGGATCTGGGCTGAGTTGAACGCGACCGAGTTGAGGCCGACCGCGTTGACGACGTCCTTCGGCGCGACGACGTGCGAGACCAGCGACTGGCGGCTGGGCATCTCGAACGAGAACGCCACACCAAGCAAGAAGGCTATGGCCACCACCTGCCAGACCGCGATCAGGCCGCTCCAGGTCAGGACGCCCATGGCGAACGCCAGGATCGCCACCGCCCCATTCGCGAGCGCCATAACCGTGCGTCGGTCGTAGCGGTCGGCCACGGCCCCGCCGACGAGCGTGAACGCCAGGACCGGGACGGCTCGGGCGAGACCGATGAGGCCCAGGTAGAAAGCTGAGCCGGTCAGGCTGTAGACCAGCCAGCCGAGGGCGACGAGCTGCATCCAGCTACCAATCGCCGAGACGGCCTGGCCGAAGAGGAGGTATCGAAAGTCGCGGTATCGGAGCGCGCCGAGTCGTTCAGATCGCGCCGTGTACGTGTGCGGCGCCTCTTGTTCGATGGTCGCCGCGAGCGCGTTGAGCGGTGAGGTCGGTTGGAGCTGAGGAGTGGGGGAAGCCGTGGAAAAACCTCCGGACTTAAAGAAAACGCGGTGGCCGCGGCGCCACCACCAGTCACACACTATAACGCCACGGAATGGCCCGGTATTCCGGGGGCATCATTGCATTCACCACAGAGGACGCAGAGGAACGCGGAGGTTACATCTATTCTTTCTCTGCGTTCCTCTGCTCCCTCTGTGGTGAAGATCCTACGTCTCCTCGGGTGGGCGGACGCGGCGGAACGCCGCTAGGATCGACAGGTCGTACACGATCTTGAGACCGCCCGCCAATAAGAAGGGCAGGCCCAGAGCCGGAACAGCCAGCGTCAGGCCGGAAAAGGCCGGGGCGAGAGCCGCCGCCGCGTTACGGGCCACCGAGGTCAGGCCGGCCGCGGCCGACCGCTCGTCGGGCTCGACGACCGCCATCGTATACGACTGGCGGGTTGGGACGTCGAGCTGTGAGAGCAGGTGGCGAGTCAGCCAGACTACCACCGCTAGCTCGAGGCTGGGCATCAGCGGCACCAGGATCAGCAAGACGTTCGACGGCAGGTGGGTGAAGACCATCGCGTTGAGAAGGCCGATTCGTTGCGCGATCGGCGCGGCGGCCAGGAACGATACGGCGGACAGAGCGTTCGAACCGAAGAAGATGGCACCCAGGGTCGCGGTGTCCACCCCAAAGCGCACGCTGAACCAGTACGCTACCAGGCCCTGAACGACGAAGCCGCCGGCAAACGAGTCCACCGCGAACAGCGCGGCCAGCTTGGCAACAACGCCCCGTGAGCGGTGGACGCCGAGCCGATGGGCCGAGCCGGTCGTCGTGCGCACGGCCTCGACGCTGGGGGAGAGGCGAGCGAAGAGCAGCAGCAGGAAAAGGCCGGCGGCCGCGTAGCCCCACACCAGAGCGCGATAGCCGGCCAGCGGGGCTAGGCCGAGCGCCTCGGGAACGCCGACCGCCAGCGCCCCGAGCGCACCGGCCAGCGAGCCGACCAGGTTGTAGGCGGCAAAGACACTCGTCCGTCGCTCGTTGCTGGTCGTTTGCGGCAAGACGGCCTGCTCGAGCGAGAGAAACGGCCCGACCTCTTTGCCAGAAGGGCTGATCGCACCAAAGATCGCCGCCACGGTCAGCAAGACCAGGTTCTCCGTGCGGGCGAAGACGACTCCAGTCAGGGCCATCAGCGCGGCCCCGAAAACCAGCACGCGCCTCCGCCCGACCGCGTCCGCGACTCCCGTCAGCAGGACGGTCATGAGCGCCCCACCCGCCAGCGCGGCGGTAAACAGCCCGCCGATCGCCGCCGTCTCCAGCCCGAGCGCGGCGAGGTAGAGAGCGAGCACCACGGACAGGAAGCCGTACGCGAACGTGCGCACCCCGCAGGTGGCGAACAGGAGCCAGCCGTCCGGCGAGAGCTCTGGCAGCCAGCCAGGTGGTTTGGATCGATCGAGGGCGCGGCCCATCTCGGCGCTCGATCATACCTCGCTGTCACCCTGAGCGAAGCGAAAAATCTCAAGCGGCACTTCTCTGTACCCCTGAGTGCAGCGAAGAATCTCAAGGCGCATTTCCTTGTCGTTCTGAGCGCAGCGAAGAATCCGTGACCCTCTCTTCGGGAAGCGGATCCTTCGCTTCGCTCAGGATGACAGTGGGGGCTCAGGATGACAGGGGGCAAGTGCCCCTGACCCCTGACCGCTGACCCCCGGCCCCTGACCCCTGACCCCTGGCCCCGACCCCTGGCCCCTGACGCCTGGCTGTTCGATAATTGCCGTGTGGCCGAGCCGTTCAGCGACCATCTGCGGCGCGTGGCGGACCCGATCTGGGCCGCCCAGCATGCCCACCCTCTGGTGCGCGGGATCGGCGATGGGACTCTGGACCTTGAGCGCTTCGCCTTCTGGGTCCGCCAGGACTATCTGTTCCTGTTCGAGTACGCGCGGTTGTTCGGCCTGGCCGCCGCCCGCGCGCCCGACCTGGAGACCATGGCCCGCTTCGCTGAGCTACTCCAGACCACGCTCAAGACGGAGATGGAGCTGCATCGCGGCTATGCCCGGCAGTTCGGGATCGAGCCGGCGGCCCTCGAACAAGAGAGCCCCACGCCAACCACGCGTGGCTATACCGACTTCTTGCTGCGAGTCGCGGCGACCGGCGACTACGCCGAGCTCGTCGCGGCCCTGCTGCCATGCATGTGGGGATTTTCAGAGATCGGCCAACGCCTGGCCGAACGGGGGCGCCCGGCCGATCAGCGTTACGCGGCCTGGATCGACATGTACGCGGACCCCGAGTTCGCGACCCTGGCCGAATGGTGTCGGGGCCTCGTCGATCATCTGGCCGACGACGTCGGTCCTCTCGCGCGCCGGCGCATGGAAGAGGCGTTCCTGACCAGCAGCCGCTACGAGCTGGCGTTCTGGGAGGCAACATATAACATGGAAGCCTGGCCCGTCTGACCGCTGGGCAGACCATCGAGCGGGATGCTTGCGGTGATGACAAACCTGGGCTCGTGGTCCGCCTTCCAGACGCGCGCTTGGATTCCGAGCGCGTCGAGCGCTGTCCGGCGCTGCTCGTATGTGAGCTCACCGAGGCGAGCGGCCACGGTCTCACACCAGGACTGAAGGTCGCCGAGACGCTCCATCGCGGCCTCCCATCCTGCGCGGCGGCCGCGGATGGCCTCGCGCTCGGCCTCGAGCTTAAGTTGCTGCCCACTGAGCGCCTCCATCTGTTGGACGACCGGGCGAGCAGCGTCCTGATCTTTGAACATCGTCAGCGCGCGGGACAGGTTGCCCTGCTTGCGCTTGATGTCCGCTAGAGCACGATCGACGGTCGTTAGGTCCTCGGCAGTCGGATCGTCCTCCCTCAGGCGCTGCAGTTCTAACGCGATCACCTCGGGGCGCGTGAGGACGGCCTCCACGCGGGCCCAGACAGCGGCGTCGAGCAGCCGGGTCGAGATGCCGTGCTGCGTGCACAGGCCGCTTGAGCGGCTACGCTTGACGCACTCGTACGCCACGCTCCGGAGTTTGCGGTGCACCACCATCACATAGCCGCAGTAGCCACACCGAACGTAGCCCCCGCGGAGTAGGTAGGCCTGTGGATCGCGTAGGCGGCGCGGTGAACCGGCCCTGTTGGCGCGCAGTCGCTCCTGGACTAAGGCGAACGAAGTCGCGTCGACGAGTGGCGGGATCGTGCCGGATGGGAGGCTCACCCATTCCTCACGAGGCCGCGTGACCCGTCTGGTCCGGCTGGTGCCTGGTATCGGCTCGTATCTCGTCCTGAATGCGTACGCGTCGCCCGCGTAGGCGGGATTCTTGAGGATCTTGCTGATGACTACGAAGTCCCAGATCGGCCCCCCGCGCGGCGCGGGGATGAC
>DASPXK010000420.1:0-9421 GCA_035637315.1 Chloroflexota bacterium
AGGCTGTACGGGCCACCCTGGGCTGCGCAACGGTAACGGTCGTCACCGATAGCTCGTATGTCCAACGCGGCATCACGAACTGGTTGGCGGGCTGGAAGGCGAGCGGCTGGCGGACCGTGGCCGGCCAGCCGGTCGAGAACCAGGCTTTGTGGGTCGAGCTCGACGCCCTCGCGGACGGCCGGGTGACCTGGGAATGGACCCGTGGCCACGTTGGTACCGTGGGCAACGAGCGGTGCGACACCATCGCGCGCTGGTTCGCGATGGGCGTCCGTCGTCTCAAGTCTACTTCGCGCCGACCCGCACGCCGCGAGCCAGTCCGTGGCGGCAGTCGGCCCCAACCGGGCAGCGCGTCCCACGACAATCGGCCAGCCGTCCCGCAACCGGCCTACTTGAGCCTGGTCGACGGCGTGCTGGCGCGCCACCGTACCTGGGACGAGTGCGAGCGCCGCGTTCACGGCGTCCGGGGAGCCCGCTTTCGCAGGGTCCGCAATCCCGACGAGGAACAGGCCGCGCTCGCGGCGTGGGGGCTGCCGGCCGACGCGCTGGATTATCCGTGACGCCCGCCCGCCCGTGAGGAGCTTTGAGGGCCTGTTCGGCCACCGGCCGACCGTGGTGAGGGACGCGCCCGGCCGGGTGAACCTGATCGGTGAGCACACCGATTACAACGGCGGCTTCGTGCTGCCGATGGCGATCCCGCAGCGGACGCGCGTCGAGCTGGCGCCCCAGCCGGACTGTCTGGTTCGCGTGTGGAGCGCGAGCTTTCCGTCGACCGGCCCGCTCGAGTACAGCCTTGGCGAGGAAACGTCCGGCCGTGGCTGGCTCGACTACGTTCAGGGCGTGACCGACGTGCTGAGGAAGGCAGGATACGCCCCCAGCGGGTTTGACGCCCGAATCGAATCGAGCGTGCCGCTGGGCAGCGGCCTGGCGTCGAGCGCCGCGCTGGAAGTCAGCCTGCTGCGGGCGCTGCGGTCGGCCTTCACGCTCGCGCTGGAAGAGGTCGAGCTGGCGCGGCTGGGCCAGCGGGCCGAGAACGAGTTCGTGGGCGCCCGAGTCGGGATCATGGACCAGATGGCGGCGAGCCTGGCCGAGGCCGGCGAGGCGCTGTTCGTCGACACCCGCGACCTGAGTTACCAACGCGTGCCTCTACCGGCCGATGCCGAAATCGCCGTGATCAGCTCGGGCATAGCGCACAGCAACGTGGCCGGCGAATACAACGCCCGCCGCGCCGAGTGCAAGCGCGCCTGTGCTCTGCTCGGCGTCGGCCAGCTTCGTGACTTGGCCACAGCCGACCTCGGGCGCGTCGAGGCTCTGCCCGAGCCGCTGGGCCGTCGCGCCCGCCACGTCATCACCGAGAACGAACGCGTCCTGGCCGCGGTCGAGGCCATGAAAGCTGGTGACCTTCGGCGCCTAGGGGAGTTGTTCTACGCCTCGCACGCTTCGATGCGAGATGACTACGAGGTCTCCATCCTGGAGATCGATCTGATGGTCGAGTTGGCCTCCGCTGAGCCCAACGTCTTCGGGGCCCGCCTGACCGGTGGCGGCTTTGGCGGCTCGGTCGTAGTGCTGGTGCGGGCCGGCTGGGCGGCTGATCTGGCCGACCGAATCGCGCGCGGTTACGCGGAGCGAACCGGGCGTAGTCCGGCCGTGCTCATGCCCGCCCCTGGCGCCGTTTGACGTCGCTCGCCTTACGCCGACCGTCCGGCATAGTATGAGAGGACGGTATGGCCGGAGGAGGAAACGCGATGGCAGCCGAAGACGTCAGGGTCGATGGGGTCCGCTCATACTCGAGCCCAGTGATGGGGCGGACGATCAATAGCGCCCGCGACCAGCATTTCATCACCGACTCCCCGCACGGGCCCGCCGAAGCGCCCGGGCCGGTCGAGGTCTTCCTGGCCGGCATCTCCTCCTGCGGCGTGCAGCAGGCGGAATTGATCGCCAAAGAGCTGGGCGTACCGCTGACGAAGGCCGAGGTGGCGATCGAGGGCGTCCGCCCGCTCGCGAACACCGCAAACTTTGAGCGGATCAATCTTCGCTTCGAGCTGACCGGCCCCGACCGCGAGCAGGCCAGCAAGCTCGTGGCAGGCTATCAAGCTCGTTGACCGCTTTACCGTGCGGTCGCCGTGGCGACCCAGGTGAGCGTCGAGATCGAGGTTCGCGACTGACGGAGCGACGTCATCCGTCGTCCATCGTGCTTGCAGCCCTCACGGCTCCACGAGCGCGGCGTGGGCGAGGTTGCTGATCTGGTCGAGCCGGGCGGTGTGCCAGGGATCCTCCGCGCGGCAGTTGGTCAGATAACTGAATGATAACCCGGAGTCGGGGTCTCCCCAGGAATACGAGCTGCCGACGCCGCCATGGCCGAACGTGGCCGGAGACGCGATCGTGCCCAGCCCCCGAATCGTCGGCGTCGTGCCTCGGACGTGCGGACCCAAGCCGCGATGCATCGGCATCCCGAAGCTCTCGTCGACCCGGTCGGCGGTGTGGTTGCGGGTGGCGAACTGAACGACCCGAGGACTGAGGACCCGCACGCCGTCCAGCGCCCCTCCGCCGATGAGCATCTGATAGAAGGCCGCCATGGCCGCGGCCGTGGCATACCCGCCGCCGCTGGGCGTGCCCGCGGCCCGGAACTCGGCCGTGTTGGCGAAGTCGGGCTCCTCACGGTCCGCCCGCACCGCCTCTAGGCGCTCGTCGCGGAGCACGTGCATGTCGACGCAGCACTCCTGGAGGGCCGGCGGCACGCCGACCTGAATGTCGTCCAGACCCAACGGGTCGAGCAGCTCAGCGCGGATGAAGTCCCGATAGTCGCGGCCGGTCACCGCTTCGATCAGCGCCGCGGCTGTCCAGTGGGCCGCTGAGCCGTGGTAGTGGACCTTCGTGCCGGGCCACCATTCCAGCTCGAAAGCGCACACGCAGCGGCGCAGGAGTTCATGGTCGGCCCAGGCCTCGGGGGGAACGGTCGCGTTCGGGAAGCCGGCCTGGTGGGTCAGGAGCTGAAACAGGGTGATCTCGCTCTTGCTGTTGGCGGCGAACTCGGGGATGTGCTCGGCGACGCGGTCGGCGAAGCGGAGGACGCCTCGGTCCACGAGCAGCCAGACGGTCGCACCCACAACCACTTTCGTCTGCGAATAGAGCAGCCAGAGGGTCTCGTCGGTAGCCGGGCGGCCCGACGGCTTCAGGCGGGCCTGGCCGAAGGTCCGGAACGCGGCTAGCTTGCCGTGGCGTGCGAAGGCGACCTGGGCGCCGGGATAGCGGCCCTCGGCGATGTGCCTCCCGATCAGCTCGTAGACCCGCTCGATGCGCTCTGGGTCAAGACCGAGCGAGCCTGGATCGGCGAGCGGACGCGGCGAGCGCGTCTCTTGTGCGATGGCCATGGCGTCATCCTCCTAGGGTGCCCGTCAAAGTTTTGGCCCGGTTCCCCATGAGTGCGCTCTCCCCTCTCCCACGCTTGGGAGAGGGGTGGGTGGGGGTGAGGGCCCCCAGCTGCCAGAAACCAGACTTTGACGGCCACGCATCCTCCTACGGGAGCGGAATTCTAGCAGCGGGGCTGTGGTATCCTTCGCAGCCGCATGAGGTCGACGCATTTGAGACTGTCGCTGCGAGCGCTGGCGCTGGCCTCTGCGCTGCTCATACTGGCGCTCCCTGCCACCGTCACATCGGCGCCAGGGGCGGCGGCTGACGCGGTCGCGGCGAACGACGGGACGCTCGGCGCAACGACTCGTCTGCAGCCGGCGACGAGCATCGTCCGCCAGACCTATGACCTGTTGCTCGATCGCTTCGTGGCCCCACTCGACTCGTCTGGCCTGCTGGCCGCGGCGTCCGAGGCCGCTATCAAGCTGGCTGCCCAGACGAAGCCAGGCGAGTGGCCAGGGCCGAGGCTCGAACCCGATGCTTCACGCGATGTCGGCTGGACTGCCTTCGCCGCCTGGCTCGACGCAGTGGTGGGGCAGGTCGCGCCCGAGCTGGATCGGCCCGCCCTGGAGCAAGCGGCGGTGCGGGGTATGGTGACGTCGGTCCAGGAGGGACATACGCGTTACCTGACGCCGGCGCAGTACCAGGACCACCTCGCCTGGTCGCGTGGCGACGCCCGTTACGCCGGCATCGGGGCGCGGCTCCGTGGCCCCGTCCTGACCGTCGTCGAAGTGTTCGAGGGCAGTCCGGCCGAGCGAGCCGGTCTCCAGCGCGGCGACGTCATTCTCGAGATCGACGGTACCTCCACGGAGGGCGCCAGCCTCGAGGCGGCGATCAGCAGAATCCGTGGGCCGCAGGGCACGCCGGTCGAGCTGCTGATCCGCCGCCGCGGGCTGGAAGAGCCGTTTGGGCTGACCATCACGCGCGATGAGATCAGGATCGCCTTCGTCCGCTGGCGGATGCTGGACGACGGCTTCGGCTACATCCAGCTACGCGGCTTTCCCGAGCCCGGAGTGGTGGACGAGGTAGCGCGGGCGCTGTCCGAGCTCGATCGGTCTGGCATGTCCGGTTTGATTCTCGACCTGCGCGGCAACACCGGTGGGCGGCTCGACGTCGGCATCCGGCTCACCAGCCGCTTCGTCCGCGAGGGCATGCTATACGAGCAGGTCGATCGCTCGGGCCAGCGCCGGGCGATCGGACCGAACGGCAGCTATTGGGAACATAGCGTGCCGGTCGTCGTGCTGGTCGACGCTGGGACCGCATCCATGGGCGAGATCTTCGCTTCTGCCCTCCAGGACACCGGCGCGGCCCATCTGGTTGGCACAAAAACCTCAGGCAACGTCGCAGCGGCGCAGGTCTTCCCGCTGCTCGATGGGTCCGCGGTGCAGGTAACGGTCCTGGAGATCCTGTCCGCGCGTGGGGCTAGGCTCAACGGCGTCGGCGTCCAGCCAGACGAGGTCGTCGATGCGTCTGACGAGCAGCTGCGGCTAGGGTCAGACCCGCAGCTAGACGCGGCGATCACGTACCTGCGCGACCATCCATCCGTCGCCGGCGCGGTGCGGACGGTCTCGTTCGGGCCAGTTGGCCTGCCGCTGGCGGCGTGACCGAGCCTCCCACGAACCTGCTCTCGCCAATGCACAGCCACGCCGATCGGATCGTGCTAGCGCAGGTGATGCTGCCAACTGACGCGACAGCTTTCTTCGTCTACGTCGCGCTGGATTAGAGATCGCGTCCGTGTCCAGTCCCGCCCCTCGTGCCGCGCACGGAGGAAGTGCGCGCCCGCTTCCCCAGGCCGAGGAGCGCCGCCGCTTCCGCCTGGCCCAGCGGCCGGCGAAGCGTTGACGTCGCTCTTGCGGGGGTCTGACCGGCTCAGGCCGACCGCGGCAGCCAGGCTGAGTTCAGTACGCCCTCGGTGAATTGGCCGGATGCCTGTCCCGTCCTCGCGTACCGGTAGAGCGCCGCGACGAAGACTCCGTGCAGGGCCGCGTTCACCACGCCCAGGGCGAGCAGGTAGACGACCGCGATGGGGACCATCACGAACAGAGCGACTGGTCCCAACAGGACCGCCACACCGCACAGCAAGAGGGCTGGCAAGGCCAGCACGAAGAACAGCAGGCCAAAGCTGAGCGTGCTCGCGAACTGCTCTCCCCAGGTCCGCTTGAACAGCGCCGCCGAGCGCGTCAGCGCATCGAGCGGGCCGACCTGCTCGTAGACCAGGATCGGGACCACAAAGTACGTCGCGATCGACCAGGCCGTGCCGAGCAGCCCGGCGACGAGACGGCCCAGCAGCTCGAAGCGCTCCTCGAGAATGCGCAGGACAATGCCAACCGTCGCCGCCACTGCCGCCCAGCCGATGATCCGCCCAACGTTCTGCCAGGCGATCCGCAAACCGTCGCGGACGGTGGGGTCACCACCATCCATTCGGATCGTCGCCGCCCCGATTAAGGCCGTGTTGAAGAAGGTGACCACGAAGTAGCTGACCCAGTAGAAGGCGAACAGCCCCACGTACAGCCCGAGGTCGGAACCCCCCGCGGATAACCCGTTCCTCAGCACGATGAGGGGGATGAAGAAGGTGGCCGCGACGACCACCGTGCAGATCCCCGACAGGGCCGGCAGCAGCAGGAGCTCCTTGTCAGTGCCGAGCACGCTCCAGCTAATCCCCGCCAAACGCCAGGTGTTGGCCAGTTTGCCCATGATGCCTCCCCTTCTCTCGCCGGATAGTAGCACTCGCGGCTCCAGCCCTCGCAGTCTTCACTTCTCACCCTTCACTTTTCACTTTTCACCGTCCGTTCGCCATAATCGCCGACGAGCCGCCCTGATGAGCAAGGACGCCGTTGGCGACCACCACTGAGCTCGAACCCGGCCAGGGTGGGCTAACGTCCGGCCAACGGCTCGGGTGGCTGCCAGCGCTGACGGCCGCTGGCGCGCGAGCCCGCCTGCTGGCTAACGCGAGCCGCTGGCCCGATCTGCTGGCGGTGGTCGTGCTGCTCGGCTGCGGAGCCGTCGTGTACTGGCCGACGATCAACGGCGCCTCGATCTATGCCGAGTCGGATAGCCTGACCTTCTTCTACCCGGCCTTCGCGACACTCCACCAGTCGGTCCGTGACGGCGTGCTGCCGCTCTGGACTCCATACATCTTCGGGGGCTTCCCGCTCTTTGCGGAGGGCCAGATCGGCGCACTGTACCCGCCCAACCTGCTGGCGGCGGTGCTGGGCTCGCCGCTCGGAGGCTTTCTCGCGCTGCGCGTCTTTCACGTCGCCTTGGCACTGCTGGGCGCCTACGCCCTTGCCCGCTGCCTCGGTGCTAGCCCGCTCGGCGGCTGCGTAGCCGGACTCGCGTTCGGGCTGGGCGGATTCATCGTTGGGCAGCAGCACCACGCCAGCCTGCTGGCGGCCGCGGCCTGGCTGCCGTGGCTGCTGTTGTGCGTCGAGCTCGCACTTCGCCGACGCGGCTGGCCTTCCCAGGTCTACCTGGCGCTGGCCGGCCTCTCGCTGGCGTTTCAGGCGCTCGCCTCGCACCCTCAGCCGCTCATGCTCAGCGGCGGCCTCGTGGTCCTGTACGTGATCGCCCGCCAGGGGACTCACCTGTGGGCTTCCTGGCCCAGGTCGGGGTCGGCTGCGGAACGCCGGCGCGCGGCCGCATGGTCCGGGCTGGCTGGGCTCTGGGTGCTGGTCGTCGTTCCTCTGCTCGGTGCCGCCGTCGCCGCCGCCCAACTGGTCCCGCTGTACGAGCTGAGCCAGGAGTCGTGGCGGGCACACGGCTGGTCGTATCGCGACGCCGTCGAATATTCGTTTCCCCTGATCAACCTGGTTACCCTCCTCTTCCCATTCTTCTTCCGGAGCCCTGACGGTGGGCAGTGGTCGCTGTGGCAGGCCTGGGAAGTGGTGCTCTACGTCGGAGTGGCGCCACTCTGCCTGGGCCTGATCGCGGTCCTGTACGTTCGACGCTGGACGGTGGCGTTCTTCGGGCTGGTCGGCCTGGGCAGCGGTCTGCTGGCGCTGGGTGGTTATGCGCCGTTCGGGCTCTATGAGCAGGTCTGGACCCTGCCGCTCGTCCAGCTCCAGCGCGCGCCCGCCCGCTTCACCCTGCTGACCAGCCTGGCGCTCGCGATGCTCGCCGCTCAGGGAGCGGACTGGCTGGCCGGCGGATACTCGAATCGGCGGCGAGGCCTTCTGGTGTTGCAGGTTGCCGCGCTGGTCTGCGCTGCCCTGCTGGTGGGCCATCTGGCCGTCTGGCGCGCCTGGCTCCATGCCAACCAGGCCTGGGCCCTCCGCGTGCTCGCCGACTGGTACGTGACGCTGCCGCACGACCAGCTGCAAGCACTCAGCCCGCTCGGCGTCTTCACCGCGCTCGACAAGTCGCTCGACCTGGCCAACCCGAAGACGGCGTTTCCGCCAGCGTTGCTGGTATTTTTTGCTCTGCTGCTGGTCGGCTGGCGCGAGCTGCCCCTGCTGGCTCCGCTCTGGCGCGCCTTGCTGGTGCTGCTGGTGAGCGCCGATCTCGCCCTCTTCGCGATCGACTTCCATCCGCTCGTCGCTGCCGAGAGCCTGGCCGATCTCGGCGGGCCGGGCGAGTTCCTTGCGGCTCACCCAGGTCCGTGGCGCTCGCTGACGAGTCCCGAAGTCACGACGACTCGACCGAACCAGCTTCTGCCGTCGCTGGCCGCAGAGGCGAGCGGGTACAGCCCACTCGAGCTCGACCGCTACCGCCGCTTCGGGGCGGCGGTAGCGGCCGTCGACAACGCGCTCCTCGATCTCTGGAACGTGCGCTACGTCGTGGCGCCGGCGGACGGGCCCAGCCTGCCCTCGTATCAGCAAGTTGGCTACCACCCGCGGATGCCGATCATGAGCGGCGGTGCGGGCTCGCCCAATGGGCGGCTGGCCCTGCGAGTGCCGAATGAGCCAGCGACCGAGCTGCGGATGGTGGCGGCTCTGGCCGGCGGGGCCGCCATTCCCGATGCCGAGGTCGTCGGCGAGTGGGTCCTGACGGATGGGCAAGGTGTGCGGCGGGTGTTCCAAATTCGGGCCGGGCGGGACGTGGCGGACGGCTCGATGGGCCAGCCCGGAGCCCGCACCGCACACCGACCGGTCCAGGTGGCAGGAAGCGTCTCGGCTGGCGATTCGCCCCGCTTGTTGAGCTTCGCGGCTATCCGGCTCCCCGATCGCCTGTCGATCACCCGCCTGGAGTATCGCCACACGAATCCCGTCGGTCAGACCGTCCTATACGGAGTGGCCCTCTTCGATGGCCAGACCGAGCGACTGACCCAGTTCTTCCAGCCTGAGAAGTACGCGCTCGTCTATCGCGACGCCAACGCGGTCATATACGAGAACCGCTCCAGCTTTCCCCGTGTTTTCGTGGTGCCTGAGGCGCTGTACGTCCCAGATGGACCCGCCGCGCTGGCCCGCCTCACGGACGGCCCATTCGATCCCACGCGCCAGGTAGTTCTGGAGCAGCCAGGCACTGTGACGAGCCCCCCCGCTGGCCAGTCCGCGGCCGGTCGCGCTGAGCTCACGGTGGACGACGGGCATCGGATATTCGTTCAGGCTAGCTTGGCCACAGGGGGCTACCTGGTGCTGGCCGACACTTTCTACCCGGGCTGGCGCGCGTACGTGGACGGCCAGGAGGTGGAGGTGCTGCGCGCGAACTACCTCTTCCGTGCCGTCGCAGTTCCTGGCGGGGAGCACGAGATCCGCTTCGTTTTCGAGCCGCCCTCCTTTCGCCTCGGGGCAGCTATCTCAGCCGCGGGGCTGCTGGGGACGGTGGGGCTGGTGATGGCGTCCTGGCTGGGCCCGCGCCTGGCCTCTCGGCAAAGCTCCCGCACAGAGGCTGTAGCGCGACCGCGCTAAAGTCTGGGCAGCCGGCCGCCTTGATATTTGCGCCGCTCCTTGGTGATCAGTGGGCAGCTCGCCCGAGAACTTCCTGATAAGCCCGTCAACCTGGGGGCCCGACTGTCCAAGCCTTCTGAGCACTCTCGCCAGTATTGCCCCCAAGTGGGAGAGTCAGGGTTCGACGATCA
>DASPXK010000421.1:0-5561 GCA_035637315.1 Chloroflexota bacterium
CAGGCCAAGCGTCCTCCAGGGAGCCAGGAGCCAGGGGCCAGGAGCCAGGAGCGAGGGGCCAGGAGAGGATGGCCCTGCCCCGACTGCACTTTAACCGAGCAAGGGCCCGGCGGCAACTCCTGGCTCCTGGCTCCTGGCTCCTAGCGATTCAGCTGTCTCAGCTTGAAGCGCTGCGTCTTGCCCGTCGCCGTCTTGGGGAGCTCTTCCACGAACTCCACCCACCGCGGCCGCTTGTACTCCGCGATTCGCTCGCGCACGAACGCCTTCAGCTCCTCCGCCAGGGTGTCTGACGGCTCGTGGCCGGGCTTTAGGACCACGTACGCGAGTGGCTTGACGAGCTGGTCCTGGTCCTCGCGGGCAACCACGCCGGCTTCCAAGACGGCCGGATGATCGACCAGCGTGTTCTCGATCTCGATCGGCGAGACCCAGATCCCACCAACCTTCAGCATGTCGTCAGAACGCCCGGCGTACCAGTAGTAGCCATCCTCGTCCTGGTAGTACTTGTCGCCGGTTAGGATCCATTCGCCGAGGATGGTCTGTTTCGTCTTGTCGTGCTTGTTCCAGTAATACGCGCACGTGCTGTCGCCCTTGATGAGCAGATTCCCGATCTCGCCGCGCGGCACGTCGCCCCCGTCGTCGTCAAGCAGCATGGCCTCATAGCCGGGCACGATGGTGCCGCTCGACCCTGGGCGGACCTGGCCTCCGCGGTTCGATATGAAGATGTGGCAGACCTCAGTGCTGCCGATCCCGTCCAGGATTTCCACGCCGAAGCGCTTTTTGAATCGCTCGAACAGCGCGGGTGGAAGCGCTTCGCCGGCCGACACGCCGTAGCGTACGCTGCTCAGGTCGTAATCGCCCTCGTGTGCCAGCAGCATCCCGTAGTTGGTCGGCACGGAGAAGAACAGCGTCGGTCGGAAGCGCTCGATTATGCGGTACACGTTCTCGGCCGTCGGCGGCCCAGGCCAGAGGATGGAGCTGGCGCCGACGTAGAACGGGAAATACAGCGCGTTGCCCAGCCCATAGGCGAAGAACAGCTTGGCGACCGAAAAGCAGCGGTCGTCAGGCCCAATGCCGAGCACCGGCTTGGCATACAGCTCCGAGCAGACCACGATGTCGTGATGTAGATGCACGCAGCCCTTCGGGAAACCGGTGCTGCCGGAGCTGTAGAGCCAGAAGGCGGCGTCGTCCTTGGACATCTCCTCCGCCTCTAGCTCGGCCGACGCCGCGTCCGACAGGTCCGCAAAAGAGTGGGTCCCGGGCGCGGCGCTGCCGACGACCCCTATCTCGCGCAGGTATCTCAGTCGCTCGCGCGGGATCGCCTGAATCTGCGGCAGTAGCTGCTCGCTGACCAACGCCACCACGGCCCGCGAATCGTTGAGCATATACTCGTAGTCGGGCGGCTTCATCAGCGTGTTGGTCGGGATTGGGACGGCCCCGATCTTGATCGCACCCAGGAATGAATAGACGAGCTCGGGGCAGTCGAGCATGAGCAGCATCACGCGATGCTCGATCCCTACATCCAGTCCCCGCAGCAGGTTCCCGGCCCGGTTGCTACGCTCCTGGACCTGCCGGTAGGTGATCTCGTCGTCGCCGTAGTAGATGGCCGTTCGGTCGCCCCGGCCTTCGCGTACATGTCGGTCGATCAGCAGCGTCGCCACGTTCATCCGCTCGGGTAGCTCGACCACGGGGGAGAGGACTGAGGACTGAGGACTGAGGACTGAGGGTGAAATCATGGCTCGCGTCCTTTCGAGGCGAGGAATGAGGAATGAGGAAAGTGGAATGAGTAATTTACGAAGGACTGAGCAGCACCGATTCGACTGACGAGCGGACCCCACTCATTCCGCATTCCTCATTCCTCGACCGGCAGCCCGGTCCAGCGATTGAACAGGGCGGCGTCGATGCCGAACTGGTCGAGCGCCTTGCCAACGGTGTGGTCGACGACGTCCTGGATCGTCTTGGGCAGGTGGTAGAAGGCCGGAGCCGGTGGCAGGATCACCGCTCCTGACTCGGTCGCCTGGAGCATCAGCCGCAGGTGGCCAGCATGCAACGGCGTCTCGCGCACGATCATAACGAGTTTGCGCCGCTCTTTGAGGCAGACGTCGGCGGCCCGAGTCAGCAGGTTGTCGTTGAGTGAGCTGGCGACCGCGGCGAGTGTCCGGATGCTGCACGGCGCGATCACCATCCCGTCGGTCATGAAGCTCCCACTCGCGATCGCCGCCCCGACGTCGCGGTTGTCGTAAGCGCAGCTCGCCAGACCGAGGACCCGATCTGGATCGCGATCGGTTTCGAAGCCGATCGTCAATCGCGCCGCGTCGCTCGCCACAAGATGCGTCTCGATGTCTGAGATGCCAGACAGGACCTCCAGCATGCGCACCCCGTAGATCGCTCCGGTCGAGCCCGAGATGCCAATGATGATACGTTTCACAGCGGCCTCCGAGGGCCTTTGACTCGAATGCTGCGGTCTGAGGCACGAGCCGTCACTCGACCGTATCCGAAGCTCGCTCAGCTCGTCAACCTGTGGCCCGGTTTATCGAAGCTGGGAACAGGCCGCGCCCCGCCTGGCGCCCATCCTGTTTGGTCGCGATAACATCTCGGGATCAAACCTCAGACCAATCGCTTGCATTTTCGGATCGAGCCTTGCGGACAGGCCAGCCGGCTCATGTATGATAAGGTCCGACCAGTGAACTCGAGCGTGATGGAAAGGAATGACAGAAAATGGCTAGGATCCGTTCAGTCGATTCAAGCGCCAAAGGTCGTCTGAAGCAGCGCACGAAAGGTTACGAGGAGCGAGAGCCGTATCGGCGTGCCATCCTCTCCCTGAGCGGAGACGGCACGATCGAGCTCGAACCGGAGTCCGGTGAGACCTTGCGCAAGATCAAGCTGAACCTCGCGCGGGCCGCGAAAGAAGTCGGCCGCCCGGTCAAATACGGCGAGACCACCGACAACAAGATTCTCGCCTGGCTGACCGACTCTGGTGGCATTCGCAGGCGCCGGGGCCGCCGACCCAAGGCCGCCACGGGCTGATCGCTTCACCACCAAGCCACAAAGACGGCAGGGGCATGGCATGCTGTGCCCCTGCCATGTTCGCCAGCCCTCAGGCCAGGCGGCGGTAGCCGCCGCGGAAATAGAGCAGTGGCGAGCCCTCGTAGGCCTCGCCGCCGAGCAGCTCGCCGAGCATGACGAGATGGTCTCCGCCGGGCAGCATCTCGGTTACTCGGCATTCGATCCAAGCCAGGACACCGTCGAAGATCGGCGCGCCGCTGGCCGGCGCGGCGTGATAGCTCAGGCCGACAAACTTGTCCTCCGCCTTGCTGGCGAATCGTCGCGAGATCTCCTCCTGGTGCTCCGCCAGCACGTTGACGACGAACGCCCGGCTCGCCTGTAGCGCCGGCAGCGTCTCGCCCGTCAGGTCGACACAGACCAGGCACAGCATCGGGTCGAGCGACAGCGATGCGAAGGAGCTGGCCGTGAAGCCGCGCGGCACGCCGTCCTCCTCCAGGCTCGTGACCACGGTCACGCCGCTGGCGAACGAGCCCATCAGGCGAAAGAAACGGTCTCGATCAACAGGCACACGCGCCTCCTGGGCAGTTGCTGAGGGGATCGAAGGAGCCATCCCAACTCCCTTTCCTCGTGGGCGGTCCTCCTGACTGGGCGAGCCTAGCGCGGCGAGCGACCACGCGTCAAACGCGCCCTCACCCCTGGCCCCTCTCCCTGGAGAGGGGAGGGGGTCGGGGCGCGCGGGCCTCGCGACCGGCGCCCAGGCCGTGGTAGCCTCCCCGGCCGAGTTGCCTGAAACTGATCGGAGGTTTGACGTGCAGCTGGAAGGACAGGTCGCGGTAGTGACCGGGGCGGGAACTGGGATCGGGCGGGCCACAGCCGCGACGCTGGCGCGCCAGGGCGCGGCGGTCGTGGCGGTCGCTCGAACGGCCGCCAACCTCGAATCGATAGCCGCCGAGATACGAGCAGCCGGGGGGCAGGCGCTGGCCGTCCCGACCGACGTTGCCGAGGAGCGTCGAGTGGCGCGACTGGTCGAGCGTACGCTGGCCGAGTACGGCCAGATCGACATCCTCGTCAACAACGCCGGCACCAACGTCCGCGCCCCGATCCACCAGATCAAGACCGAAGACTGGCGTACGATCTTGGACTCGAACGCGACCGGGACGTTCCTCTGCACGCGCGCGGTGGTGCCGTACATGATGGAAAGAAAGTCCGGCAAGATCATCAACGTCTCCTCCGGGGCCGGCAAGCGCGGCAGCGCCACTCGCGCCGCTTACAGCGCGGCCAAGTTCGGGGTGGTCGGGTTCGGCCAGGCCGTTCAGGCCGACCTCAAGGAGTATGGAATTACGGTCAGCGTCGTCCTGCCGGGCCCGATCGACACTCCGCTCCGCCGCCGCAACGTCCCCGGCGAGGACCCAGCGATCCTGATCGGCCCGGAGACCGTGGCCGACGTGATCCTCTTTCTCGCCACTCGCCCCCAGAACGTCGTCATCCCCGAGGTCGCGATCTACCCGCGCGCGTTCATTTAGCTGGCGGCCCCCACCCCAAGCCCTCCCCCAAGCTTGGGGGAGGGCTTGGGGTGGGGGCCTCTTGGACACAGCATCCGGATGCGCCAGTTCGCTCGCGACTACGACCACTGCTTTCTCGGAAACGGCACCGATGGAGTGCTGGTCGGCTATACGGGCGCGATGGTGCCGGAGCGGGTGAACGCGCCCGAGCGATGTGTCTGGTACAAGAGCGATCGCTACCACCCGCCTGAGCGGCCCGCCCGGCCCGTGCCGCATCGGCACTACCGCAAAGAGGTCACCCGCGTGCCGCGGCCCGACGACGCCTGGTTCGAGCTGGCGCCCCTGGGTCGGTCCTGGTACGAGCTGCTCGACGAGGACAGCCGCGCCTGTGAGGTAGTCTCCTCGACCCAGGAGCTCGACCCGCTGATCGCCGTGCTCAGGTCCGCAGTTCGCTACCCGAGCGCGGCCGCGCGTGTCACCACGTTCTTGCACGCCCACCTCCCCCTGCTCGTCGTCCGCTGCCGATTCGACCGAGAGGTCCACTTGCGGGCGTGCCTCTCGCCAGGTCCGTGGGCTCCGTCCGAGGATGAGCCCGACCCATTCACCGAGCTGGCATTCGAGCCCGGCGAGGTGGCCCGCGCGCGGTACCGACTTGGATCGCTCGCTGGCGAGCAGGCGCTCTGGCTGGACGCGCCCAGCGAGCTGAGCCACCTCACCGGGCGCACCCTCTGCGTGGAGCTGCCGGCAAGCCACTCTGCTTCACGCCATCGTGGACCAGCGCGATCGCGTCACATTGGCCCAGGTTGTGAGACACGCTCAGGCTGTCGGCTTCGACGGGCTCCTCTCGGAGCACTGCTCCACCTGGCGTGCGTATCGGGCTCGCTCGTCGGTCACCTGCCAGACCACGATCTGCAGCGGCTGCACGACGCGGGTCTCAGCCTCTTCCGCGCGATCCAGAGCCCCGAATCGGGCGGTATCCCGGTCGGACTGCTCCGCCAGACCTGGTCGTCCCATCTTTTCTGGGACTCGTATTTCCCGACTCGCGCGCTGCTCGAG
>DASPXK010000422.1:0-19078 GCA_035637315.1 Chloroflexota bacterium
CGGGCCCAGTACCTGGTCAAGATGCGCGAGTCGGGCCAGGAGGTGGAAATTCTGGCCGAGAACATCCTGGACGACCTGCAGCGCTGCGCCGCCCGCGGGCTGACCACCATCCACGACATCGTCGTCAGCAGCCAGGAGGTCCTGGCCTATCAGAAGCTGGCGCGAGGCGGCCGAATGCCCGTCCGCGTCCAGCTGCTGCCGCGGGTCATCGAGTCGAAATTCTCTAAAGAGAGTCTGCTCGACCCGGGCTTCGTCCAGGGCATGGGCTCGGACACGCTCAGGCTGGGCGGCATCAAGATGAGCATCGACGGCGGCTTTACCGGCAAGAACGCCGCCTTCTCCGAGCCGCTCGCCTTCCACGGCGACGAGAACCCCGGCCTCATCCGGATCCTCCAGGACGAGCTGGACGACACGGTCTGGCGTTACCACGAGCTGGGAATGCGCTGTTGCGTGCACGCGATCGGCGATGTGGCCATGGACATGATCCTCGAGGCTTACGAGAAGGCCCTCCAACGGCTGCCTCGCCAGGACCACCGCCATCGCGTCGAGCACCTGGGCAACTGGATGATGACGCCCGAGCGGATCGCTCGGACGAAGCGGCTCGGCGTCCTGCCGATCCCGAACCCCTCGATCTTCTACTTCCTGGGGAACGAGGTCAAAACGACCCTTGGCCCGAAGCGGACCGAGAGCGTCTTCCCCTTCCGCACCCTGCTAGACGCGGGCTTTCCGCTGTGCTTCGGCTCCGACGCGCCAGGTTACTGGCCCGTCGACTCGCTGCGCGACCTCGGCGCCGCGGTCTCTCGGACCACCCTCGACGGCCAGCGGCTCGCCCCGGAGCAGGCGATCGGCGTCAAGGAGGCGCTCAGGGCTCAGACCGCCACCGCGGCGTACATCGGCTTCCAGGAGAACGCTCTCGGGTCGCTGGAGCCGGGCAAGCTGGCCGACGTGGCGGTCCTGGGCGAGGACCCGTTCACGTTCCCCGCCCACCGATTCAGGGAGCTGCCGGTCGATCTCACGATCACGGCCGGGCGGGTCGTGCACAGCCGCTAGTCGAAAGATCGAATCCGGGAGGAGGACATGGCACTATCGCTGCGGGTCGCTCAAGGGATGGTCCAGGCTGGCGTGGCCGCCGCCGAGGGCCAGGGAATTCAGGTCAGCATCGTGATCGTCGACGCCGGCGGCTACCTGATCGCCGCCGCTCGGATGGACCAGACGCCGCTGTTGGCGCCCGACATCGCACTCGGCAAGGCCGCGGCCGCGGCGCTGTTCCGCTGCCCGTCCGCCGAGCTGGCCCAGCGCTGGGGGCCGGGCGCGCCGATCCCGGCCGCCATGTCGATTCGGATGGGCGGGCGTTTCGTCGCTTCCCAGGGTGGCCTCCCCATCATCGACGGGGCGGAGTGTGTGGGGGGCGTCGGCGTGAGTGGGGCCGCGCCCGCGCAGGACGAGGAAGTCGCCCAGGCGGCGATAGAGGGGAGAGCGGCAGAGGGGTCAGTACCGCGACCGTGAGGGAGCGGCCCACAACAGTGGAGGTGCGAGATGCCGGCTGAGAAGACGCTGCTTCTGGGGCGCCTGGGCGGCGTTCTGGCGCTGGCGTGCCTGCTGGCGGCTGGCTGTGCGCCCGGCGGGCCGCCCGTGCCGGCCGCGAAGGGGCCCGCGGAGAAGCCCGCCGCCGAGGCGCCCAAGCCGGCCCCCAGCCGCACCCTGACCGTCGCCTACACGACCGATCTGGAGGGCATCAACCCGTACGCCCACAGCACCAGCACGGTCTACGCGCGCTGGATGCACGTCGCCGAAGCGCTCGTCTGGCGTGACCAGACGAAGGGCGGCTGGGGTCCACATCTCGCCGAGCGCTGGGAGAATCCGGACCCCAACACCTGGCTCTTCTATCTCCGCAAGGGCGTGAAGTTCCACGACGGAAGCGAGCTGACTGCCGACGACGTGGTCTTCTCGTATACCCGCCTGAAGGAGGACAAGGAGAGCAAGCAGCTCTCGGTCCTGCTGGACGTCGAAAAGATCGAGGCGACCGACCGCTACACGGTTCGGATCAGGACCAAGAACCCGGACGCGGCGTTCGTGAGCCGACTGGATAATCGAGTCATCGTGAGCAAGGCGTACCACGACCGCTTGGGCACCGAGGCCGCTGACAAGCAGCAGATCGGGACCGGGCCGTACAAGTTCAAAGAATGGGTCCAGGGCCAGCGACTGGTGCTGATAAAGAACGAGGACTACTGGGGGCCGTTCAAGCCGGCCTGGGACGAGGTTGTCTTCCGGTCGATTCCGGAGGCCGAGGCGCGCATCACCGCGCTCTTGAACGGCGAGGTCGACGTCATCGCCAACGTGCCGCCCCAGCAGGTCGAGCGGGTCAACGCCTCGGGCCGCGCGAACGCTGTCGGGACGCGCGGCGACCGCCTGCTCTTCCTGGCCCTCAACCCGATCGTCGAGCCGCTCAAGAACGAGCAGGTCCGCCAGGCCATTGCCCAGGCCATCGATAAGGACACCCTGATCAAGGGCGTCCTCCAGGACCGAGCGTATCGCCTCGACGGCCCGCTCGGACCGGGCATGTACTCGTACGACCCGAACCTGGCGCCACGCTACAACTATGACCCGGACAAGGCCAAGCAGATGCTAACTCAGGCCGGCTACCCGAACGGGTTCGAGGTCGACTTCTATACGCCGGTCGACCGCTACACCAAGGACAAGGACATCAGCAGCGCGATCGTCGGCATGCTCGGTCGAATCGGCATCAGGGCGAGCCTGAAGACCCCCGAATGGGCCGTTTTCTCAGACGAATATCAGAAGGGTCTGTACCCGACGTACCTGATCGGTCGGGGCAGCGTGGCCGATCCCAGTGAGTATCTGCGCCAGTATTTCCGGACCGGCGTGACCAAGCGACTGCTGTTCTCCGACCCGGAGGTCGAGCGCGCCCTGGACGTCCAGGCGACTGAATTCGATCCCGCGAAGCGGGTCGAGCTGCTGCGCAAGGCCCAGAGCCTCATCATGCAAAAGGCTCCGGCGGTATTCCTGCTTCAATACGAGGACACCTACGGCGTGGGCAGCCGAGTCTCATTCGACCCTCGCTCCGACGAGTACATCTTTGCCTGGGACGTGAAGCCAAAGTAGCCCCCCCTTGTCATCCTGAGCCCGTCATTGTCATCCTGAGCGAAGCGAAGGATCTCATGCACCTGACCGGGGCGTTCGGCGTTGCCGGGTATGGAAGACGGCCAACCGCCCACTGAATGACCAGCTACCTGATCCGCCGGCTGCTCGGGACGCTGCCCGTCATCGTGTTGATCACGGTCCTGGTGTACATGCTGCTGCACCTGGCGCCTGGTGATCCGGCCTCGCTGCTGCTGCCGGAGGCGGCCACGGATGCGGACGTCGCCGAGGCCAGACGGCGCTGGGGACTGGACCAGCCGGTCTACGTGCAGTACTTCTATTTCCTGTCGGCAGCGCTGCGCGGCGACCTCGGGAAGTCGTTTCGCTTCGCTCAGCCCGTCAATCAATTGATCGCGTCCCGTCTGCCGGCGACCGTCGAGCTGGCCTTCTTCGCGATGCTGGTCGCCACCTCGATCGCGATCCCGCTGGGCGTGTACGCCGGAGCCAAGCCCAACTCGTTCGTGGACAACGTCGGCACGACCTTCGGCCTGTTTGGGATCAGCATGCCCAACTTCTGGTTCGGAATCATGATGATCCTGCTGTTCGCGGGAATCCTCCACCTGCTGCCTTCGGCCGGGCGCAGTGAATACGGCGCCGCCGGGCAGACCATTAGCGGCTTCTATTTCCTGGACAGCGTGCTGGTGGGCAATTGGGTCGGGCTGTCGGACGCTTTCAAGCACGTGCTCTTGCCGGCCACGACCCTCGGCTGCGCGCTGGCCGGCATCCAGATGCGGATCACCCGTTCGGCAGTCCTCGAGGTGACGCGCGAGGACTACGTGATGGTAGCGCGCGCCAAAGGCCTGCCAAACCCGGCCGTCCTCTGGCGCCACGCCGTCAGGAACGCCATCATCCCGATCGTCACGGTCATCGGCCTGGAGCTGGGCGCGCTGCTCAGCGGCTCGATCATCGTCGAGACCGTCTTCGCCTGGCCCGGGGTCGGAAGCCTCTTGATCACCGGTGTCACCTCGCGCGACTACCCACTCGTGACCGGCATCGTGCTGATGTACACAGTCGCCTTCGTGACCATCAACCTGCTGGTCGACGCCGTCTACGCCGTCGTCGACCCGAGGATCCGACTTTGAAGCTGGCCGACTCGTTTGCCGGGCGACCAGACTCTTGGCCGCGTCCAGAACTTCGCTGTCATTCTGAGCGCAGCGAAGAATCCGTGCCCGGGCTGCGGATCCTTCGCTTCGCTCAGGGTGACAATGGTGCCTGGAGCCAACGTTGGCCGAATCGGTTGTAGTCGTCGCGCGGCCCGCCAGCATCGGGCGGGCTACCAGGGCAACCTGGGTGCGGCCATGGCTGCGGGCCAAGTTCTGCGCTGGCGGCGCGATCGTCGCCGTGCTGGTCCTGCTGGGCCTCTTCGGGCCGTCGCTGGCGCCGTACGACCCGAACGAGCAGCAGTTGCGCGAGTCGCTCCGTGCGCCAGACTGGTTCGCCGGGCCGCGGCTTCTCGGGACAGACAACCTCGGCCGGGACATCCGAAGCCGGGTCATGCATGGCGCGCGGGTCTCGCTCATCATCGCGTTCGCGGTGGTCATCATCTCGGGCGCGATCGGGATCACGCTGGGCACGGTCTCTGGCTATTTCGGCGGACGGGTCGACTTCGCCATTCAGAAGCTGGTCGAGGTGATCTGGGCCTTTCCGCCCCTGCTGCTGGCGATCGCGATCCTCGCCTTCCTCGGGCAGAGCTTGCCCAACTTGATCCTGGCGCTGCTCGCCCAGCGCGTGGTCCAGTTCTCCCGTGTCATGCGAGGGGAGGCGATCACCCTGCGCCATCGCGAGTTCGTGACCGCCGCCCGTGTGCTGGGAGCCGGCGACGCGCGCATCATCGTTCGCCACATCGTGCCGAACCTGGTCCCCTCGGCGCTTGTGATCGCGACGTTCGCGATGGCGATCGCGATCATCGCCGAGGCCAGCCTGAGCTTCCTTGGACTCGGCGTGCCGCCCGAAGTGCCCACGTGGGGAACGATGCTGGCGGATGGGCGCAGCTACATCAGCACGGCCCCGTGGCTGTGCGTCTTCCCAGGCCTGGCCATCTTCGTCGTCGTGCTGGGCATCAACCTGCTCGGGGACGGCCTTCGAGACGTGCTCGATCCGCGGATGAAGAAGACGGCGCTCTGACGAGTAGCGGGTAGCGAGCAGTGAGTGGTGAGTGGTGAGTAGCGAGTGATGGACTAAGACTCGCGACTTACTACTCGCCGGTCGCCGCTAAGTGGGAGCTGGAATCGGCCCGCGGATGAGCCGACTCAAGCGCCGCTCGGGTGGGCCAATGATTATGGCAATGACTGGCTTAATGATTGTGGCGGTTGACGCCGCCGTCGAGGCGCTAAATTCGGTGGCGTACGACATCACGTCGCCGCGGACCGCTGCGAGATCATGTCGGTAGAGATGGCGAACGTACGCCCGCTCGAGCGGCTGAGCTACGACGTGCGGATCGAGGCGACCCCTCACCGACCGCCACACGCGGCAGGATACTGGTCTCCGTCTGACGCCCAGCGTCACGCCCGGGGCGGAATCGCCAGGGAGACAACGCTTCAGGTCTAGGGACGCCGCGGGTCCAGGAACTGGTGCGGGCAGTGCCTACCCACTGGGGGGCAGCATGAACCGGCCCGCCGACGAGCCCCCATCGACGGGAATGACGGCCCCGGTGATGAACTCGGCCTCAGCTGAGCAGACGAAGAAGACGGCCCGCGCGATGTCCTCCGGCCGGCCCGATCGACCCCACGGGATCATCTGACTGATCGCCGCCCGATAGGCGGCGGAGACGCCTGGTCGCTCGCCGACGTCGACGAAGCCAGGCGAGACGACGTTGACATTGATCTTGTGCTCCGCCAGCTCGAGCGCCAGGACCTTGGCGAACAGCACCAGCCCGGCCTTCGAGGCGCAGTAGTGGGCCGCCCCAACCCGGGCCGACTGGTGCGCTCCGCTGGCGATGGCGCAGATTTTCCCACCCTGGCCCGGCGAAGCCCGCTTGTTCTGCTCGACCATCTGTCTGGCCGCCGCTCGGCACACCAGATAGGTCCCCTTGAGATTCGTATCGAGGACCAGGTCCCACTCGTCCTCGTCCATCTCCAGGACCGGCGTATTCGGATAGACGCCAGCGTTGCTGACGGCGACGTCGAGCCGGCCGTGCTGGCGGACCGTCTGTTCGACCGCCGCCCGGATGCTGCCTGCGTCGCGGACGTCGACCGCGACCGGCAAGACCTCGCCGCCCTCGGAACGCAATTGGGAGGCCGCCTGCTCGACCTTGGGCTGATCGCGGTCGAGCATGGCGACATGGTCGCCCGCTCGGGCGAACAGCGTCGCGATGCCGTACCCGATCCCACTCGCCGCGCCGGTCACCAGCACGCTTCGCGCGCCACTCACCTCAGCCACGCCCACAAGCGTGGCACGCCGAACGATGAGTGTCAAGGAAGGAGCCAGGACGAGTCGCGAGTGACGAGTAGCGAGTAGAGAGCGGTGGGCCAAAACTCGCTACTCGCTACTCGCTACTCGCTACGCGCCTACTGGTATGATCCCGAGCCGGACTCAGGGGGACAGGAGAAACGGAATGCAGATCGGGATCGGGTTGGACCGTGGGCTGGGGCTCACTTTCGCGCAGGAGCGCGAGCTGGTCCGCGAGGCGGCGAAGCTGGGATACACCAGCGCTTGGACGAACGCCGGGGCCGGGCACGGGCGGGACGCGTTCCAGGTCTGCGCGCAGTGGTTTGGGGCGACCGAACCGCTCGGCGACGGCATCGTGACGGGGATCTCGGTTGTGCCGGTCCCGACCTGGCACGTTGCGACGCTCGCCAGCGTGGCGGGGACGGTGGCCGAGCTGACGGGCGGGCGTTTCATCCTCGGCGTCGGCTCGGGCGGCATCCACAGCGAGGCGTATCGGCGCAGCCTGGGCCTGACTGAGCAGCCCCCGATCGCGCTGATGCGCGACTACCTGATCACGCTGCGCCGACTGCTGGCGGGCGAGCGAGTCGACCACGCGGGCAAGTCAGTCAAGCTGCAGGGTGTCGGACTGGGTTTTTCGCCACCGCGCGTGCCGCTCTACCTCGGCGCGCTGGGCGAGCAGATGGTCCGCCTGGCGGGTGAGGCAGCAGACGGGGCGGCCCTCAACTGGTCGACACCTGAGCAGGTAGCGTGGAGCCGCGCTCGAGTCGAGGAGGGGGCGCGTCGGGCCGGCCGCGATCCCGCCGAGGTGCAGGTCGTCCAATATATTCGGACCTGCGTGGACGAGGATGAGGAGCTCGCTCGCCGTGCGCTCGGTCGGGCGATCCTTGGGTACGCGCTGGCTCGCCCCAGCGTATCCAAGCAGCTCGGCTACCGCGGCCATTTCGCGAGGATGGGTTTCGACGAGGCGCTCACCGAGCTTGAAGCCCGCCGCGACCGAGGCGCCTCGGAGGCCGAGCTGGCCGAGGCCTTCCCGGCCGAGCTGCTGCGCAAGGTCGGCTATTACGGGCCGCCCGAGGGCGCGGCCGCGGCGTTCGGTCGCCTGGCGGGTGGCCTGGATCTGGCCATCGTGCGCGTTGTGCCCGCTCGGCCCGGGCCCGAGGCTGTCGCCAAGGTCATGCGAGCGTGCGCACCGGAGGCGGTGCTGGCGAGCTAGAGGCCCTCACCCCCCTGCCCCCTCCCCCAAGCTTGGGGGGAGGGGGTTGGGGGGTGAGGGCTTGCTCCGGCGCCCGCGCGCAAGCGATACATCTGGCAGAATTGCCGCTGTCTTTTCCCCGGAGAAGTGCGCATGGCATTGAGGGATGTCGTCGTCGGCACGCCGCCAGCCGTGGCGGAGGTGGTCGCGCGGGTTGAGGAGTCAACGGCCACGCTCACGAATCGGCGCGGGCGGTCTCTGCTGGCCGGCTTCACCGCTGCCCACTTCTCGCACCATGTCAGCAACAGTCTGCTAAACCCGTTGCTGCCTTTCATCCGGGACAGCTTCACGCTCTCATACGAGCAGTCCGGCTTGCTGGTCTCGGCCTTCAGCGTCAGCCTTGGACTGTCGAACGCGCCGATCGGCGTGCTGGCAGATCGGGTCGGGTCGCGGCCGGTTATTGTGGTGGGCCTGGTCCTGACCGGGGCGGTAAGCGCCGCCCTCGCGCTGGCGGGCGCGTACTGGCAGTTGCTGCTGTTGTTAGTCCTGATGGGACTGATCGCCGGTACCTACCACTCGCCGGCCGCGGCGCTGATCGCGCGGGCTTTCCCAAAGGGCGTTCGCGGCGCGGCGATGGGGTTTCACATCACCGGCGGGCACCTCAGCTTTTTCGCTGCTCCTCTGGCCGCCGCGGCCCTGGTGAGCGCGACCGGAACGTGGCGCACGCCGTATCTCTGGCTGGCGTTCGCGCCGGTCGTCACGGGAGCGATCATCTGGTTCCTGGCGCCGCGCGCGCACGAGCGGCCGCCGGGCAGCCTGGACCGCCTGGCGGTTTTCCGAGACCTGCGCGAGGTCGTCGGCCTGGTCGGCCCGTTGGTCTCCTGCTCGCTGCTGTTCCAGATGGTCTACGCCGCGCTCATCGCGTTCACGTCGCTCTACCTGGTCGACGCGCGCGGCATCTCGCCGACGATCGCCGCGGCCGTGTTCGGGGTGCCGCAGCTGGTGGGGGTCTTCTGTGCCCCGATGGCGGGCCACCTGTCGGATCGACTCGGGCGGCGGGCTGTGGTCTTGATCGGGATGGTCGGCCTCGGGCCGGCGCTCTACTCGCTGGTACTGGTCCCGAACGAGCTGATCCTGCTACCGCTCCTGGCCATCGGTCTGGCCGCGTCGATGCGGAGCACGGTGACCGAGGTATACGTGATGGACAACGCGCCCGCGCATCGACGAGCGACAGTGCTGGGCAGCTACTACATGCTCTCCCAGGAGCTGGGCGGACTGGCCGCCCCCTTCTTCGGGGCGCTGGCCGGCGTCGTCGGGATCGCGGCCGCCTTCAGCGCCGCGACGCTCGGCCTGGCGGGGCTGTCGGTCCTGGTCCTGCTCGCCCACCGTAGGCTGTAACCGGGCGAGATCACCACGAAGGCCCGTCCGAAGAGACACAAAGACACCAAGCGACCGGTTAGGGCTCCCTGTCGCTTGGTGTCGTTACGGTTTGTTGGCCGTGTCGCGGTGGGTTCTTGGCCGCGCGTCTATCTGTCGGTGACGGAGAAGGTCCGCTTGTCAGAACCCTTCTTGTGGCCGCTGTCGTCCTTGGCGGTCAGTTCGGCCGTGGCATCGCCCACGACATCCCTGTTGTCGGGGACGCTGATCGTGAATTTGCAATCCTTGTCGCTGTTTGGCGACTTGCTGCCGGGCTCGTCCTTGGTGCCGTCGGTGTACGTGACCTTCAGGAAGCAGGTCACGTTCGAGCTCCCCACGTGCCCGTTGATGTCGACGCTCCTACCTCGCCTCACTGAGTCGATCGAGTCGAGGGAAACCGACACAGAGCCGCCGCTGCTGCTATGGCTCTTGTGCTTCTTCTTGTGGCGGCTCTTTTTGGCCACCCGTTCGGGATGACTCGCGAACGACGTGAGCTGGACTGCCGGATCTCGTGGGATGGACGCTTCGACGAAGGTCGGGAACGCCCCGACCGCCAGGATTAGCGCCAGAAAGAGCAGTGGCGTGCGCACCGATGTCCTCCGGACCTCGTGATGAACAGCACCAACTGACGTGGCCCGCTTAGTATAGGGCACGATCTTTCCCCGTTACGTAAGCGCCGCCCCGATCCACTTGAACGTGACGAGTCTGTGACGCCCTTACCCCCTTCCCTCTCTCCCACACTTGGGAGAGGGGGAAGGGGGTAGGGGCCTAAAGACGGCTCAGCAGTTGGCTGGCGATCACCTCGGCGCCATCCAGCGGCACGTTGTCCCAGGGGTGGTCGAGCGAAAGTAGACGCTCCAGGTACGGCCGCAGCTCCCAGCGGCGAAGGGCAGCGCGGGGCAAGCGTACGGCTCTTCCGTGGGCCTCGAGGGCGCGGGCCAGAATCGGCTCCTCCCGGAAGTTGCCGCGTGGCGTGTAGAGGACGGGCACGCGATTGGCCAGGCAGTCGGCGACGATTCCGTAGCCGGGCTTTGCAACCACGGCGTCGCTTGCAGCCAACAGGTCCACGTACGAGTAGCCGGCCGGGGGCAAGAAGAACAGGTTGCCCACGCGACGCGGGTGGCGATTCCGGCCAGTTGCGACGAAGGCGTACTCGTCGAGCGCGGCCAGGCGCGGCTCGTCCAATCCCTCGAAGTCGAAGCCACCGAAGCTGAGCAGGACGAGCGGGCTGTTCTGAGGCAGGCCCAGGTGGCGCCGGGTGGAGGCGCGGTCGGCGGACGCCTTTCTGGCCAGCAGCGGCACGTCGGCGATCCGCGGGAAGCAGGATAGGTCGCCGTGAAAGGGGAGTCGAAGCAGCAGGTCGGCCTGGCTGTGCTGGGTGCGCAAATGGTCGACGACGAAAGCGTATTGAGGCATGGCGCTCACGTAGGGCTCGTAGATCCAGTCCCAGCAGAAGTTGGCCAGCCCAATGCTCGGCAGACCGGCGCGGGCCGCCACCGCGAAGGCCGCCGACGGTGCGTCGGCCACCACCAGCCGGACGCCACCGGCGCTCAGCTCAGCCGACTCCGCCGCGACCAGCTCCTCTTCCGAGCCCCGAAACTCGGCGTAGCGAGCCAGGGTTTGAGCCGGCTCGACTCGCAAGCTGTCTGGCTGGACTACCCCGACGTCGAGGCTGCGCTCGAGGACCCGAACGCCAGGCGGAAAGATCCAGCTCGGAGCCGGCGTGCGCACCTCCAGGCGCAGCTCTGGCGCCAGCCGCAGCAACGTCCGCAGCAGCTCGGCGTCCCTGACCGCGTGCCCGAACCCGTGGCCGCTGACATAAAAGCAGACGTCTGCCATTGTCACGCGCCGCAGGGCGCGGTTCTCCCCCGGGTGATCGAGCCCATTGTACGCATCCGGGACGGCAAACCATGCCCGATGCCGACTCGTGTGGCACGTGACTTGCGATTAGTGCCGAAGGACCAGCTTCGCTGGTCACATGGTGTGTTCAGACCGTGGCACCCGGCACTGAAAGGAGTAATCTCATGCAGCTCGAACCTGGTGGATTGATCGCCTGGCTGGTGGTGGGTCTGATCGCGGGCTGGCTCGCGGGCGCTTTCATGCGCGGGGGCGGCTTCGGGATCATCGGGGACATCGTCGTTGGCATCGTTGGGGCCTTTATCGGCGGCCTGTTGTTCGGATTCTTGATGCCGGGCAGCAGCGTCGGGCTGGTTGGCAGCATCCTGGTGGCATTCATCGGGGCCTGCATCCTGATTGGTCTGACGCGGGCCGTCCTCGGACGCTCGACCGCCTAGACGTTCTTCGTCGCGAGCTCACCGAAGGACCTCGGCGTCCCACTCGGAGCCGAGGTCCTTCGCTTCGTTCAGCATGAGACCCTCCCTTGCCGGACCGTCGCCGACGGCCTAGACTGCTAGTCACGGGAACGCCAGACTGCGGGGCGGCCCGATTGTAGGGAGGGCGAGCATGCCGCTTGTGACGATCCAGATGTACGAAGGGCGAACGGTTGAACAGAAGCGCGAGCTGGTGGCGGCCATTACCGAGGCCGTGGTCCGCATCGCCAAGACCACGCCCGAGGCGACGGATGTAATCATTCACGACGTGCCGCGCCACAATTGGGCCCATTCCGGCAAGCTCGCTTCCGACAGCTAGGGGCGTGTCAGCGGAGGCCCTGCGCGCGCTATACGGGTTACAACCGGTGGGCGACCGAGCGGCTGCTGGGTGCGGCGGCCCGGCTAACGCCCGAGCAACTCCACGGGCCGGGCGGCGCTGGCCGTGGCTCGGTGCGCGATACGCTTCTCCACCTGATCACCGCCCAGCGCGGCTGGCTGTCATGGTGGGACGGGTCGCTCTCGATGGACGAGGCGTACAGCCTCGCGCTGACAGTCGATCCCACGAACTTTCCCGAGGTGCCCGCGCTGCGGCTGGCCTGGGAGGCACTGGAACAGCAGACGCGGGCGTTCGTCGACGGACTGAGTGACGCCGACGCGGAGCGGGTCTAAGGGGGGCACCCTGCCCAACGGCGCGGAGTTTCGTCTGCCGCTGTGGCAGATGATGCTCCACGTGGCCAACCACGGCACCCAGCACCGCAGCGAAGTCGCCGCGCTGCTGACCGGCTTCGGGCAGTCGCCCGGCGATCTCGACCTGTTGGTGTACCTCTGGGATCGATCCGCCCCGTCTCCCTCTACGACAGCGCTAGAGTGAGGGCTGGTCTTCGTTCGTCTCCGCTAGCTGCTCGGGGGGAACGCGCGGGTCCTGCACGAGCGGTCCGGGTCGCGTGGCCCAGAGCGCGCCCAGGCAAACCGCAGCCAGCAGCGCCCAGATGGTCGCGAGCTCCATGCCCGACTCCGCCTTCGCGCGTCTCGGCGAGGATCCGCTTGCGGTTTCGCGCGCCCAAATGCAGGAAGCGTGCCAGGCTGGAGCGTCAGGCAAAGCGGCGGATCGCGTAGAGCAGGCCGCCGACCAGGCTCAGCGCCAATAGGACGAAACGCCGAAGCAGCGCGACCGCCAGCGCCACGTGCGAGTCGACCCCCATCGCGCCAAAGAGGATCACGAACGTTAGCTCGATCGTCCCGAGACCGTTGATGGACAGCGGGAGCACGCCGACGGCCAGGACGACGGGGGCCACCACGGCCACCTCGGTCAGCGACAGGTCGGCCCGAACTGACAGCGCATACAGGTAGAGGTTGACGATCGAGAGGCCGTTGGCCAGCATCGAGACGGCCAGCGCGCGGCCGACGAGGCGGCGGGCTCGAGAATACGAGCGAATGGCGTCGACCGCCGCCTCGAGCTTTGGCCTCACGCGCAAGCCCAGGATTGACACGTTCGCCAGCCCCAGCGCCGCTTCACGAAAGCCTTCCAGGAGCCGGCTTCGCACGAGCAGCAGCCCGAGCGCGACCAGCGAGATGGCCAGTCCGACCAACAGCATCTGGGCGAACTGCCAGGGGATGACGGCCGGGTTCGCGACCAGGGCCAGGACGCCGAGGAGCAAGACCGAGATCGCCCCGACGAGGCGGTCCATGAAGACCGCCGCGACCGAGCGCGTCTTGCTCGTGGCGACGATCGACGCGCCGTACGCGCGGACGACGTCGCCCCCAAATCGAGATGGGAGCACGTTGTTGAAGAACATCGCGATCAGATACAGACGCACCAGGCTGGCGAGTGGGGCGGGCCCCCCCTGGCCGCGTAACATCATCTGCCAGCGCTTAACGTTCAGGACCATCGCCAGCACGGCGAAGGTGGTTGCCAGGGCGACGTAGCGCCACTCGGTGCTGGCCAGCGTCTCCAAGGCGTCGCCCAGCCCGGCCCGCCACAGCACGTAAGCGCTCACCGCTACCGTGACCACCAGTTTGGCGACGGTCCCGCGGCTGATCCGGAGGCGGGTGGTGGGCTGAGCCACTACGACGGAGGAATCGGGGACGCCTGGAACGTCCTGGCTCACGGAGACGTGTGTCTAACTCGCGCGGCGCGCCACCCGCGCGTACAGCTCGACGTACCGGCCGGCCAGCACTGTCCAGTCGAATTCGCGCCGTACCCGGTCGCGCGCCTTTTGGCCCAGCTCCTCGGCCAGCTGCGGGTGTGCCGCCAGGTGGAGCAGCGCATCCGCGATCGCCTTGGGGTCCTTCGGGCTGACCAGCAGGCCGGCGTCGCCGACCACCTCGGGAGTGCCGGCCGAGTCGGCCGCGATCACGGCCAGCCCGGCACTCATCGCCTCCTGCAGCACGGCTGGTGAGCCCTCGCGCTCCGACGGGAACACGAAGACCGACGACGCACGGTACAGCCTGCGAAACTCAGGTGCGGTCCGGTCTAGCCAACCCCAGAACCGAACCGGCCTGCCCAGCTCGGCCGCTTGGGTTTCGAGCGTCTTGCGGTACGGCCCATCGCCGACGATGTCGATCTCCAGGTCGAGCCCGATCCGGGCGGCCGCCTCGAGCAGGTACTGGACGCCCTTGAATTCGTGCAGCCGCGTCACCATCAGCACCCGCATGCTGCCGTTGCGGCGCACCGCCGCCGGTGCGTCGTCTTCGGCCGGGTCGCTCTCGAGTGGGCTGCAGCCGTTCGGAATAACTGTTACCTGCACCTCAGGCGCATTGGCTCGAATCCGGGTTTTGAGGTGCTCGGACACGGCGACGACCGCGTCGGCGTCGCGCACGAGCGTTCGCCAGACCGGCTGTAGGAGCTGGTGGTCGAGGCGAAAGCGGTTGGGGTTGTGGCCAGGAACGTCAGAGCCGCGGGCGGTAAGGACGTACGGCGGCCCACTGAGCCGCCTGAGGCCAAACGCGATCGGGCCGGTTGGGAAGATGAAGTGGGCGTTGCAGACGTCGTAGTCGGTACGTCGCGCCAAGGCCCAGGCCTGGAACGCGCCGCTGAGCACGTAGGTCACCATCTCGTGCGTATGGCAGACCTCTTTTCGCGACCTGAGGCTGGGAACGCGGAACACGTTTACCCCGTCGAGTACGTCGTGGCGCGGCACCTCCTTGAAGCTCATGGTCACGACGTCGACTTCGTGGCCGAGGCGCACGACGTTGCGGGCCAGGTTGAACGAGGACGTGGCCCCGCCCGCCCCAAGCGGCGGAAACTCGTAGTTGAGCATCAAGATGCGCACGCGGCGACCCTCACTGGCTCGGCCGGGCGGTTCCCGGGTAGGGCGGCTTGGCACCGCGGCAACGGGCAGGCTCCGCGTGCGAACTGCTGGCTCCCCCCAGAGGAGCGCCGGCGGAGCCTTGCAACGAGAACGTCAAACGGAGGCCAGCTCCTTCTGGTGGCCGGCCCCGACGCGTCGGGGCGGTCGGATTGTGGCACACGCCCTGTTGGGTGTCAAGGTGGGCCCTCTGCCCGGCTGAGCCGAGATGCCACTAGACTCCAGCACGTGCGGCAGTGTAGACTCCCCGCCATTCCACTTACGCTGAAGGAGGGCAGCGACATGCACGGCGGGTCTTTCCAAGGAGTGCTCGTTCGCGGACGGAAGGTCCGCGGGGGGCGCGTTCTTTCGTCACTTCTCGTAGGCTTCCTACTCATGGTCCCGGCGCTGACCGTCTTCGCCGATGAGGTGACCGTTATCAGCATCGAGGGCACGCCGGTGAGCGTGACGCAGGTTGGGACGCACAACACCTCGACGCTCAACCCGCGCAACAAGGACACGGTCGAACTGCACGACGGCAGCCGCGGTGAGGTCTGGGGCCTGCAAGGGCGGGCCGGCCAGTGCGTTGACATCAACCTGTCCTCGCCAGACTTCGACCCGTACTTGGTGCTTCGCTTCGGAGCGCCCTTTGGCGAGGAGATCGCTACCGACGACGACAGTGGCGTCTCAGATAGCGCTCGTCTTTACGGCAAGCTTCCGCGGACCGGCGACTACTTCATCACCGTGACCTCGTCGGGCCCCGGCGAGGAGGAGGGGAAGTACGCTCTGGATATCAACGGCTGCTAGAGCTCGAGCCTCGTCGTGTGGGAGGGCTGGTCCGGCCAGCCCTCCCGCAACTATGCGCGCGCTCGCGAGCATGGATCTGCGGCCTCGGCCTCGCCAGGCGCCTCACCTCGGCACATTCCCGAGTCAGGGGAGCATTGACAGAAAGTAGGTGAGGTGCTATTAAAACAAGTACCAGCGCTGGTGTCATGACTGCCTCCACGACGGTCTGAGGGGAGGACAAGATGACCCGGATCCACTTGGGAGTTTGGCAGGTTGATCCATAGGGCCCCGCGCCAGCGGGGTGCGGGGCCAAGATAACCCGGGTCGCGCCCTTCAGGGATGATACGCAGACTGCGGATGCGCTCCATGCATGGAGCAGAGCGGCAGTAGTCGTGGGCCGAATACCGGCCGAAGGGCACCGATCTGGAAACCTTCGTGCACGCTCGGCGGGGTCCATCGCGAAGGCCCCGCCGTTCTTTTAGGTCCCGACGCCGATCTCCTGGCCCTTCGCGCTGAGCTCCTCGTTCCGCTCGAGGCGAGGGCGAAGAATGCGCCAGATGGCGGTCGCAGCTGCGAGGCGGCGGTTGCGTGAAGCTTCCAGCAGCGTTTGACCATCGCACACCGCATGGCCGTTATGGAAGCGCGTCCCGTTGCTCAGGAGCTGAGCGGCGCGGCTGGCGGCATGAAGAGCGGTCACCAGGTCGGCATGAGAGCGCCCCAGGGCGCGCGGCGGCGCGATCTGGCCAAGCGCACGCGCCAGTGTGGCAGCTTCCCAGCGATGAATAGCGGCTGCGTTGGCCAGCCTCTCGTGGTCGGCGAACAGCGCCGCCTGCTCGAACCACTCCTGGTACAGGCGCTCGGCTCGCTCGAGGGCCGGCACCATCTCGGCGGCGTAGGCGATCAGCTCCTCATCCGAGGGGAGCGGATGGCGCTGGAACAGACGCCCAAGCGCCGACAAAGCGGAGAAGGGAACCATGGGCAGACTGAGCATAGCCAGGTGGTCGGCCCGGAGTCAACAGGATTGGCAGCTCGATGTGTATCGGAAAGGGCACATCACTCTCCCAGATACGCGCCCCGGCTTCGAAGGGTCGCCTGGAGCTTCCCAACGCCCAGCTCGGCCGGCGGGACGCCGATACGGACCGAGAGCGCGGCAGCAGCGCCGGCAGCCTGACCCATCGCGAAGCAGGGTCCCGAGACCCGGGCCGACGCCTGAGCGTCCTGAGTGGCTGACAGGCAGCGACCCGCTACGAGCAGGTTGCTCACGTCACGTGGAAGCAGGCTCCGGTAAGGGATCTGGTGGTAGCCGCGCCCGCCGATCGGCCGCCAGTCCACGCCACCAAGCACGTGCTTCTCGACCGGCCAGCCGTTGCAGCCGATCACGTCAGGGAATTCCCGAGCACCAATCACGTCCTCGACGGTCAGGACGTACTGGCCCACGATACGGCGGGTCTCACGAATCCCGATCTGGGGTGCGATCTCCTGGATGAAACTGTTGGCGAAGCCCGGTATGTGCTCGCGTAGGAACCGCGCGGCCTGCACGGCTTGTTCGCGCCCCGCCACCTCGGCGTAGGTCAGATCGTCGGCGTTCGTTCCATCCACTGGCCGCCCGTCGCGGCTGACCTGGGTCATGTTGGCTCGCCATTCGCCCGGGTGGGCCTGCTCGCGCGTAACGGGAGAGTTGCGGAGGAAGCGGTATTCGCCTCGCGCGCGGGCCTCGTTGGCCAACTGGCGCAGGCGTGGCAGTCCCTGCCGCCCGGCAACCTTCGAGTCCACCCCGCCGATCCGGAACATCATCGTCGGGTACGCCAGGTAGCCGTCGTCCGCGCCCTTCTCAAAAGGCGCCCCGGACCACGCCGCCAGGTCGGCATCACCCGAACAGTCGACGAAGCACGCCGCCGGAATCGCCCCCCGCCCGGACTTGCTCTCGACGATCAGCGCGACGATTCGGCCGCCCTCCACGAGCGCCTGGACGGCAAAGGTGTGGAAGCGGACTCGCGCCCCGGAGCCGAGCACGATCTGGTCCGCGGCGCACTTGTACGCGGCGGTGTCGTAGGCCTGGACGGTCATCGCGCCGTTGCCTTGCGGTCGGTTCAGCCCCTCGAGCGCGTCGATCCGCTCGAGGATCTCGTCGGCAACGCCGCGAACCACGCGGCGGACCTCTCCGTTGACCTCGGCGAACAGCCCGCAGAAGTTGGTCACCATGGCGGCGGTGCCCATGCCGCCGAGAAACCCGTAGCGCTCCACCAGGAGCGTCGAGGCCCCCTGGCGGGCGCTTGCGACCGCGGCTGCGATGCCACTCGGGCCGCCCCCGAGCACGAGCACCTCTGCTTCGTCGACCACCAGCAAGCGCCGCGCCGGCTCGAGCAGCTCAGTGGCCACAGCCCACCCGCCCGTCTAATACGCGCTCTTGTCGCGGAAGACGGCGCCAATCGTTTTGAGCAGGATCTTGACGTCAAAGGCGAGCGACCAGTGTTCGACGTAGAAGACGTCGTACTTGGTGCGCTCCTCGATTGACGTCTGGCCTCGAAGGCCGTTGACCTGGGCCCAGCCAGTCATGCCAGCCTTCTCGTTGTGTCGCTCCGCGTAGCGCGGGACCACCCGGCTGAACTGCTCCACGAAGTGCGGCCGCTCTGGCCTCGGCCCCACCAGGCTCATCTCGCCCACCAGGACGTTCACGAGCTGTGGTAGCTCGTCCAGACTCCAGCGGCGGATGAGCGTGCCGAGCGCGGTGCGTCGTTGGTCATCCGGGGAGGCCCAGACGGGACCACTCTCCGCCTCGGCGTCGACCCGCATCGAGCGGAATTTGACCAACTGGAACGGCCTGCCGTCGAGACCGACGCGCTCCTGGCTGAAGAACACCGGCCCGTCTCGCGACGTCAGCTTGACCAGTAAGCCGATGGCCAACATCAGCGGTGCGAGGCTGACCAGGGCGATGGCGCTGACCACTAGGTCCATGGCTCGCTTGAGAGCCAGGTTCCAGCCGCGCAACGCCACGTCCCGAATCTGGACCATCGGCAGCCCGGTCAGGTCGCTGGTCGAGACCTCGGTCGACATAATGTCGACGATGTCCGGAAACAGCTTGACGTTGACGCGCTCGCGGGCCGAGCTGGCAACCAGCTCGAGTACGTCGCGCTGCTCCAGATGTGGCGCTGCGATAATGATCTCGCTAACCTGGTAGCGGCGGATCAAGGGCACGACGTCCGCCAGCGTCCCAAGCACCGGAGCACCGCCCGGCTCGCCGTCGATCGGGCCACTGTCGACGAAACCGACCACCCGATATCCCAGCTCCGGGGCGTGGCGGATCTTGTCCAGAACGATCTGGCCAGGCTCGCCGGCGCCGACGATGAGCACTCGGGCCGTGTCCAGGCCACGCGCGCGGGACCAGCGCATGGCCGTGTCCTGCATCGCGCGCGCGATCCAGATTAGGAGGGCCGAACTGACCCACCACGTGGCCACCACCAGCCGCGGCAGCTCGAGCGTTCGATACAACAGCGTGATCACCGCCAGCCCGAGGAGGAAGCCGC
>DASPXK010000423.1:0-9913 GCA_035637315.1 Chloroflexota bacterium
GACAGGGTGGATGCCCGCGAAGGTTGTGCTCTTGTGACCGTCAAAGGTATCCGGCTCGGCGCTCACGACGAAGACCAGCTCGCCGCCCCGGCGTGGCGTCTCTGCCGGCTTGGCCGGAGCGGCGGCTGCTGTGGGCGCCGCGGCGGGCGCGGTCGTGGCCGCCGGCTTGGGCGCCTCAGCCGGCTTGGGCGCCTCGGCCGGCTTGGCGGCTGGCGCCGTTGGGCTGGGCGGGGCGGCCGGCGCGCAAGCCAGCAGCCCGAGCGCGGCTGAGCCGAGCGCGGCCGCGCGAAGAAACGCGCGACGGCTCACCCGGCCGACTGTCGACGTCATCTCTGGCTGGCTCATGCTTGCCTCCTGTTGATTCACCCGATCATTCGACCCCGCCCATCCGGGTGGCTGAAGTCGGATCCCGCCGCCCGGCCGGGTGGCCCGGCGCACCGGATCCGAGCCCAACGCTCATCCCTGCTCCGGAGCGCAAATCTGGTCGCTATGATAGCGGCTCTGCGCCAGGTGTCAAACTTTTTTGGCCACGGACCGAGCGACGGGTGGCCACTGCGACTACTGCAGGGGCCAGACGCGACGCCCACTCCCTCGCGTCTCATGAGCGGCGAGAGGACGAGGGCGGATCAGAACCCAAGCGGCTCCGGGTCCCCCGAAAGCAAAGATCGAGAGCCACGGGACTCCGGATTCTCTATCTGGTCGGTGGCGGGGGAGGGATTCGAACCCACGGCCAAGGGCTTATGAGGCCCTTGGTCATCCGACCAAAGGATTTGGGGGTTTTGAGCCAGTCTCTTGGTCGGCACGGCCCGGTTTCCCCCGACAATCCCCTGGTCGCAGTCCTTTGGTCAGTAGACCGGTCAACCTTGGGAGAGTAAGCCACCGCGCACGCCTGAATGGGGTTCAGCTTCCTGGCTGTGTGGCCCGAAGCGTAGCATCGTATCGAGAAGAGGAACGACGGAAGGTCCCCTGAACTGCCGATATAGGCTCGCGGAGTCCCGGCCAAGACCGGGGACTCCGCTGTGTAGGTGCGCTTTCTCGCCGCGCAAACCAGCGATCGCAATTTGTCCTCTTGACGAGCCCCTCATGACATACGAAAATACGTATAATGGCGGAGGGTGAGTGGTCGGAGCAGGACGAATATCTACCGCCTGTTCTACTGCTTTCTCAGCGAGCGGCGTATCCTGTTTCTGCACGGATTCCAGAAGAAGACCCAAAGGACACCCGGCGCTGAGATCGAGACCGCGCTGCGGCGACTGGAGGACTTCCTCGAGCGAGAAAGGAGGTGAGGAGCGCTATGGAACGAAAACGTGATGCATCCCGAGAAGGGCAGCGGAGCTACCGAGAGTGGCGCGAGGAACTGCGCAAGGACCCTACGCATCAGGCCATTTACGAGGAGGAGGCGGCCAAGAGCGACCTCTGGCTGCAGCTGGTGGAAGCGCGCCAGGCCGCGGGATTAACGCAGGCAGAGCTGGCCAAGCGCTTGGGCGTCTCCCAGGCTCAGGTGGCGCGCATTGAGAAGCGCGGCTACGACGCGTACACCCTCAACACTCTGCGCCGCTACGTGCGGGCCCTTGGACAAGGGTTCGCCCTTGAGGTAACGGTCCGCCAGAGCGAGCCCGTCGTAGTGCGCGCCCACGCATCAATCACTCGGTAAATCGCGGCCTAAACCCAGCAGCGCCTCGCTGAGGCAATAGAACTCATCCCCACCAGGGCTTCGGCCTGCGGCCTCGCCATCGTGGGGCCCCTGAAAACGCGGAATGCACCACGTCGCTTCGCTCGGTCGTGCATGAACCTGGGGCTTCGCCCCCTGGACGTCAGCCGCTCGCGTGAGCACCGTCGCGCTCGAACGCTCGGGGTCCTTCGCTATGCTACGGCCTCCGGTGACGGCCATTCCCCGTTTCAAAACCTGTTCCACGATCCGAAGCAAAGGCCAAGCTTTGCCTTCGCCCTCCCTTGTCTGATTTCTTGAAGCCTTGTCAACCGCCCAAACGGCCCACCAGGACGCCCCAATCGCCAAGCCCGCCCGGTGCCCTGTGGGATAATGGTGTCACCCCTTCTGAAGGGAGGTGACAGACCATGGCTAGACGGCCGAAGAAGATCGAAGGCGCCCCTGGCAGCGAGTTGGCGAACCTGCTCAAAGAGGCCGGTGAGCGACCAGTGGTGTTCGAGACGAACGGCGAGCGCTACCGCCTCGACCGTATGGAGAAAGAACCGGAAGAGATCTGGGCCGGCTACGAGCCAGCCAATGTCCGCGACACGATCGACAAGTACGCCGGGTTCTGGGCAGATCGCGACGCCGACGCCATGATTGCCGAGCTTTACCGTGCCCGCGACGAGGGCTCGCGACCGCTAACCGGCCGTAATGCCCTATCTGCTCGACGCGGATTGGGTGATCGATGCTCTCGCCGGTAGGCGGAACGCTGCGGCGACCGTTCGCCGCCTGTCCTCACGCGGTGTTGCCGTGAGCCTTGTGACGGTGGCTGAGCTGTATGAGGGCGCCGACCTCGCGGGATGACTCAGTTCAAAACCCCCCTTGGTCAGCGGAGCGATTTGTTCTTGTCCCGGCCGAACAAGGGAAGCTCGTTCCAGGAGGACAAGGGGCATCGACGGAACCAAGGGACTCCGGAGCCCGTGGTCAGAGTAGATCGAGAGCCAAAGGACTCCGGATTCTCTATCTGGTGGGTGGCGGGGGAGGGATTCGAACCCACGGCCAAGGGCTTATGAGTCCCCTGCTCTACCGCTGAGCTACCCCGCCGTCGCGCCGCACGCGCCAGCCCGCAATTATACCAAAGGGTGGCGGCCGGCCCTGGCTGGCTGCCCGCTACGCCGCGCACTCATAATGGCCCCCATGCTCCTGCGATCCCTGCTGTTCGCACCCGGGCACCGCGCTCGCTTCTACGAGAAGATGCTCGAGCTGCGGCCAGATGCCGTCATCCTCGACCTCGAGGACGCGGTCTCGCCGCCCGAGAAGTCGCTCGCGCGAGAGACGATTCGCCAGCGTCTCGGCGGGCCGCTGCTGGCCGGGCTGACCGTCTTCGCACGCGTCAACCCGGTCGGCACGCCATTCTTCCGCGACGACGTGCGGGGCGTCGTGGCGCCGGGCCTGGCGGGCATCTTTCTGCCCAAGGTCGAAAGCGCCGACCAGCTGCGCGAGGCGAACATGGCGCTGGCGCAGGCCGAGGTGCGGATTGGCCTCGAGCTGGGCTCCGTGCGACTGGTGCCGATGCTCGAGACGGTCAAGGGTGTCCTCGGGGCGCAGGAGCTGGCCGCCGCCGCCCCCCGAGTCCTGGCGGTCGCCTTCGGCTCCGAGGACTTCTCGCTCGACCTCGGCGTCCAGCGTAGCCCGGAAGGGATCGAGACGCGCTACCCGCGGGCCGCGGTTGCTCTGGCGGCCCGCGCCGCCAGCGTGCTGGCGATCGATACGCCCTGGAGCGATATCGCCGACCAGGCCGGCCTGCTGCGCGAGACCCGTGAGGCACGCCAGTTAGGCTACACCGGCAAGCAGGCCATCCATCCCAGCCAGGTGCCTGCCATCAACGAGGTCTTCACGCCCTCCGCTGACGAATTGGAGCATGCCCGGCGGGTAGTCCAGGCGTATGAAGACGCGGTCTCACGCGGATCGGGCGCCATTCAGCTCGAAGGCAAGCTGATCGACGTGCCGATGGCCGAGCGGTCGCGCCGTCTGCTCGCGCTGGCCGAAGAGATCGCCAGGCTCGACGGCTCGCCGTGACACTCTTCCTGAGCCGTGGTCAGGTTCGACGGCTGCTCCAGCTGCCGTCGGCGATCGAGGTGGTCCGCCAGGCGTTCGGCGAGTATTCGCGCGGGCGGGCCAGGATGCCGCTCCGCAGCTCGGTCCTGCTGGACCATCCTGCCCGAATGCTGCTGGCCATGCCGTGCGGCTTGCTCGATTCCGGCATCCTGGGCACCAAGGTGCTGACCCACGTCGCCGGCAACGTGGCGCGCCGCCTGCCGACCGTCCAGGCCCTCTACGTGCTCTCCGATTTCGAGACCGGCGCCCCGTTGGCGGTCATGGACGCGGCGGAGCTGACCGCCGTCCGAACCGCCGCCTCGTCGGCCGTGGCGACCGATCTCCTCGCTCGGCGCGAGTGCCACGTGCTGGGGGTCTTCGGAGCCGGCATCCAGGCCGAATTCCACCTCCGCGCCATGCTCGAGGTCCGCCGCGTCGACGAAGCGCTGGTCTGGGACGTCGACCATGCCCGCATGGAGAGCTTCATGCGCCGCATGCGGCGCGCCCTGCCGGTCGACCTCGAGGCGGGCGACTCGGCCGAGCACGTCGCGGCCGAGTCAGACCTGATCGTGACTGCCACGACCTCGGCCACTCCGATCTTTCCAGGCTCGGCCGTCCAGCCGGGTGCGCACATCAACGCCGTCGGGTCGTTCACGGCCACCACTCGCGAGCTCGACCCGGACCTGGTTGCGCGTGCCCGAGTGGTCGTCGATACGTACGCGGGAGCCCTGGCCGAGGCCGGCGATCTGCTGATCCCACTCAAGGCTGGCCAGATCACACGCGAGCACCTGGCGGCGGAGCTTGGCGAGATCGTCAATGGCGCCAAACCGGGCCGCACGTCTGACGCCGAGATAACGATCTTCGAATCGGTCGGGGCTGCCTTCCAAGACGCCGCCGTCGGCCAGCTGGTCTACGAGCGGGCCCTCGAGCGTGGCCTGGGCGAGCGCTTCGATTTCGCGGAGTAGACGAGGCAGGGGGTCGGGAGCCGCCTACTGCCCACTGCCTACTGCCTACGGCCCACTGCCCACTGCCCACTGCCGACTGCCGACTACCTGCTGCCCACTGGATCCCGGACGGTCAGGAAGTAGCTGCGGCAGGCGCGGTCCAGCAGCTCAGGTTCCATGATCGGCTCGCGGCCGAGGTACTGGGCAATCGCGACGAGTTGGTTGACCAGGTCGCGCGGCTGGACCATCCGCATCGGGCGGTTGTGGGGCCGCCACCAGGTTGCCAGCAGCCACTCCAGCGCGGCTGGGTCGAACCGGACCTTCCGCGCAGCGCAGACATCCTTGAAGACCTCGGTGAACTGGGCCTCGTCCGGATCGTCCACCACCACTCGGAAGCGGATGCGGCGCTGAAACGCCTCGTCGGCGAGCTCGGCTGGATTCAGGTTGGTCGAGATGATCAGAAGCTGGTCAAACGGCAGCTCCAGCTTCTTGCCGGTTTGAAGGGTCAGGTAGTCGATCCGTCGTTCGAGTGGGACGATCCAGCGGTTCAGCAGATCGGCGGGCCGCACGAGCTGGCGACCGAAGTCGTCGATGAGGAAGATGCCCCCGTTCGCCTTCATCTGGAGCGCCGCTTCGTAGAACCTGCCGACCTCGTTCCAGATCAGGTCTAGCGAGGCCAGCGTGAGCTCGCCGCCCGCCACGACTACTGGCCGCCTCACCCTCATCCAGCGCCCATCGTGGCGCTGCGCCGGCGGCTTGTCGACGAGCTTGTGATTGAGCTCGTCGTAAAGCATGATGATCGAGCCGTCGACCTCCACCGCGTGGGGCAGGAAGATCGTGCCGCTGATCACCCTGGTGATTCGCTCGGCGATGACCGTCTTGCCGTTGCCCGGCGCGCCGTACAGGAAGATCGAGGTGGCCGCGTTCACCGCCGGCCCGATCCGATCCAGGAACTCCTCGCTGATCACCAGGTCGGAGAAAGCGTCGCGGAGCGCGTCGCGCCGAATGGTGAGGCCGGCGACTGACTGGGCCTTGATGGCCGCCACGTACTGGTTCAGCGGTACGGGCAGCGGGCCGTGATACCACGTCCGGTGAAGGGCCTCGTCCGCTCTCACGCGTCCCTTGGGGGCCAGCGCGTAGCGATAGCCCGAGTCGAGCATCGAATCCTGGCCCACCACCTCCACCAGGTGGTCGCGGCTGAGGCCGTGCAGGACAGAGGCCATCGTCGCGTAGGGCAGGCCGCAGGCGGCGGCGAGCTGTGCGCCGGTCATCTGTTGGCCGAAGTACAGGAGGCGGACCAGATGGTCCTCGACGAATGGCAACAGCAGGCCGCTCTCCTCGACCGTCTCGGGCGGCCCCGGCCAGAAAGACGGCTCGGCGGGACTGTCTAGCGCTGGCACGACTCCGTTTGTGGTCACTAGTTGCCCATTCTCCCCATCGAAGACAACGACCTGGGATGGCCTGAAGGGTCGCGCACCGGCGTCCTTCTCGTTCTCCGATACCATGCGACCCTACTATTGGCTGTGCTCGCGGCAAGCTCCCCCAGGACTGGTTCGGGCAGGCGCCAGCGGTTGTGGCGCCGCCGCTGGACCAGCTATGTCGGGATCGCCATCCTGGTCGCCATCGGACTCGAAAGTATTAGCGGCTGGCTGCTGTGGGTGGCCGGGCATCGACGGGCTTGGCTCGCGGCTGCCTTGCTCGAGGCTATTCCTGACGCATGGCCGAGCGCCGCACCCATCGGCTGGCTGCTGGACGTGCCGAGGGTTACCGACCTGCACGTCCAGGCTGGCTACGTGTTGCTCGGGCTGGTCGGCGCCAAGATAGGGCTGGTCTGGTGGCTGTTGCGGAACTGGTTCCCGCGCCGATTCGGCCCCGCGCGACTGGTTTTGGAGAAAGTGGCAGCCTGGGCCCTGCCCCTTGTCTATGGCTCGATCCTGCTGACCGGAGTCGCCCTCGATCAGCGCCTCGGGCTAGTCTGGGGACGCAGCCTCGTGCGCGACGTGCATCTCTGGTCGAGCGAACTGGCGGCGCCCATCACCGCCTGGCATCTGCTGCGTTTCTGGCGAATCGTCTGGCGGATCTCCCGCCGCGACCTCACCGTCCGCCCTCGAGCGGGACCAGAGTGACCTCGTCGAACCAGGCCATCGCGCCAGAGTCCGCGTCGTCCGGGAATCCCAGATCCACGTAGATCGGCCGATCTGGAGCGCGGAATGTAAGCTCCAGGGTGCTCCACTCGACGCTGTTCGTTTCGGCGTGGGCATGGACGATCGGCAGCCTGCCGTGCTCGGCGATCCTGGCCGTCGCGATGCCGCGCGCCAGGCCGGCCGTTCGGGCGCGAGCTGTCAGCCGATAGGTTAGCCCGGCCTGGAGCGTTCGGACCTCCTGGGTGATGAAGCGCCCGCCCCTGAGTCCGGCCGCCACTTCAGCACAACGCTCGCCGATCGCTGGATGCTCGCTCGACCAGGTGCTGACGCTGGACGGGTCGCTCTCCGGGACCACCTGCCACTCGCCGTCCCATTCGAAGCCCGGGTTGGCCAGCAGGTTGATGGGCGCCCCCGAGAGAGCCGCCTCCGCGCGAGCCGCGCCGTCGAGCAGATGGCGGTTGCCCGGCGTCGCCGCGGCCCCCTCCTGGTACGCCACCAGGGCCTCCGCCGGCCGCCGCAGCGCCATCAGGCCGTCACCGATTACGGCCATGAATGGGCCGCGCTGGGCCAACTTCGTGGGCTCGAGCTTGGCCAGCCCGGCTTGCTCGGTCGCTATAGCTGCCTCCGCCTTGCCGAGTCTGAGCTGGACGATACCGAGCCAGTAGAACGAGTCAGTCTCGTCAGGCAGGGCCAGCGTAGCGTACTCGAGAAATGGCTCGGCGCGGTCAGAGTGCCCCAGCTGTGCCAGCGCGAGCCCTTGCTCCATGTCGAACTCGGGCGAGGTCCGGTCCACGCCCGCCAGGCGAATTGAGTCGAGGGCATACAGCGGCCGGCCGGCCTCGCGGTTGACCCGCGCGATCTGGACGCGGGCGTTGAACTCGTTCCAGCCGCCGCGCGCGATGAGCGGAGCAAACTGGGCCGCGACCTGGTCGGGAGCGTCGCCGCGCTCCCGCGCCGCGCGCGCGATGCCTTCGTATGAGCTGTTGCTGTCAGGCTCGATGATCGCCGCAGCCGTGTAAGCGGCGACTGCCTGGTCCCAGTTGTGCAGCCTGAACAACCGTCCGCCGAGCTGACGCAGCTGGGGGCCGGCCACGGCCGTCTGCCAGGCCTTGATGGCATCGGCCCAGGCCCCAGCCGCGATGTAGGCCCGTCCGAGCTGGAACTGGCCGCGGGGGTCCGCGGGCGATGTCGCGGCGCGAGCGCGGTCGGCGGCCAGGCGAGCGCGGCGGCCATCGTCCTGCGCGGCCAGCGCCAGGGCCAGGTTGCGTGGCGCGGCCGGGTTAGAGTCGTCCAGGTCAGCCGCCGCGCGCAGCAGCCAGACGGCCTGGTCCAGATAACTGCCCCGCTCTGCCCGCGACGTATCTTCGGAGATGGTCGCGCGGTTGAGCTCGACAGTCCCGAAATTCAGGACCACCGCGCTGGCCGTCCGAGTCACCAGGCCGGTGATCAGCTGAAGCGCGAGCAGGACCGCCAGGACGACCGCCACGGCCGCCAGCCGACCGCGTTTCGACCAGGACTGAGGACTGAGGACTGAGGACTGAGGACTCACCCTCAGTCCTCGGTCCTCAGTCCCGCGAAGCGCGCTTGTGCTCAGTACTCGGTCCTCAGTCCTCGGTCCTCGGTTCGCCGCCGCGCTCACCATTCCCAGCCCGACCAGCATCAGCATGCCGCCGACGGTTGAGAGCGCGGCGATCTCGGTCAGGCCAGTGGTGAACAGGGCGAGTCCGATTCCCAGCCCGGCGAAGCCGGCCCCGCGAGACCAGTTGTCGCCGCCGCGGCATGCTTGCCAGCCTACCCAGAGAGTCGCCAGAGCGAGGCCAGACAGCCCCAGCAGACCGAACATCCCCTGTTCGAGCAGGCTTTGCAGATAGATATTGTGGGCGTGGCTAAAGGGTGGATAGAAGGGCTGGAAATAGGCCTTGTAGGTGAGCTGGACGGACTGTGTGCCGAGACCGGCCCCGGTTAGCGGAAGCTCCTGTGCCAGGTAGAGGCTGTTCTCCCAGAACCAGAAGCGCTGGCTGATGGTCCTCAGGTTCAGGCCTCGTTCGACCAGCCCCGTGGCCAGCAGCACAAGCGCCGCCAGCCCGCCGCCCGGGATCAGCGGCAGCAGTCGCGGCCGCCAGAAGGTCACGAGCGTGCCGATGGTCAGGGCCCCGGCGACGATCGAGCCGCGGTTGTCCGAGACGAGCAGAGCGGTGGCAAACAGAAGTCCTGGCACGAGCAGGGCTGCACGCCTCGTCCACGAGCGGATGCCGATCATCGCCCCGAATACCAGCGCCAGGCCGATATCGGCAAGCGCGCCAACGCCTGAAGCCCGAAAGCGGTACCGCTGGAGGATCACCTCGTCGTTGGCTATCCGAAGCGCGGCGCCCCATGGGTCGAGGGAGGTGACCAGGGGGCCGAGTGGCCCGAGGCGGTCGAGCCGCAAAAACGGGTGCACCAAAACGAGCAAGGCGATCGTGGTGAGCACGGCCGAGGCGAGGCCCCCGACGACGAGCGCACGGAGACGGTCCGGAGTCGTGGCATGTTCCAGCATGGCGGCGTACAGCATGAGGCCCGCCAACAGCCCGCAAAGGCGTAGGCCGGTGCCGTCGCGACTCAGCCCAGCGGTCGCGCCAAGCAGGGCCCCGCCGACGAACAGGGCCAGGGGGACGTCGAACGCGCTTCGAGGCCATGGCCGCCCAGTAGCCAGCCAGCGCACGGCGCTGGGCAGTAGTCCGATGATCGCGGCCGGGACGATGAGTGGGTTCGGATACAGCAGCAGGACGAGCGCACACGGTACGACGACCCAGGGCTCGAGGCGAGTAATGAGAACTGAGGCATGAGGAATGAGCGCGGAGAACGCGTGCGCGGGCAGCGACAGTCCGCGTAACCCGCTAGCGCGCACCCAGGAGGAAGGGATTCCTCTCATTCCTCATTCCTCATTCCTCATTCCTCATTCCTCATTCCTCGCACCAGCGACCTTGCCGTCGCCCAGAGGACACGGGCGTCCAGCCAAAGCGACCAGTGGTCGACATAATCCAGGTCGATCGCCAGTTTGGCGGGCATGACCTGGTTCACGTAAGTCCGCTCCCAGT
>DASPXK010000424.1:0-12817 GCA_035637315.1 Chloroflexota bacterium
ACGACGGTGGCCAGTTTGCTCGCGGAAGTGCTGCCTGACTTAGTACTGGTCCAGGGCGACACCTGCTCGGCGATGGCGGCCGCCATGGCCGCGTTCTTCGCCCGCGTGCCGGTTGGCCACGTCGAGGCCGGGCTCAGGACCTGGGATTTGAACAACCCATACCCCGAGGAGATGAATCGGCGGGTGATCAGTACCGTCGGGACGCTTCATTTCGCCCCCACGGCCGCCGCCCGTGACGCCCTGCTCTCGGAGGGTGTGCCTCCCGACCGGGTCTACTTGACGGGCAATACCGTCGTCGATGCCCTCAAGGCGGTGACCGAGCGTGCCGCGCGGGCCGTCCCACCCGTCGAGCCGGGCCGCCGCCTGTTGCTGGTCACCGCCCACCGTCGTGAGAATTTTGGCCGACCGCTCGAGGACATCTGTCGCGCCCTGCGTGCCATCGCCGACCGCCACCCCGAGGTTGACTTGGTCTATCCGGTCCACCTGAATCCCAACGTTCGCGAGCCGGTTTTTCGTTGGCTGGCTGGCCACCCGCGCATCCGCCTGATCGATCCGCTCGACTACCAGACGTTCGTTGGCTATCTGGCCCGCTGCTACTTTGTGCTGTCCGATTCGGGCGGCGTGCAGGAGGAGGCGCCGGTCCTCGGCAAGCCGGTCCTGGTGCTCCGGGTCGAGACCGAACGTCCGGAGGGCATAGCAGCCGGCGCGACGCGGCTGGTGGGGACCGACCCGGCCTGTATCGAGGCCGCCGCGGACGAACTGCTAACGGATCCGGCCGTTTACGCCAGCATGTCCCAGGCTCGCTCGCTCTACGGCGATGGGCATTCCGGTCGGCGGATAGTCGAGCTGTGCGCGACTTACCTCGCAAGCCATCCGCCCGCAGGTGTCGGCCGTCGGCAGACTGCACGAGCTCCGGAAAGCTGACAGCTGATGGCTGACGGCCCGTTGGTCAGCATCGTCATCGTCAACTGGAATGGCTGGCATTTCCTGCCAGCCTGCCTGGACTCGCTGGCTCGCCAGAGCTATTCGGACCACGAGATCCTGATGATCGACAACGCCTCGGAGGATGGCTCGGTGGAGCGGGTCCGAAAGGAGTATCCGCACGTCCGAATCGTCGAGAACCGAGTCAACGTCGGCTTCGCCATCGCCAACAACCAGGCCCTGGACCACTGCCGCGGCGAGCTGATCGCGCTGCTCAACAACGACACCGCCGCCGAGTCGGGCTGGCTGGCGGCGCTGGTCGGCGCCCTCGAAAGTCATCCGAACGCGGCCGGCGTGTGCGGCACCATCGTCGCCCTCGGCGACCCGGGCCGGGTGGTCTTCACAACCCCCAAGGTCGACCCCTACTCGGCCCGTGCCGTCTGGGTCAACCAGCCTGCGCCGCTCACGCGAGTGGATTATCTGTCGGGAAACAGCATGCTGGTCCGCCGGGCGGCGATCGATCGGCTCGGCTTTCTCGATCCAGCATATCTCGCCTATTACGAGGAGACCGACTGGTGCGCTCGCGCGCTGCGGGCCGGCTACGAGCTGCTGTACGTTCCCGATGCGATCGTCGCCCACAAGGAGATGGGCAGCGCGCCCGGCGATTTCCACGCCTACCAGATGGAGCGCAACCGCGTCCGGTTCGCGCTCAAGAACTTCGACGCCGACCTGCTGCCCTGCTTTCTGGCCCACTACGGCGCGGACACAGCCCGCGCTCTGGCACGCAACGCCCGTGATGGCCAGCACCAGAGAAGTCGGACCATCAGCCGCGCGCTTGCCTGGAACCTGGCCAACTGGTGGCCCACACTCGTCGCTCGCCGTCGCGACCTGGCTCGGATCGGCCCGCGAGCGCGCTCCTACAACCGTTCGCTGCCGCTGCGCGATCGAGCCAGTGATGGGAAGGGCGGACTGGTGCCCCGACTCGCGGTGTCCTGATGCATGCGCGGGTCCATGGCCTCGCCAAGCGGCTTCAGCCACGGCTGCCTCCTGACCTGCAGCGGCCCCTCGAGCGCGTCTGGGTCCTGTATCAGGGCTTCGCGTTGTTCATAGCGACCCTGGTCGGCCTGGTGCCTTCTCACCACTTCCGCCGCTTTCTGTACCGACACCTCTTCGGTGTCCGGATGGGGCGGAACAGCATCATCCACTGGCAGACTCGGTTCTTCCATCCGTCCGGCGTCCAGATCGGTTCGCACTGCAACATCGGGAACAACGCTTTTCTGGACGGGCGGCGTGGGCTGGTCATCGGCGACTACGTCGCGACGGCGGCCGAGATAATGATTTACACGCTCCAGCACGACGTCGATAGCCCAACCTTCGACGTGACAGGTGGGCCGGTGACCGTCGAGGACTACGTCTACATCGGGCCGCGGGCGATCATCCTGCCGGGTGTTCGGATCGGTCTTGGCGCCGTGGTCGCAGCTGGGGCCGTTGTCACGCAGGACGTGCCGCCTTACGCCATCGTGGGCGGCGTCCCGGCCCGCTTCATCGGCGAACGCACCCACGATCTGCGCTACAGCCCCGACTTCGCGATGCCGTTTCAGTAGGGCTGAGCACTCGCAGACCGGCGGAGACAGCGCCTGGGCGCAGAGTTGTACTTAACGTTCAGTCTGCCCCCCAAAATTATACTTTTCGGGGGAAAACTATAATTTCTCCTGGGGGACGTGGCCCTAAGGGGCACGCTGCAGTCACGTCTCCAGCTCGCCGACGGTCCGCAGTATCTCCTCCGCCATGAACCACTTGCCATACGTGGCGCCAGTGCCGGGCGCAAGGATCCCGGCTTCGACCAGCCTCTGAACATTCTGGCGGGCCGCTGGGTAGGTAACATCCAAGATGCGCTGGGCGCGTGGGATCGTAATGACGGGAGAGTCAAAGAGGCTGTCCAACAGCCGGAGACCGAGCGCCGACGACCGCGCTCGTGACAGTCGCTCTCGCCACTCCTGCTGGAGGTCTTGAAGCCGCTTGGCTCGCTGGACGGCATCTCGGGACTGCTCCGCCACGCCGCGGAGGAAGAATAGCACCCACTCACGCCACGCGCCCCGCTCACTCACAGCCTGAAGGAGGTCGACGTAGTCGTCTCGGCGGCGCTCGAAGAACGCGCTCAGATACAGCAGCGGGAGAGACAGCAGGTCCCAGTGAACCAATACCAAGGAGATCAGCAACCGCCCGATACGCCCATTGCCATCCATGAAGGGGTGAATTGCCTCGAACTGGTAGTGAATCAACGCGAGTCTGATCAGCGGCGGATAGGCGTCTTCCGCGTGAAGGTACTTCTCGAACGCGTCCAAGGCCTCGTCCATCTCCGCGATGGGCGGCGGCACATACGTAGCCTCGTTCACGGCGCAGCCAGGAGCGCCGATCCAGTTTGGGCGGCTGCGGAATTCCCCTGGCGTGAACTGCTCGCCCCGCACCCCATCCATCAGGCGCGCGTGGAGCTCAGAGATGAAGCGTCGTCCGATCGGGAGCGTCTTCACGCGCTCGAGCCCGTACTCAAGTGCGTAGACGTAGTTGAGTACTTCCCGCACATCGGCCTCCGGCGCGGCGGGCTTGAGTCCGGGCAGCGCCAACTGGCCCGCCTCGTAGACATAGAGGTCGGCGACGTCAGCCTGCGTGCCCTCGATACGCGACGACAGCACGGCCTCTCTGCGCACGAAGGGGCGGATCAAGAGGTGCGGGTTGGGCAGCATCCGGCCCAGCCCCGCCAACTCCCCGAGGGCGCGGTCGGCCTGTGAGAGCGTCTGAACGAGCGCTGAGCTGAATTCGAGCGCCGGGGGAAGGGGGTTGGGGACAAATGCCCAGTAGTCGCTGCCATCGTGGCGGCCCCTAACGAGGTGACCGGCTGGACTGCGCTGAAACTGTGCAATGTTCACGTGTCCAGGCTCTCCGTGGTGCGCTAGGCGGTCGCTGGGCGTAAGCCGCTCGCCAGATGGCTCCCTCGCGCGGATGATCTCACATCCGGCTGCTCCGGGCCGGTTGGTGTCCAGTCGACGTTGATGCTGTGCATCTGCCTTGGGCGATGAGGCGATCGGTTTTACTAAATGGCTGTTTACAGCGGGGCCATCGTGGGCGGCGTGCCGGCCCGCTTCATCGGCGAGCGCACCCACGATCTGCGCTACAGCCCCGACTTCGCGATGCCGTTTCAGTAGGGAGGGCGCCTTACCCCACTGGATTCGCGGAGACCGCCTGGGTTTGCTCGCGCGAGGCTGGCTCGGCGCAGTTTGGCGATGCTCGGGGCCGAGCGGCCAGGCTCGCCTCGATCTGGGCGCTGATCGCGTTTGCCCGCGCCTGCCAGGTATGCTGGGCGGCGAACCCCAGCTGCTGGCGACGGCGAGCCTCCCCGCCAGGGTCGAGGAGATGGCCTTCCACCGCCTCGACGGCTTGCTCTGGCGTCGTTACTATGTCCACCAGGTCGCCGCACTTGGCCAGCTCGGGCAGTGGAGTGGCGATGACGGGCTTGCCGGCCGCCAGGTACTCGTACACCTTGACCGGGTCAACTGCCCGCGTCAGCTCGCTGTCGACCAGCGGCAGCAGACACGCGTCGGCGTGCTGGAGATAGGCCGGCAGTGACTCGTAAGGCTGCCAACCGAGCAGGTGCACGTTGGCCAGTCCCGAGACCTGCTCCAGGTCTGCCCGTACGACCGTGCCGACCAGCGCCACGGACCAGTTGGGTCGGGCCCGAGCGATGCCGGCCACCAGCGCCATGTCCACCCACCAGCCGAGCATGCCGTAGAACAGCAGCCGGGGACGTGGCAGCAGCGCCAGCTCGCGAGGTATCTCGAGCGGCCGGATGGCCGCCGTGGCGAATCGCTCGAACTCGCACGCGTTCGGGACCAGGAAAGCGCGCGCGCCTGCCTCCAGACCCCGCTTGTGGAGGTCCTCGCCCGACGCGAAGACGAGGTCCGCCCGGCGGAGCAGACTGCGCTCCGCATCCTCAAGCGCCTGCTGGGCCGCCCCGGATGTGAAGGCGGGATGGTCGTCCATCCGGTCGTAGCAGACCAGGGCCTCACCGTATTTGCCGATCTGCGAGGCCTGATCCGGGTGGCTGAGCCACAGCACGACTGGCCGCTGGGGATCGAGATACTGCCGGACGACCGCCGTCGCCCTGCGCTCGTTGGCCCGCGCCACCGCGGGGAGTCGACCCGGCGACAGTATCCGCGGTCGGATAATCGTTAGCCGCTCGTTCAGCTGCTCGGCCACTGGTCGCAGGCGGCGGCCGCGCTGGCGTACCAGACGGCTGAGCGGAAGCGGGCGGACGTACAGAACGTCGTAGCGTCGACTGAGCTCGCTGGCCAGATGTTGTGGGCGCTGTCGGAGGCCCTCCCAATCGGTCAGCCCCCAGTAGACGATCTGACAGTCCATGGTTTGAGGGTCGGGCCGGATCGAGCTGGCCAGCGCCATGGCCGTCTCACGTGGCAGGAGGGCCGGCGGGCGGCGCACGGCGTCGGAGAGCCGGCGCTCGCGCTCGCTCAGCACAGGTGACTCAGGGCGGCCGGTAGCTCTGAGGATATGGGCCTCGAGCTCGCCGACGATATCGCGCCACTGGTACCTGGCCGCGAAGGATCGATAGTCGCGGTCGCGCCTGGTCTTCGCCTCCTCGATCGCATCGTCCAACGGCTGGTCGGTCCCATCGTTGGCATAGAAGGTGACCATGTCGCCGTACATGTCGGCGATGCCCTCGTTGCGATATGTTACGACCGGCAGTCCGGCCAGAAAGTATTCGAGGATCTTGATTGGCATCGCGTACCGAACGACAGGATGAGTGTGTTTGAAGGGCACGAGGCCCACCTCGGCTCGCGACAGCCACTGATTGGCGAGCTGCTTATCGATCTGCGGAATCCAGAGCAGGTTGGGCCGAGCCGCCTCGAGGAAGCGAGCCCGGTTATCGCCCTGGTCGACGTCCATTGGGCCGATCAGCAGGATGCGATGCCGCGAGCTGAGGATCGCGTCCATGTCGAACCACTTCGCGATGTTGGACAGCACGACCGCGTCGAAAAGCTTGTCGACCGCTAGGGGCTGGAACTGATCCAGGTCGGCTCCGTTTGGGATGAAGACTCCTTCGGGATCGCGACGCGCAGCGGTTCGCTGGATATAGCTGGTGAAGGCCCCGTCGCGGCGCAGCGCCTCCATGTCACGCACGAACTGCTCGGTCAGCACGTGCTCCATCAAATGGGTATCGTCGACGTGGTCGTAGGCGAACGGAATGCCGAGCGCCCGGACAACTGGCGCGTACTCGGTAGCCAGCACGATCGCGAAATCCAGGTCCAGCTGGCGCACGAGATGGGTCGCCAGGGGCTGAAGGAATCGGTTGAGGGGCAGCAGGTGCGCGTAAGCGCGGAACGGCGGGACGACCATCGGTCGCAGCGCCGTGATCCTCGGACCCACCGCCCGAAGCGGCGGGCGCAGATGGAGCGCGCGCCTCAACCGCCCCGCCCGCGTCCCAGACACGTCAGCCGGCTCGATGTAGAAGATCGTGTGCCCGCGCGCGGCCAGTTCCTCGGCGAACTTGTGCGGCCGCTGGTGGATGAAATCCCACTCGATCAGGCTGAAGATGCCTATCCGCATTCAAGCTCCAGCGACGTCATGCCACCCCAGCGTCGGGCGCAGGGATGGTTGACAAAGTACCACGGAGTGCCGACAATACGCACCCGCGATGAAAGGCTCTCCCACCCACGGACCTCTTCAAGCTGCGCGTCGACTAGCCCGAACCCTCACGGGGCGTGCGGAGATCGAGCAGCTGCGGCGCGAGCTGAACCTCAAGACAGAGGAGCTCCGCCGCGCGCAGGAGACCAGCCGCCGAGCGGAGGAGCTCATCGCGGCCTTGAGCCCATCTCTGGCCCAAGCCGGCGCTACCGATCATGGAGAGCAATTCGGAATACTTCTTTTTCGCTGCAATATTTGTGGAAATCCATCGACACAGAACTGGCTGCATCTTACCCGCGAAGAACCTTCTTGCGGTCACTGCCAATCGACATTAAGGCAGCGGTCGATGATCTACATGCTATCCATGGAGCTTTTCGGAACCAGTCTCGCTATCGACGATTTCCCGCTCAGCAAGCATATTGTTGGTCTTGGACTTAGCGATTGGGATGTTTACGCGGAGAAGCTAGCCACCAAGTTCGACTATACAAATACTTTTCTAGACCAGGATCCAAGACTGGATATTCGGATTCCAGACGATTCCTTGGATGGTACCGTCGACTTCATGATAGCCAGTGATGTATTCGAGCATGTTCCGCCGCCGGTCAGTCCTTGCTTCAAAAATGCGCGGCGGATGTTGAAGGATCACGGCGTGCTGATTTTTAGTGTGCCATACACAGCTGGTGACGGAATCACTAAAGAACATTATCCAGCATTGTACGACTTTGAGATCGAAGACCGAGACGGAACGAGAGTTTTGGTGAACAGAACGAAGGCCGGGGCGGTTGAAGAGTTCGAGGACCCGGTCTTTCACGGAGGCTCGGGGCTGACCCTGGAGATGCGTGTTTTTACTGAATCGAGCCTGCTCGAAGAGTTTCGGCGGGCCGCATTTGAGCCTGTGAAGGTGCACAGGGGGCCGGACTTCGGGCACGGGATATACTGGGCAGTCGACTGGTCGCTGCCCATGGCCGCCAGGGCCGGGCCGATGGGAGCCCGTTCCTGGTCTGGACGTGGTGCAGGGGCGAGCAGGCGCCGCCTGGGGTCGCCCGCCCTCAAGGCTGCGCAGCGGGGGGCTGCCTCGAGCGCGAGGGTGGCGACGTTTGGCGCTCACAGCTCCCTCCCCGCGACGAACGAGTAATCGTCAACCCAGACCTGGCCGCTCTGCGCGACAGCATGGACTATCGCCCCCTTGGCCTGGGGCGGAGCTATAGCCGTCATCTCGTTCCGCTGCCACTCCGGCCCCGTCGGGAAGACGTAGATCTCGGCCTCCACGAGACTGCCAGGATTGCCGTCGACCCAGTTGACCTGAAGTCGTGCCAAGCTGCCCGGAACGTCGGAGCGCACATAATGGCTGAGGGTGTAGGCGGTGCCTGGCGTCACCTCGATGAACTGCGTGCATCCGTCATCGGCCCTGGTCAGCAGCGCCACTTTGCCGCTGTGGCTGCTCGAGCCGGACGCGGCCACTTGTGGCCGCCCGTAGGTGGTCCATCCAAGCGGGGTGCGTGGGTTCTGAAGCTCCTCAAAGCCACCGTTTTTGATCAGCTCTTTGCCCGACGACACTGGGCCTGTATGGGCCACCAGTTCGTCGTCCCTGAGAAGCCGGTACACGGCGATGTTTTTCCTGGCGTACTCCAGCTCAGTGAAGGCATTGAGGAATGGCTTCTGGGCGATCAGGAGGTTGGTTGCGGGGCCAGCGTTGCGGTTGATGAGCAGATGGCTGATCCCCAGCTCGCGCATCAACTGCAGTGCCTCTTGGCCATCAGGCGCCTCGATTGCCGGACGAGCGGCTGGCGAATTCGGCGTTTCCATAATCCCCGGCGCGTACAGTCGACTCTCCTCGCCGATGGAGAAGATGTGGAGCGAGTAGCCCCGGCTCTCCTGAGCCATGAACTGGTAGGCGTCATACGCCGCAAGGATGCGTGATAGGTAGCGGTCCCTGGATTCGACGCCCATGGCGACCGTGTATGGGATGCGCTCCGGAATGAGCCAATAGGTTGCCAGCCAGAGGGGCAGGTTGAGGCCTAAGCAGGCCAGCACGAGCAGCCGGATGGGACCGCCCAGGGAGAAGCGCCCCACGAACGGCCACGGGCGGGCATTGAAATTGGCGATCGCATGGCCGACGAGGGCGTAGACGACCGGCAGCGTCGCCATCAGGTAGCGCAGGTACTGGGCCGTGTAGGCCCAGATGAGGCCCGCGGCCAGCAAGAGCGCCAGCAGTGCTGGCGTGTGCCTCGGAAGTGGCCGGCCCAGCGCCAGCAGCGGCAGTAGCAGGAACCCAAGCCCCAGGACGCTGCCCGGCATCACCTCCACGAAAGGCCTGGAGTTGAACGTGACTTCCCATGGCAGCGAGAGCAGCGTCCCGAACGCGGTGCCAATCCCGAAGATGCCCAGATTCAGCCGCTCGTCCACCGGCGCCCAGAGTGGGCTGCGAAAGACGTTGTTGAGGAATGGAAAGACCGGGTTGCCTGTCTCGAGGTACCGCAGCACGGGCCAGGGCGCGGCAGCCAGCGCCGCGACCGAACCAAAGGTGAGCGGGGCCAGCCAGCGACGGCCGACGGTGAGGAGTGAGGAGTGAGGAGTGAGGAGTGAGGAGTGAGCTTCGCGGCCGTCGCGCAGCGCGATCAGCGTGACAACGATCCCCAATGGGACGAGGAACACGATGGCGTTCATCTTGGTCGAGATGGCGAACCCTGCCATCAGTCCGGCAACGATCAGCCAGGCCAGCCGTCGCTCGACGAGCCAGCGATACGCGGCCGCTGTGGCCAAGAAGCAGTAGCAGGCGAGGGCCATCTCGATATAGGCGGTCGTCGCCTCCCACGCGACGAGTGGCGTGGTGGCGTAGAGCGCGGCGCCAAAGAGCCCGGCTAGCCCGCTCGAGAACCGCTTTCCGAATGTGAATATGGCGAGGCAGGTCACCGCCCAGAACGCGAAGCTCGTCAGCTTGGCGGCGGTCTGGTCGGCGATCAGCATGGCCAGCAGGTAGTTCATGTCCGTGCCGAGGAAGAACCACGACTGGATCAGGTAGGGGGTCGTGACGAAGCGCTGTTCTTCGATGTACAGCTTGGGCAGCGCGAGGTGATAGTTGAGCGGGTCGAACTGGATCTCAGGTGCCGCCGCCTGGATGAAGACCAGGACGGTCCAGCCGGCTAGCACCCCAAACAGGGGGAGCTGAAACCACTGCTCGCCGGCCTGGGCTAGCCTGGCAGGCATCCCCAACAGTTCGCGGCCGAGCCGTAGGCGCTGGACCAGCCCGCGCCACAACAGCAGTGACAGTGCGGCGAGTAGGCCAAACACGAGCCAGCGGTTGATTAGGCCGAGTAGCGCCAGGCCCAGGGTCAGATGGCTGTACAGGCCAAGGGCGAGCGCGATCGAGAAGGTGGCGCCTTCCAGTCCGGCTGGCGTGTCATGTCCTCGGAAGAGCCAGCCGAGCAGCCGGTCGCCGAATGCCCAGCCCAGCATGACGAGCCAGAGCACGGCGGCGGCCGCACCCCAGGCCTGGCTGCCGACCACGATCGCCAGCGCGAGCAGCGAGGCGATGACGAAAGCCGCGTAGGCGTAGAGGGTGCACAAGCGCCGCCGCCCCACCATGCCTACCAGCAGACCCAGTCCCACAACGGCCGCCAGCACCTCGTAGGTGCGCGAGGCCTGACGGGTCCCGAAGGTGTTCGAATGGCTGAGCGTCTCCGTCGAGGCGAGCAGATAGGGAGTGGTGATCGCGACCAGCCAGACGAGCGGGATCAGCGCGAGTATATCGCGCCAGGCGGCTAGTGCCACGGAGCTTCGCAAACCGTGCGTTTGCATTCGGGGCCGCCCGGCCGGCGTAGCTTCGCCAGCCGTCATCGTCGGGCGGGTGGTTCGGCTGATGAGAACTGGAACACCGAGAAGGCGTACTTGCCGTTGTTCTGAAAGAACCTTCGTTCGGCGATTCCCAGGTTCGGCTGGCTTTGATAGGCGGCCTGAAAGCGCTCGCCGATTCGCTTGTCAAAAGTAAACTCGTCTGCCCGCAGCACGAACACGTACTTCGGCGCAGCCAGGCCCCTGGCCAGCCACCCAACTGAGTTCTCGTCAGCCAAGATGCGCCAATAGGCCGCGTCGAGCTGAAATTCGTCTCGTCCGAGGATGACCAACGGCTGCTCGAAGCCCCAGTCGAGTAGCTCGACGGCCTGCCCCTGATATGGACCGCGCAGCGCGTCGTAGAGCTCGTAGATGGACTCAGACCAGTACCGGTCGCCGCCCACCAGGGCCAGACGCTCGTGAAAGGTCCTGGCCAGGAGCAGACTTGAGACGACGATAAACGCCAGTCCCGCGGCCGACGCCCCACGCCCCAGCCACGCCAGCCAGGCGGGCACGGCTGCGCCACCGCGGCAAAGACCCGCCAGCGCGACGCCAACAAACAGGTGCGGCAGCGGGTAGAGCGCCAGCGCATGGTGCGGGCCGGTGGCGATCGGCGTGGCCGCGATCAGCACGAGCGTCAGCGCGTAGGCGGTCGCGAAGAAAGCGACCGACCGAAGCCACTGCCAGGAGCGATGTGCCACGATACCGAGCAGAATCAGGACGGGAGCAAACTTCAGGGCCAGCGGCAGCGGCGAGGGCCCAAGCGGGGTGACCAGCTCGAGGTGCTCCCCCACCAGCCAGTTTGCGACCGCCGTGCCGTCCAGCAGCGTGTCGAGGACGTTTTGACGGTTGAAGACGTCAGTCGGCAGCGCCTGAATGAACGACCAGGCCTCGCTCGGCGCTGGCATGAAGGCCACCTTCACGTTCGTGGCCGCCAGCTGCCCCCCGGCCGCCAGGGTCTGACCGCGGGTAAGCAGGTTATAGAGCAGGATCGGCCAGGCACCGGCCAGGAAGCCCGCCGCGGCCAGCGCGATCTCCTCGATCCGAGGCCGGGCCGCCCGGCCGTAGCACAGAGTTCCCGCGATGATCACCGCGACGACGAACGCCAGAAAGTCAAATTTGTGCGAGAGTCCAAGACCGAGCGAGGCTGAGCCAAGGAACAGCAGCCACCATCGCTGGCGGGCCCGATACCAGCCTAGCAGCAGCCACAGGCTCGCGACCCGGGCTAGCGTCGCGAGGGCGAAGGGACCCCAGTCAGAGCGCACCGCCAGGATGTAGCTCAAATCAGTTCCGAGCAAAAGCGCGCTCATGCCGGCGGCCAGGCGACCAAACTCCTGACGCACGAGGAGATAGAAGATCAAAATGCCGAGCAGGCCGATCAGGCTGGTGGTGAGTCGCAGCACGATCTCGTTCACGCCGAAGACGGCGAAGGCCGCCGCCAGCACGTAGCTTTTGACCGGCCCAACATACTCGTTCATCATGAACGGGAAGGTGTGGCCGAGCAGCGAGACCTGGTGATAGCGCGATGGGTCGATCACCGGCCTGCCGAGCGCGAACTTCGCTGCATGCACCGCCGACCAGGCCTCGTCGCCGTACAAGCCGGGCCGCGAGAGCTGCTGGAAGCAGACCCAGGAGAACGTTCCGACCACCAGGGTCACGGCGGCAACCTCGAACACCGTCGCCCGCCCGAGCCCCAGACGCGGCAGGGCGGCCCAGCGCCACGGGACTGCGAGCCGAAGGACTGTCGGTTGCCCCGATCGCACGGGGGTTACTTTACAAACCGGTACTTCAGCAGCGTCCATAGCGCCAGAAACCCGTCGCGCGCCGTAATCTTCTTGCCCTCCTCGCGCGAGCGCGGGTGATACGTGATCGGCACCTCGTGAATGGCGTGGCCGCTGCGCAGCAGCTTGGCGGTCACCTCGGGGCAGAACTCGAAGCCGGTTGCCTCGAGCTTCAGGCTCTGGACAACTGGACGCAAGAACGCTTTGTAGCAAGTAGCTTCGTCCGTAAGCCGAGCGCCGTACAGGACATTCGCGACCAGGGTCAGTAAACGTCCGCCCCAGTAGAACGCCAGCGACGAGTAATCATTGCGCCGCAAGTTACGCGAGCCATAGACCACCTCGGCCCGACCGGCCGCGATTGGCCCGACCACCGTGTGGTACTCTTCGGGATCGTATTCCAGATCGGCGTCCTGGATGATGACGATCTCGCCCGTCGCCTGCTCCAGGCCCGTGCGAATCGCGGCCCCTTTGCCGCGGTTCTGTTCGTGGAACAGGACCTTGACGCCGGCACACAGTCCGTTCAGATGGGCGAGAAGCTCGCGCGTCCCGTCTGAGGAGCCGTCGTCGACTACGATGACTTCTTTGCG
>DASPXK010000425.1:0-3678 GCA_035637315.1 Chloroflexota bacterium
CACACGATCGCTCCGGTTGCCCGGGCCGCTGGGAACAGCCAGGACGAGTACGGGGCCATGATACCATCGCCTGAGCGAGGCCATCAATTCGAGAGCGGCTGGGCAGCCAGGTCACGGGCCCTTGTCCCAACAGGCCCTCACCCCCAACCCCTCCCAATTTGGACAATTTGGGGGAGGGGGCGAGGGGGGAGGGCCTCGCGCCGGGAGGACCTCGCGCCGGGTGGACCTCGCGCCGGGACGGGACTCTCCTTTCCAGACTGGCCGCCGGAGGTTTGGCGATGGAACTTCGAGGCGCGGTATCGGTGGTAACCGGAGGCAATGGCGGGCTGGGCCGACGGATCTGTCACGCCCTGGCCAGGTCCGGTTCCGACGTCGCCGTCGTCTACCGCAGCTCTCACGACGACGCCGCGGAGGTGGTGGCAGGCCTGTGCTCGCTGGGGGTGCGGGCCCAGGCGTACGCTGCCGACGTGACCGACCAGGTCCAGATCGTGGACCTTTACGAGCGGATCCTGCGCGACCTTGGGCGGATCGACGTCCTGGTCAATAACGCGGCCTTCAACCAGTGGGTCGCGTTCCCCGATCTGGAAGGGCTGACTCCCGACCTGTGGCAGCACATCCTGCACGCCAACACCACTGGTCCGTTCCTCTGTTCGCGCGCGGTCGCGCCGATCATGAAGCGACAGGGAGGCGGCCGGATCATCAACATCAGCTCGAACGCGAGCCTGATGCCCAGCGGCAGCAGCATCGCCTATGCGGTCTCGAAATCCGCGCTCAACCACCTGACACGCTGCCTGGCGCTCGCCCTCGGGCCCGAGGTGCTGGTCAATTGCGTCGCGCCGGGCTACATGGAAGGGACGCGGGTGTCGGCCAAGCTCGATCCTGAGTACGTCCAGCGCGGTCTCCAGGCTTCGGCACTCAAGCGGCCAGCCGACCGTGACGACGTGGCCGAGCAGGTCGTCACGTTCGCCCGCACCGACAGCACGACCGGCCAGATCATCGTTATCGACGCGGGGCGCTACTACCACTGAGCGTGGGCCATCGGCTGGGGGCGGGGTGCAGGGGCGAAGGATTCGCGCGACAGTACTCGGGAGGCGGGCACTCCGCGCGCGAATGCTTCGCCCCCTACCCGGGTGGCAGCGGCATCTTGTATCCTCGCGATGGTCGGCCGGCCTCGCAGACGGTCTGCGCGGCACGGCCCCGAACCAAGCATGCTCGGTAACACCCGCCCTATCTGGCGTCGCGCGCTGGGCGCGCTGTCGCTCGCGGCCACTGTCCTGTCGCCGCTGGCTGCCAGCCATGCGTCAGCAGCCCCCGACGTCACTGCGCCCGCGGCGCCCTGGGTGAGCACAATGCGCGAGACGGGGCTCTGGTCCGGCTACGACGAGCAGGCCAGGGAGTTTGGCAGAGTCCCGCCCGGAACGGTTGTTCAAGCCCTCGAGACGCGGGGGCGGCGGACGTTCGTCTACTACGGCGGTGACCGACAGGGACGGCGGCCCGGCGAGGTGTGGGTGGAGGCAGCCGATCTCACGCCGTCGAGCTGGCCGCGGTGGGTCAGAAGCAGACGAGTCGCCACCATTCACTCCGAGCCTGGGACCGACACGCCCGGACTGTTCACGCTGCCGGGCGGTGCCTACCTCGAGACGGCTGCCGATTCGACCTCGCGCTGGGCGCGTGTGTTCTATCTCGGCGACGGTCGGACAAATGGACCGATCGAGGGCTGGGCGGAGGCGGTCGACTTCGGCCTGCCGGCGGCAACCCAGGACACGCTGGCGAGCCTGTCGCTGAACCGCGCGATCCTGGCCCAGCGACAGCCAGAGGTTTGGCTGCGAGTCCCGTACCAGAGCCAGCTCGACGACAGCCCGTACGCCGACGCCAACTGCGGCCCAACGAGTGTGGCGATGGCTCTCGAGGCGTTCGGCCTGCCTGAACGAACGAGCAGCCTCCGGTCCGCCGCGCTGGCGGAACAGGGGACGCCCGACTGCGACGAATGCGGGGTCGACATCGAGCATCTCGCCAGCGTCGCCCGGGCCAGCGGCCTGTCGGTTTACGGGCTGCGGGGCGAGGACGAGGACCTTCGGAGCTGGAGTCTGGACGACGTTCGAGCCCAGCTACGCGCGGGCCGGGTCATCATCGCGGAGGTGAGATACCGCCTGCTGCCGGGCCGCGCGACCTCGCCCTACTGGGATGACCACTATATCGTGCTGAGCGGCATTCTCGCGGATCGGTTCATCTACAACGACTCGATCGACGCGGACGGGACCGGCTACGGCCGGCTGATCTCGGCCGAGGGGCTCCAGCGAGCGATGGCGGCCAGCAACGTCCCCAACGCGGCCTTCGCGGCCGGACGCGAACGAGATTCGACGTTACGCGTTCAACGTTGAACGCGGAACGTTGAACGATGTGTAGAGATGCTCAATTACTTCGACATCGAGCTGAGCGACCAGGAGCGCCTCGTTCAGCGCACGACGCGCGAATGGGTCGAGTCCGCGGCGCTGCCGATCATCGCCGAATGCTTCGAGGAGGGCAAGTTTCCCACGCAATTGGTGCCGCAAATGGCCGAGCTCGGTCTGCTCGGCGCCACGATCCCGGAGTACGGGGCTGGGATGCCGTACACGATCTACGGGCTGATATGCCAGGAGCTCGAGCGCTGTGACAGCGGGCTGCGCAGCTTCGTCTCGGTCCAGAGCAGCCTGTGCATGTTCCCCATCTACACCTTCGGCACGGAGGAGCAAAAGGAGCGCTACCTGCCCAAGATGGTCAGGGGTGAGCTCATTGGCTGCTTCGGCCTGACCGAGCCAGACCACGGCTCGGACCCCGCCGGGATGGAAACTCGCGCGCGGCGGGATGGTGCGGGCTGGGTGCTGAGCGGGACCAAGATGTGGATCACAAACGGCTCGATCGCCGATCTGGCCGTAATCTGGGCGAGGGCCGACGACGGGATCCGGGGCTTTCTTGTCGAGACGGACAGTCCCGGTTTCTCGGCGCGCAACGTCGAGCGCAAGCTATCGCTGCGCGCCTCGGTGACCTCGGAGCTTCACCTGGACGACGTGCGCTTGCCTGGCAGCGCGCTGCTGCCCGGGACGTCGGGCCTCGGCCCAGCGCTCAGATGTCTCAACGAAGCGCGCTTCGGCATAGCCTGGGGAGCGGTGGGCGCGGCGATGACCTGCTTCGAGAGCGCGCTCGAGTACTCGAAGCTGCGGCCACAGTTCGGCCGCCCTATCGCCGGCTTTCAGCTCACTCAGTCCAAGCTGGCCGACATGCTGACGGGTATCACGCAGGGCCAGCTGTTGGCGCTCCAGCTCGGCCGGCTCAAGGACGCCGGCCGCCTTCGCCCGGCCCAGATCTCGTTGGCCAAGCGAGCGAACGCGATGATGGCGCTCGAGGTGGCCAGGACGGCCCGCTCGATCCTGGGCGGCAACGGCATCAGCCTGGAGCATCCGGTCTTTCGCCACATGGTCAACCTGGAAACGGTGATCACGTACGAGGGTACGCACGAGATCCACACCCTCGTTCTGGGCCAGGACCTCACGGGCATCGGGGCCTTTACGTGAGTAGCCAGTAGCCAGTAGCCAGTAGCCAGTAGGCAGTAGGCAGTGGGCAGTAGGCAAGTGGGCAGTGGATGTGCCCTCCGGCTACTCGCTACTGGCTACTGGCTACTGGCTACTGGCTCTGCCTACT
>DASPXK010000426.1:0-2585 GCA_035637315.1 Chloroflexota bacterium
AACCCGCGCCTGGCGCCGCCGGCCGGCTCGTTCACCTGGCGCCAGCGGTTCGAGGCGATCGGCCCGGTGTGGGCGATCCTGGCCCTCTTCGGTCTGGTGATGGGCTCCATGTACACAGGCGTGGCGACCACCACCGAGGCCGCCGCGGTGGGCGCGGCGGGAGCGTTCGTCCTGATGGCGCTCAAGCATCGCTTGACCTGGAGCCGGATGGTCGATTCGCTGCGGCGGGCCGCCGAAACGACGGCGATGGTCGCCATGCTGCTGCTCGGCGGCTTCTCACTCTCGTACGTGGCCGCCTCACTGGGCATCGCCCACGGCCTGGCTGAGGCGATCCTGGCCAGTAACCTCACTCCGCTCGAGGTCATCCTGTTGTACAACCTGCTGCTGCTCATCCTCGGCGCGCCGCTCGAGACGAGTACACTGATCGTGATCACGATGCCGCTGCTGTTCGAGACGTTCAAGAAGCTTGGGTTCGACCCGCTCTGGCTGGGTGTCCTAACGACCATCAACTCGGAGATCGGCAGCATCTCGCCGCCCTCCGGGCTGGTACTCTTCGCGGTCAAACGGATCGCGCCGCTCGGCTTCACCACCCGCGACCTCTTCATGGCCGTCCTGCCGTTCAACGTCGTGCTGGTGCTCTTCCTGATCGCGATGATCGCCTTTCCAGGTCTGTCCACCTGGCTGCCGAGCCAGATGAAATAGGGGGATAGGGGATGGTGGAAGGGGTGGCAGAGATGAGTTTGGCGCCTGAGCGAGCTATCGAGCTGTTGCGGACCATGCTGCGGATGCGGCGTCTCGAGGAGCAGGTGATCCACTTCGCCGAGGAGCATCAAGGGCTTATCCGCGGTCACTTCCACGTGTACATTGGACAGGAAGCGGCCGGCGCGGCGGCGTGCGCCCCGCTGCGAGTGGACGACTACGTCTTCACCACCCACCGCAACCACGGCCACCTGATCGCCAAGGGCGCCGAGCCGGGCCGGGTGTTGGCTGAGATCATCGGCCGCTCGGATGGTTACTGTAGGGGGCGCGCAGGCACGTTCCACGTGGCGGCGCCCGAGCAGGGCATCGTCCACACTTCGGCGATCGTGGGCGGCTGCCTGCCGCTCGCGGCCGGCGCCGCGTATGGCGCCAAGCTCAAGGGGACCGGCCAGGCCAGCCTTGTGTTCTTCGGAGATGGCGCTATGGAAGAGGGCGCCTTCTACGAGACCCTGAACATCGCGCGCCTGTGGGCGCTGCCAGTCATCTTGTTCATGGAGAACAACAGTGTCTCGCCCGAGGAGCGCCCGGGCCGGGGCTCGCCGACCTCTCAGCATTCCGCCCGAGCGCTGTCCGATGTAGCGCACGCCTTCGACGTCAAAACGCTGGTCGTGGACGGCACTGACGCCGAGCGCGTACGCGCGACGGTCGGCGAGTTGCTGCCGACGGTCCGGTCCGGAGAGGGCCCGTTCTTCGTCGAATCGCGCACCTCGCGCTGGCCGGGCAACTATGGCTCCTTCCCAAAACTGGTTGGTGGCGACACAGACATCGCCTGGACCTGGGCTCCGGGCACGGCGCCCGAGTCGGTCCGCGGCTGGGAGGAGCAGAGCGACCCGGTCCTCCTGTACGCGCGGAAGCTCCTCGAGCGTGAGGTGTTGATCCGCGAGCGGCTGCTGGAGCTGGACCGCGTGGTGCGAGAAGAGATCGAGGCGGCCACCCGATTCGCCCTGAACAGCCCGCTCCCGGCGCCCGAGACGGCGCTCGAGCACGCCTACGCCTGAGAACGGGACGATGCGCGAGCTTCACTTTGCCGAAGCGCTGGCCGAGGCGCTGGACGAGATCTTGACTGAGGACGAACGGGTGACGCTGATCGGGGCCGGGTTCGTCGGGCTCACTCCGAGCCAGGCGGCCATGAACCGGGTCCGCGAGAAGCATGCTGGGCGAATCAAGTGGCCGCCGATCTCGGAGCTGGCATATTGCGGGATCGGGATCGGCGCCGCGATGGTCGGGATACGGCCGATCGTCGAGCTGAGCACGGCCACGTTCTCCTACGAGGCGGTCCCCCAGATCGTGAACGAGGCCGCCATCGCCGCCTCTAACTCGGCCGGACAGACCAATGTCCCGATCGTCTTTCACATGTTGTACGGCGTGCGCGGGGCCGGTGCGGTCCAACATTCGGGCAGCCCTCAGCCCTGGTACTGGAACACGCCTGGCCTGCAGGTGGCGATGCCGGGCAGCCCGGCCGACGTCAAGGGCTTGCTGCGCTGGGCGGCGCTCAAGAGCCGCAACCCGACCGTGTTCCTGGACCATCAGCGCCTGATGGAACTGATGGGGCCGGTCCCAGACGCCCCATACGAGATCCCGTTTGGGCAAGCCGAGGTCAAGCGCCAGGGTGCGGACGTAACGATCGTCGCCTGCGGTGTACAGGTGCCCCGGGCGCTCGAGGCGGCCGAACGGCTGGCTCGCGAGGATGGGGTCCAGGCCGAAGTGGTGGACCCGCGGACCCTGGAGCCGCTCGATGCGGCGACTATCCTGGCCTCCGTGCGAAAGACCGGCCGAGCCGTGGTGACCGACGAGAGCCACGACCATTGCGGCGTCGCGGCTGGCCT
>DASPXK010000427.1:0-5317 GCA_035637315.1 Chloroflexota bacterium
GCCCTCACTCTGCAAGCGCGGGACGTAGCCGTTCAGGTACAGGCGATCGACGCACTCGACGGTCAGGGTGACATGATCTTTGATAAGCTCAGCGACGTTGGGCATGGCCGGCTCCATTGCTTGCGAGGCGTGGAACCCATCATACCCAACCGCGCCCCGGGCGACCCATCTAGTCCCCGGGGCGCTGCTTCACTCGTCGGTTTGAGGCGAAGCTTCGTTAGATATTAGATGCAGGACAGCCCAAAAGGATTCAGGCCGAGGCGAAGCCGCGACCGAAGCCTTCGTCTGCATCACCGGGGCGGCTGCGTCGTCGCTTCACCGGGGAAGGAAGCGCACCTAAACAGAAGTCCCCGGCCAAAGACTGGGGACTCCGCGAGCCTATATCTGCTAGTTTAGGGAGCTTCCGTCGTCCGTCTTCTCGATATTATCCTGCGCTTCGGGCCAACTAGCCAGGAAGCTCAACCCCATTCAGGTGCGCTACCAGACTGCGCTACGGCCCGATGCTTTTTTGCCTGTTCGCCTCCGAGTGTAGCCGCCCCTTCCGGACCGCGGCAAGGGCCCGGAGTGAGACGGGTGCCCCGTAGCTTTTTGCGCGGGGAACAAGAACCCTCACCCCCAGCCCCTGTCCCTCGCGGGGGAGAGGGGGAGCTGTGCCTGACACAAGGTCACGACGTGCCGGGCCAGCAGTTCGCGCGTGACCCTTGTCAAGTCCCACGCGGCCTGCCCTGACGGGCCAATGAGGGAGGAGCTTGCAAGAGCGTGCGATAATACGCCCTAACGGGACGGCACCATGGCAAAAGAACTACAACCGATCGATATCAGCAACCTGCCTGAGGTTCTCCACCTAGCTGAAGAGGTCGAACGGAGGCAGGCGCCACGACGGCTCAAGCGCGGCGATCAGGACGTGGCGATCCTAGCACCTGTCGAGAAAGCACCGTCTGGCAAAAAGCCAACTCGACGCCGCGACGGGCGCACTGGACCGGACGATCCTGTCTGGAAGCTGATCGGCCTGGTCCACTCAGAAGGTCCGGGCGATGTATCGGAGAACAAGTACAAATACCTGGCGGGATGCCTATGACCCGCCGCAACCATGAGGGCGCGCGGAACCGAACATCGCCGCTTCGCGCTCGTGGATACTTCCGCCTACTTTGCCACCATTGACGCCGGCGAGCGTCATCATGCAACGGCCCGCGCTATCGCCGCCCGGCTCAGCGCGGAGCGCTGGCGCCTGTTCACCACGAATTTCGTCCTGGCTGAGACCCATGCCCTCTTCTTGACAAGGGTCAACCGCGCCGTGGCGCTCCGGGTGCTCACGGAGATCGATAACAGTCCGACGACAATCGTCCGCATTAACGCTGCCGATGAACGCCGGGCGCGAGCAATTCTGAGTCAGTACCAGGACAAGGACTTCTCGCTGACCGACGCGACCAGCTTCGCGGTCATGGAGCGGCTGGGGATCAACTGGGCCTTCGCCTTCGATCGCAACTTCGCTCAGTACGGCTGGAACATGATAAGCGGCTAAGACCGCTACGCTCCGCCTCGGCCGACCGAGCCGGCCATCTCACATCTTCGGGTTGAGTGGTCGACTACCACCATCGGACTCGTCCGACGTGGCGGGCGGGTGGCGGCTCGGGGTAGGCTTGCCCTGCCCGGAGACGGGATCGAAGCGAGGCGGCGGTCTTCGGACAAGGGTCAGCCAGAGCAAGGCCCAACAGGGGGTGCTGCTCGCCGTGCTGAAGCGGCTGCTCTCGTAGGGACTAGACCGATGCCGACGACCACGAAGCAGCCGGTGCGCTTCGGGCTCAGCCTGTCCAACCGAGCTGTCCTCTTTGGCCTGTCTCCCGAGCTGCTGCTGGAGATGGCGCGATTGGCGGACGAGTCGGGGGTATTCGACTCGGTCTGGGTCGGCGACAACCTGCTGTCCAAGCCTCGGCTGGAGGCGATCGCAACCCTGTCGGCGCTGGCGGTTCGGACTCGTCGGGTCAGGCTGGGAGCGATCTGCCTGGCGAGCTTCCCGCTGAGGCACCCGCTCATCTTGGCGATCCAATGGGCGAGTTTGGACGTGCTCGCGGGTGGCCGGACGATCCTGGGCGTGTGTGCCGGGGCCTCGGCCGACCAGGGGCCGCAGTTCGCGGCCGAGCTGGAGGCGATGCGCGTTCCCACCCAGGAGCGCATTCCCCGGCTCGAAGAAGGCATCGACCTGCTGCGGCGCTTCTGGGCAGCCGAGCCGGTGAGCTTCCGCGGTCGCTTCTACGAGTTCGATACCGTCAATGCGCTCCCCAAGCCGGTGCAGGAGCGGGTCCCGATCTATCTCGGGGTCAACCCGCGCAAGGAGCTGGGGCCGGCGGTCACCGAGCGGGCGCTGCGGAGAGTCGCTCGTCTAGCCGACGGCTGGCAGGTCGACGGCACGCCGAGCGAGGTGTTCGCCGAGCACTGGCGGCGGATCAAGGGCTACGCCGCCGAGTATGGGCGCGCGGCGGAGGTGAAGGACGCGTGCTTCCACATGATGGTGAACATCAACGAGGATGCCGCAGCCGCGCGGAGCGAGTCCGTCGAGTTCCTGGCTCGCTACTACGGCGCGGGCAGGGTCTCCAGCGAGAAGCTCGAGGCATGGTTAGCGGCAGGGCCGCCGTCGGCGGTGATCGACAAGATAAGCCGGTTCATCGAGGCCGGGTGTACCATTCCGGTCCTCCGCTTCACCGCCCTGAATCCACTCGCTCAGCTCGAGCGCTGTCTGGCCGACGTCTTGCCCGCGTTCCGAGGCATGCTGGCCCAAGATCGCACGTCAGCCGGAGCAGGCACGGCCTGATCACCGCCGTACTCCCTGCTGTGCGCCATGCGTCGGAGGAAGCCAGGTGGTCGTGCTCCGTGGGGCGTCGAGCCAAGCCCGCCGCCACGGCTGGTGCACCCGCTTGGAATGAAGGTGCTCAGTTATTAAGCGGCGCAGGCCATCCCCGAAAAACAGCAGTGAGACAGGCGTCCTAGCCGACCAGGTATATAGCCGGCTCGCGCTCGAAGGCCTTCTTACACGAGGGCGCACAGAAGTAGATCGTGCGGCCGCCCGTACTCCAGCCTGTGTCGCGCCGTGGCCGGGTCGACGTCCATCAGGCAGACCGGGTCGAGCCGCTCCAGTCTCGGCGTCCTCCACCAGCGGCTCGTAGCGGTCCTCGGGTGGCGGCAGGTAGCGCTCGTAGACGTGGTCGCGCAGCGCGGTGGGCGGCGGCAGCACGTGGCCGGCCTCCATCATGCTCTCGACATAGTCGAATATGGTGCTGATGAGAGCTTCGTCGTTGAGGTCTTTGAGCCAGATCGCGCGGCCGAGGAGTAGCAGGAGGGCGTTGTTGCCCACCGCGCACGGGCCGAGACAGCCGGTGAAGCTCAGGTGCAGCTTGTTGCGGAGCTTGCGGCGCTCCCACTCCGCTCCGTAGAGCGCCGTGTTAACTGGGGCGCGGCCCTTGTCGGTCCAGCCGCAGCAGCAGTTCCCGTGCTCCTTGGAGCACACCAGCAAGCTGCCCTGGAGCTGGACGATCCGGAAGTCCTCGCCCCGCGCGCGAACCTTCACGGTCTTGAGGCGCGCGGTCGTCTGCTGGCTCACGGCGCCGGCGGCGTCACAGGCGGAGCAGCGCCCACCTTGCCCAGCTCGATCTGGGACGCGTCGCAGTCTCTCAAAGTAGGAGCTGGGCTATCCCACCTGCCAGAGCTCAGCCTCCCGCCGATTCAACGATCAGCTCGCCGAGCATACCTGCCTCTTTGTGGCCCGCCACGGTGCACACGATCTCGTAGCGGCCAGCCGCCGTCGGCGCATAGAAGGCGGCGGTGGCGGTGCGCCCGCCCGCGGCCGTCAGGTGGGCGTTGGGAACGCTCTTCACCTCCCAGTCATGAAGCAGCGCATCTCTGTTCACCAGCGTCACTACCACTCGCTGGTCCGGCGCGACCCGCACTTCGCTCGGGTCGAAGCGGACTTGAGTGGTGATGACCGTGATCTGGGCCGATGTGGCGTCCAGGTAGCGAGACCAGAGCAGCGCCCCCAGCCCGATGCCTGCGGCCAGGGCCGCGATGCTCGCCAGGTAGCTCCATTCGGCCAGCCGGACGCGGAGCGGCGGGTTGGCCAGCTCCTGGACCGACTTCGGGAGATGGTAGTCGCGCAGGCGCAGCGAATTACTGACCACGCTCACGCTGGACATAGCCATCGCGGCGGCGGCCAGGACCGGATTGAGCAGAATGCCGAACAGCGGGTACAGCACCCCCGCCGCGACAGGGATCAGGATCACGTTGTAGGCGAAAGCCCAGAACAGGTTCTGTCGGATGGCGCCGATCGTGCGGCGACTCAGCGCGACGGCGTTGACGAGCCCGCGCAGGTCGCCGCCCACGAGCGTGATATCGGAAGCCTCCATAGCCACGTCCGCGCCGGTCCCAATAGCGATGCCTACGTCGGCCTGGGCCAGGGCCGGAGCGTCGTTGATGCCGTCGCCCACCATGGCCACCAGCTTCCCGCCCGTCTGCAACTGCTTGACCTTGGCCGCCTTTCCCGGCGGCAGCACCTCGGCCATGACGTGCTCGATGCCCACCTCCGCGCCGATCGCCCTCGCGGTCGCGGCGTTGTCCCCGGTCAGCATCCAGACGTCCAGGCCCAGGGCTTTGAGCTGGCCCACCGCCACGGCCGATTCCGGCTTGAGCGTGTCCGCGACCGCGACCAGGCCGGCCGCGCGCCCATCGACGGCAACGTACATCGGCGTCTTGCCCGCCGCGGCCAGCTTGATGGCCTGCGCCTCGATTCCGTCCAGGGCCACGGCGCGGTCCTGCATCAGCTTCAGGTTGCCGAGCAGGAGCCTGCGGCCCTCGACGGTCGCCTCGATCCCGTGGCCGGCCACGGCTCGGAAGTCCGCCGCCTCGCCCAGCTCCAGGCCCAGCTCGCGCGCCCGGGCGACGACCGCCTCGCCCAGGGGGTGCTCGGAGCCGCGCTCGGCCGAGGCGGCCAGGCGCAACAGCTCGCGCTCCGGGATGCCGTTCGGAGCCACGACCTCGGTCACGCTGGGCCTGCCTCGGGTGAGCGTGCCAGTCTTATCCAGGATGATCGCCATCACCCGGTGGGCCTGCTCGAGCGCCTCGGCATTGCGGAAGAGGACGCCGACCTCGGCGCCCTTGCCAGTGCCGACCATGATCGCGGTCGGTGTGGCCAGGCCCATGGCGCACGGGCACGCGATGATCAAGACCGCGATGAAGGTGCTCAGGGCGAACGCGAAGCGCGGCTCGGGCCCGAGCAGGTACCAGGTGGCGAAGGTGAGCGCCGCGACGACCAGGACGGCTGGCACGAAGT
>DASPXK010000428.1:0-11375 GCA_035637315.1 Chloroflexota bacterium
TGTCGATCATCATTCCCGCCTACAACGAGCAAGCGACGGTTGGCGAGCTGCTCGACCAGGTGCGAGCGGTCGACCTGGGTGACATCGAAAAGCAGATTATTGCCGTCGACGATGGCTCGACGGACGGGACCCGCGAGGTGCTCGAAGGGCAGGCGGCACGCGGCGACGTACTGCTGCGCGTGCTCCCTCGCAACAGGGGCAAGGGCGCGGCCGTCCGCGAAGGGCTGCGACACGTCGCGGGCGACATCGTCTTGATCCAGGACGCCGACCTCGAATACGACCCAGCCGACTACCCGATCCTGCTTCGGCCGATCCTGAACGGCAGGTCCAAGGTCGTCTACGGCTCACGCTTCTTGGGTGAGCACAAGGCGATGTATTTCTGGCACGCCCTCGGAAACCAAATGCTGACCCTGCTGACCAATATCTTGTTCGATACCACCCTGACCGACTTGGAGACCTGCTACAAGGTCTTTACGGTGGACATCGCGCGGCGGCTGACGTTGCGATCGGAGCGCTGGGGTTTCGATCCGGAGGTCACGGCCAAGATCCTTCGAATGGGGCATCGGATCTACGAGGTCCCGATCTCCTATGCCGGCCGCGAGCACTGGGAGGGCAAGAAGATCGTCGCGTGGCGCGATGGCCCCAGGGTATTGCTAACCCTGCTCCGCTACCGGTTCCTGCCCTGACCTTTGCAGGATCCTGAGCGATTTCAGCGCAGAGTCACGCGGCGCCTACGCCCCCGCCCCCAACCCCCTCTCCCAAGCTTGGGGGAGCGGGCGAGGGGGTGGGGGCGCCACGCCTTCGCGGTGAAATTCAGTTCGCTGACGCGCTCGCCGTCCTGGCCATCTTGCTCCTCGTCCTGCTTTTCAACCCCGACCTCGCCTTTCGCGGGATGGTCCCGGGCGGCCTGGACGTTTTCGTCTACTTCTACCCGCTGCGAGCGTACCTGGCCCAGGGGCTGGCCGAGGGCCGCTTGCCGCTCTGGAACCCGCACCTGTTCCTGGGCTCGCCATTCCTGGCGAATCCTCAGACGGCAGTCTTCTACCCGGGCACGCTGCTGTTCGGGCTGCTGCCGGTCCCGCGCGCGTACGTTGCCAACCTGCTAGCTCACCTGTTCCTGGCGGCGGCGTCGTTGTACGCCTTTGCCCGCTGGTCGCTTCGGTTAGGACGGCTGGGAAGCGTGCTCGGAGCCTCCGCTTTCGCCTTCAGCGGGTTCATGGGGGGTCAGTCGGGCCACATCAATCAGCTCAGTGTCGCGGCCTGGCTGCCCGCCTTGGCGCTAGCGCTCGACGTCGCCCTGAGCGGCGAGCGTCGCACGCGCGAGTGGGCCCTCGCGGCGCTGTTCGCCGGGCTGCTGCTGCAGCTCCTGGCCGGGCATCCGCAAGAGGTGTACATGACCCTCGCCGTGCTGGTGACCGTGGCGGCGTGGCGACGATGGGCCGACGGTCCGGCCGCGCTGGCGCGGGGGCTGGGCGTCCTGGCGCTGGCGTCTGGACTGGCGTTCGGTGCGGCGGCGATTCAATTGGTGCCGACTCTGGAGCTGTCGCGCCTCTCGATCCGCGGCGGCGGGCTCGACTTCCGTGAGGCGACGTTCGACTCGCTGCCGTGGCGGCTCCTGCTGCCTGCCCTCTTTCCGGGCTTCTGGGAGCACCTCCACACGACGGAGTTCTACGGGCACACGGGCACGATCGTGTTGGCGCTGGCCTGGCTCGGCTTGGTGGTCGGGCCGGGCCGCCCGGCCGTGCTGGGCGCGACGCTGGTGGTGTTGGGGCTTGGGCTCGCGGTCGGCGATTTGAACCCGCTTTACCACACCCTGTTCGACTGGGCGCCTGGCTTCGCGTCGTTTCGCGTGCCCGCCCGCTGGCTGTTCGTCTACACCTTCGGCGCGTCGCTGCTCGTGGCAGTCGGAGCGAGCTGGCTTAACGGAGTAGCGAGTAGCGAGCAGCGAGTTGCGAGTGGGCGACGGATCACTCGCTACTCGCTGCTCGCTGCTCGCTTCTTTCTGTTCGGCCTCGGCGCTCCTGCCCTGGCCGTGTTTCTCGTGCTCCAGGGTGAGCGGCAGTCGCGGCTGCTATTGGTGATCTGGGGCGGTCTGGCGGCACTGTCGGTGCTGCTGGTGGCCGTGGTGCTCGTCGCGCCGCGCGTGCGCGCCGCGGCGCTGGGCGTGCTCATCATGGGCGGGCTGGTGGAGCTGTGGCTGGCGGGCGCCGACCTCGAGCATCGCCATCCGATCCCGGATTTCGCCTACGCCCAGCCGCGTGAGAGCACGCTGTTCTTGCAGTCGCGGCCCGGGCTCGACGGCCGCTATCGGATGCTCAGCATCGCCACGCCCGAGTACGAGGTCAAGGAGACGCCTGAGTACCGCGAGCACTTCGGGTGGCTGAATCCGGAAGCACTGACCAACCTGCTGGTCGCGGTCAAGCTGAACGAGACGCTCACGCCAAACGTGCCGCTCGAGTACGGTATGGACACCGCCGATGGCTACGACGGCGGGGTCCTGCCGCTGGCCGGCTTCGTCAGGCTGGGGGGAGCGATGCTGGGGCCGGACCGGGTCCGGCCTGACGGGGTCTTGGCGAGCCGCCTGGATCATCTACCGGAGCGGCGCTGGCTGGACCTGCTCGGCGTCCGCTACATCCTGGCTGGCCGCGTCAAGGACCTGATCAGGGGCGCGATCTACTTCGACCGCGCCGTCACAGCCAGGCTTCGGCCCGGCCAGCAGCTCGAGCTACACAACCTACCCAGCGGCCAATTCAATCGGCTCGGCCTGATCTCGTCGTTTGTCGGCCAGGCTCGAGCGGGCCAGGAGGTGGGCCGGCTCGTGCTCGGCGACGAGGCGGCAGGGACGCTTGCGATTCCGCTCCTGAATGGCACCCACACCGCGGTCGCCACGGCCGATCCCTTGGCGGCAGGGGGGCTGGAGCGTGTCCAGGAGTGGGGAGCGAGCGATCCGAGCCAGCCCGCCGACTGGATCGGCGAGGTCCGGTTCGCGCGGCGGCCCGTGCGCGTGCTCACCATCGCCAACTCGACGCCGGACCTTGTCCTCGAGCTGCGCGCGCTGAACCTGGTGGACGACGCTCGCGAGGCGGCCTTCCCGCTGACCCTGGACGACAGTCTGGAGCGCACCGAGTTCTTCGACGTCAAGGTGTATGAGCGGCGTGACGCGCTGCCGCGGGTCTTCACGCCGCGGCGCTCGGAGATCGTGGACGACGAGACGGCCCTGCAGCGCCTCGCGGACCCGAGCTTCGAGCCCCGCGACGTCGTGCTGCTGGCTCAGACAGAAGGGGCCGAGGCGCTCGACCGAGGTCCCACGTCGAGCAGCTCCGCCACACTGGAGCTGAGCGAAGCCGAACACCTACGCGTTCGCGCGGCGGGCGACTCGCCTGGCTACCTTGTCGTGTCGGATAGCTGGTACCCTGGCTGGCGGGCGACCGTCGACGGCCGCGCTGCGCCGATCGTCCGCGCCAACGTCATGTTTCGAGCCGTGCCCGTTCCGGGCGGCGAGCACCTGATCGAGCTCACCTACGAGCCACAATCGTTTCGTCTCGGCGCAGGCGTGTCGGCCGGCTCGCTGCTCGTGGGCATCGTCCTGTGGTGGGGCGCGCGGCGCTGGCGGCAGCGGAGAAGCGGGTGAATGAGGGACGAACCTCTCCCCCAACCCCTCCCCTAAAGGGCCTAAAGGGAAGGGGAGACTACGACACCCCCTTCCCTTCAGGGAAGGGGGACGGCGGGTTAGGTCCGGACCGGCTCGCGCCCCATCTAGTCGCGCTGGCCTTCGCGGCCGATGAGCCGCTGGACCTGGCCGACGCCGCTCGCGTGCTCGGGGTGCGCCGCGCGATGGTCGAGGCTGCCGCCCGTCTGCTCGTCGAGCGCCCGCCGCTCGGCCTGATCGTCCAGCGAGTCGGCAGCCGGCTCCAGTTGGCCAGCGCGCCCGCCTCGGCCGAGTACGTCCGTCGTCTGAGGGGCCTGGATGCCGAGGTACGGCTGTCGCGGGCTGCGTTGGAGGTGCTGGCGATCGTCGCCTATCGCCAGCCGGTTACACGAGCCGAGATCGAGTCGATTCGAGGCGTGAACGGGGATCGGGCTCTGGCGACGCTGATCGGCCGCCAGCTCATCGAGGAGGTAGGCCGCAAGGAGGCGGTCGGGCGCCCGGTGCTGTTCGGCACGACGATGGCCTTCCTCGAGCACCTCGGCCTCCGATCGCTGGAGGACTTGCCGTCCCCGCCGGAACGCGATCCGGATCCGGGTCGCCCTGAGCCGCCTTCCGGTCAGCCTGAAGTTCCATCGTCATCCTGAGATCCTTATTGTCATCCTGAGATCCTTATTGTCACCGTGAGATCCCCACTGTCATCCTTAGATCCTTATTGTCATCCTGAGATGCTTTGTTGTCGTCTTGAGCGCAGCGAAGGATCTCATGCTTCTCACCCTGCGGTATGGGACCGGCATAACACGACAAGAGGGAAACCGGCATTGACCGTCTATTGGCAAGATGATACATTTAGCTAAAGCTTTGCTCTAATAATGGAGGTCGGGCGTGGCGCCGCGGCGTTACCAGATGGGCAGGCGTACGGCGGCGGTCGACGAGACGCGCCGGCGCATCGTTGAGGCGAGCATGGCGCTCCACGCCGAGCGGGGCATCCTGGCCACAAGCTGGGAGGACATCGCGCGGCGGGCTGACGTCGCCGTCGCCACCGTGTACCGCCACTTTCCGTCCCTCGACGCGCTGGTCCCAGCCTGCGGCGAAGAGGTCCGCCGTGTCACCCAGCCGCCCCGCCCAGAGCGCGCGGAGGCAGCGACGCCCGCTCGGTGGCGGAGCGGGTCGCCCGCCTGGTCCGCGAGCTGTGCGCCTTCTACGAGCGCGCGGCGCGTTACCTCGAGGCGGCGCGTCGGGACCAGAATCAGGTTGCCGCGCTCGCCGGTTCGGTGGCTTCCCTCCACGCCGACCGTGAGCGGCTCCTGCGCGCGGTGCTGCGTGGGGCGAGCCCGAGTCAGCAGACCCTGCGGGTGCTCGCCGGGCTGACCGATTTTGCGGTTTGGAGGGCGCTCGTCGATCGCGGCGTGCCCGCGCAGGCCGCGGTCCGGATAATGCGCGATGTAGTGCTCTGCTGGCTCGAGAAGGGGGCAAATGGACAAATCCGCGACGCGACGCTGAGCACACACATGAGCCGCCCCCGCCAGGCGGCCCGGAAGGAGACCTGAGGAGGAATGGTTATGGCTTCCATCGACGAAGTGGCGGACGGCATCTATCGGGTCAATATTGAGGTGCCCCAGTCGCCGGTCACATACAGCTTCTTTGTGATCGACGACGAGCAGCCCACGCTGGTGCAGACCGGCTTCGGGCGGATGTTCGACGAGAGCCTCGAGGCGGTCAAGCGGGTCATCGACCCAGCCAAGCTGCGCTACATCGTGGTGCCGCACTTCGAGGGCGACGAGTGTGGGGCGCTGAACCACTTCCTGGCCCAGGCGCCACACGCCCAGCCGGTTGGCAGCCCGATCGGCGTCCTCACCAACCTCTCGGACTTCGCGATCCGCGAGCCGCTGGTCGCCGAGGAGGAGCAGGTTCTGGACCTCGGCCGGCGCCGCCTTGGCTTCCTGATCACTCCTTACGTGCACCAGTGGGATAGTCTGCTCGCCTTCGAGGAGACGACCGGTACCGTGTTCACATCGGACGTGTTCATCACGCCGGGACCCGGACCCGCCGTCACGGACCAGGACCGCACGGAGGAGATGCTGCAGACATACCGGATGGTTGGCATCTTCCCCTCGCGCACCCATCTGAACTCGGCCCTCGACAAGATCGAGGCGCTGAAGCCGAAGACGCTGGCCTGCCACCACGGCAGCGTCATCACCGGCAAGATCGAGCCATACTTCCGCGTCCTGCGCGAGAACGACGTGACCGGCCTCACCGAGTGGAACCCGATGCGCGGTTACTGAGCCTTAGCGCCCTCTCCCTCTAGGAGAGAACAAGTGCCCTTCGCGGGGTTGGGGTGAGGGCGCCGGAGGTGAGTCCGGCTGCCACCGCCGGCTGGCGTTGACTAGTGCCCGGGGTGGCGACTACACTGGGCCAAGGCGCTCTGGCGCGGAGGCAGGCAGCGGTGGCAAACGCGCGTTCCTCTGAGCGACGGGTGCGGGTCGGCGTTGTCGGGAGCGGCAGCATCGCCCAGATCATGCACCTGCCCTACCTGCGCGAGCTTGGCGACCTGTTCACCATCGCCGCCTTGTGTGACGTCTCGCCGGCCACTCTCGAGGTCGTCGGCGAGCGCTTCGGAGTGCCGGGCCACGCCCGCTTCGCCGATTACCGCGAACTGGCCACCAGCGATCTGATCGACGCCGTCCTGATCTGCCCAACGGGCTCGCACGTCCCGCCGGCGATCGCGGCGCTCGAATACGGCAAACACGTTCTAATCGAGAAGCCGCTCTGCTATCGGCTGGACGAGGCGGATGCACTCGTCGACGCGGCGCGTACGGCCCGTCGTCGCTCGGGCGCGGTGACGCTGCTGGCCTACATGAAGCGCTTTGACCCCGGCTATCAGTACGGGCAGCGACTGGTGCGTCCGCTGGCCGAGCGGGGCCAGGTCCGCTTCGTCGATGCGCGCCACATCCACCCCAGCAACGACCTGTACATGTCCCATCAGCCGGTCTTCCGCGGCCACGACGTGCCGCCGGAGATCGGCGAGCGCGCCGAAAGGGAGCATGACGCGGCCATCGCCGCCTCGCTGGGCGACGATCCGCCGGCCGCCGTCCGACGCGTCTTCGGCGGGATGATGGGCTCGTCGATCCATGACGTCTATTGTCTGAACGGCCTGCTGGGCCGCCCCGAGGAGATCGTGGCCTCCGAGACGTGGGACGGCGGCCGCTGTTGGACCGCCATCTTCCGCTACCCGAACGGCGTGCGCGTCAATTACGCTTGGATCGACACTCGCCAGATCCGTGAGTTCAAACAGGATTACGCGTGCTTCGGCGCCGACGGGCGGGTGACGATCAGCTTCCCGTCGCCCTTCCTCAAGTCGGCGCCCACCGTCGTTAGTGTCCAGGGCATGGAGCCGCCGCCGGACAACCCCGCCCCGCTGGGGCGGGATGCGATCGAGCCCGGCTGGCCGGACCCCGGACCAGCCCACTGGGAGCGGCGAGTCACCGCCTCCCATGAAGAGGCATTCAAGCGCGAATGGATTCACTTTTATGCCTGTATCACCCAGGGTGTCGAGCCGTTGGTCAGTCCCGAGGAGGCGCGTGACGATACCGCCTTTATCGTCGACTGGGCCCGCGCGACGGCATTGTCATCCTGAGCGCAGCGAAGGATCCGAAGCCCACGCACGGATTCTTCGCTTCGCTCAGAATGACAGGAAGCGCCGCGTGACACGGAGTTAGGAGGAGGATCATGGTGTCGAACGATCCGCGCCGTATGAGCCGCCGAGCGCTGCTCAAGTCGCTCGCCGTGGTGGCCGCTTTACCGCTCGTCCAGGCCTGCGCGCCTGCCGCTCCGGCCCCGCCGACCGCGGCCCCAGCGCCGGCCAAGCCGACCGCGGCTCCAGCGGCCGCCCCGCCCGTGGCGGCGGCCCCGACCCCCATTCCCACCGCCGTTACCAAGCCGGCCGCGACGGGCGTCCTGCGCGCGCCCGAGCCCAACCCGAAGCGCGGCGGCACGCTCAAAGTCGCCGTCGGGGTCACCACCCCCCACTTCGACATCCACCAGGGCGCCGCGACTCACGTCCTCTGCCACATGTACAACAACCTGGTCCGCTGGAACCTGGCCGACGGTCTGCGGTCGATCATCCCCGACCTGGCCCAGCGTTGGGAGGTCTCTCCGGACGGGCTGGTCTACACCTTCTACCTGCGCGACGGGGTCAAGTACCACGACGGCACCCCCTTCGGCGCCGACGACGTCGTGGCGAGCTACACGCACATCAGCTCGCCACCACAGGGCATCGTCAGCCCGAACGCCCAGCTCTTCTCGATGGTCGACAAGATCGAGGCGGTCGATCGCTTGACAGCCCGCTTCAAGCTCAAGGAGCCACGCGCGTACTTCATGGAGCTGCTGGCCGACCCGGCCGGGGTGATCTATTCGAAAAAGGCGCTCGACGAGAACAACCAGGACTTGCGCAAGGTCATCGCGCCGGGCACGGGCGCCTTCGTCTTCAAGGAGCACAAGCAGGCCGAGCGCTGGGTGCTCGATAGGAACCCCAACTACTGGGAGCCGGACCTGCCCTATGTAGACAGTATGGAGTGGCTGCACGTGCCGGCCTGGACCGACCGTGGCACCGCTGTCCTGACCGGCCAGGCCGACCTGTCGTGGAACGTCTCGTTCGAGACCTGGGACGAGGGCCAGAAGCGAAAGGACATCGTCCAGGTCAACAAGCTGCCGAACTTCGGCGCCTATGCCGTGCTGTTCAATACCAAGAAGAAGCCGTTCGACGATCCACGCGTGCGCCGTGCGATCCACCTGGCGGTCAGCCGCCAGGACCTGATCACGGCCTTCCAGACCCAGGAGTGGATCAGCCTGACGCGCTGGATCCCACACGGCGACAAGTTCGCCACGCCCCAGGATGAGATCGCCAAGCTGCCCGGCTTTCGGCCCGACAAGGCCGACGACATCACGGCCGCCAAGAAGCTGTTGGCGGACGCCGGCTTCTCGAGCGGGATCGGCCAGGTCGAGCTGCTGTCCGCGTCGGTCGCGCCGCACGCCGAGGTGATGGCGCCGGCCTTCCAGGACCAGCTCAAGCGAACGCTCGGGATCGAGACCAGGATCCGCGTCGCCGAGCGGGCGCTGTTGTCGGAAGAGCAGAAGGCGGGCAACTTCGAGATGGTCCTCGATACGCCTGGCCACATCCTGTCGGACGTCTCACCCCTCGGCAACACCTACTGGAAGACCGGCGGCTCGCGCAACTGGGGCAGCTACGCCAACACCGAGTTCGACGGCCTGCTGCGCCAGTACGACGCCGAGGTCGATGAAGGGAAGCGCCGCCAGATGGCCAGCCAGCTTCAGAACATGCTCGACGAGAACCCGCCCTGGTACTTGATCGGCTTTACCTTCCACCTGCCCATGTGGCGCGGGAACGTCAAAGGCCTGGCGCTGGACAATCGCGCCTTCGCCCAATGGGGGCATATGGAGACCGCCTGGATCGACAAATGAACGAGTCATCAGCTGTCAGCTTGCCATTCCTTCGCTTCGCTTGAGCCTTCATTGTCACCCTGAGCGAAGCGAAGGGTTCGTGCCCGGATGCGGCCCCCGGGCGCGGATTCTTCACTGCGTTCAGAATGACAAGCTGACAGCGGAGGGCTGATAGCTGATGGCTGACGGCTGATAGCTCGTATGCGCACATACACGCTCAGCCGCCTGCTTGCAGCGGTGCCGACGATTGTCGGCATCACGGTCCTGATCTTCCTGGCGATGCGGGTGCTGCCGGGTGACCCAGTCGCGATGATCGTGAGCGAGGGCCAGGGCACCCATCGTTTGACCGAGGAGGAGCTCCGCCGCGCCCGCGCCAGCCTGGGCCTCGATCGGCCGCTGTACGTCCAGTACCTGAGCTGGATGAGCGACGTGCTGCGCGGCGAGATGGGCGTCTCGTTCTGGCGCGGCGAGCCGATTCGCGACATCATTGCGCGCCGCGGCCCAATCACGGCCCAGATCGCGCTGATGGCGATCTGCCTGTCCTGGCTGATCGGGATTCCGATCGGGCTGTTCAGCGCGCTGCGGCGGAACACGTTCTGGGAGCTCGTCGCCCGAGTCGGCGTCACGGTGTTCATGGCGGTGCCAAGCTTCTGGATCGGCCTGATGGTCGTCCTGATGGGCGTGCTGCTCTTCACCTGGCGGCCGCCCTTGACGATCGTGTACGTGTGGGACGATCCGGGGCTCAACCTTCAGATGACGATCGGGCCGGCCCTAGCGCTCGGGATCGGCCTGGGAGCCGTCACGGCCCGCATGGCGCGCTCGTCGGCGCTGGAGGTCCTGCACGACGACTATGTCCGCACCGCGCGGGCGAAGGGCCTGCGCGAGCGCGTCGTGATCTGGCGCCACGTCTTCCGCAACGCGCTCCTCCCCGTGATCACCCTGTCTGGGCTGGCCCTCGGGGGCCTGCTGGGTGGCTCGGTGGCGGTGGAGCGGGCGTTTGGCGTGCCAGGCTTGGGCCTGGCGCTGGTCCAGGCCCTGAGTGAGCGCGACTGGACGATGATCCAGAACATGGTCCTGCTGTACGGCCTGATCTTCACGGCGATCAATCTGCTGGTCGACCTGAGCTACGGCTGGCTCGACCCGCGCATCCGATACCAGTAGGTCACAATGTCGGAGCCACCGATACTGGTCCCGTCGGTCATCGTTGAGCGGCAGACGGTCCCGACTGCCGCCTGGCCCGGTCGGCTTGGGCCAACCCTCGGCCGGTTCGCACGCTCCTCTTCGGCCGGCGCTGCCTGCGGGCTGATGCTTCTGCTCATCGCACTGCTCGCCATCTTCGCCGATCGCCTCGCGCCGTTCGATCCGCTGGCCGCCGACTATGGCCAGACCCGCTACCCGCCCTCGGCACAGCACCTGCTCGGCACCGACCACCTCGGTCGCGATGTCCTGAGCCGGGTCCTGTTCGGGGCCCGGGTCACGATGCTGGTCGGCGTCGTCTCGGTGCTGATTGGCGACGGGATCGGGTTCGCCTGGGGACTGACCAGCGGCTACGCCGGCCACCGCTTCGACCTGGTCAGCCAGCGCCTGGTCGAGGTCCTGATGTCGTTTCCCACCCTGATCCTGGCGCTGCTGCTGCTGATCGGCCTGGGGGCTGGTCTGCAGACGGTGATCGTGGCGATCGCCGTCACGCGCGTGCCGGGCAGCTCGCGCATCGTCCGCTCAGTAGTCCTGGCGGTCAAGGAGTACGCCTTCGTCGAGGCGACGCGCTGTATCGGAGCGACGCCACTGCGCATCGTGGTGCGCCACATCGCGCCCCAGTGCGTGGCGCCGATGCTGGTGGTGGCCAGCCTTAACCTGGGCACCGCGATCTTCGCCGAATCAGCCCTCAGCTTCCTTGGGGTTGGGATTCCTCCCCCGACGCCGAGCTGGGGCAACATGCTGGGCGGCGTGCTAGCCGAAGCGTTCCGCCCGCCCTGGTGGATCGTCGCGTTCCCCGGCCTGGCGATCACGATCACGATCCTGGCGTGCAACCTCCTGGGCGACGCTCTGCGTGACTTCCTCGACCCCAAGCTTCGGCAGCGGGTGTAGGGGCCTCCTGAGCGAAGCGAAGGGTCCTATGGTGAGGGCTCTTTGTCATCCTGAGTTTTCATGCCCCTTCGGGGCACCCTGAGGCATGAAAGGGAGCGGTGGCGGGTGGCTGGTGGCGTATGCTGGAAGCGGATCGCCGAGTTTGTGAAGGCTGGCGCTGCCTGGTGCTGGGAGCCCGCTC
>DASPXK010000429.1:0-2916 GCA_035637315.1 Chloroflexota bacterium
TAGGCCTCGGTGACTCGGCCTGGGTCGCGGCCGCGACCTCGTTCCTGCTGTTCGCGGCCGGGGCGATCGTACCCGTCCTGCCCTATCTGGTGACGGGCGGGCTGGTCGCGATCGTCGCCAGCGGATTGCTGAGCGCGGTCGGCCTGTTCGTGATCGGCGCGGGGATCACCCTGTTCACGGGCCGCCAGCCATTGCGATCGGGCCTGCGCCAGGTCGCCTTTGGCCTGGCCGCCGCGGGGGTGACCTTCGGGCTCGGCCGGCTGGTCGGCATCGGGCTGGGCGCCTGACGCGCACGCCGCACGTAGGACCTCGCCGCTCAGGCTTCACTCAGAAATACCGCCACTGGGGGCCTGGACGCCTTCTCGCTGCCCGCTCCGTCGCCCCCAAAACCAATCCGATCGGGTATCCTCAACGGGGGCGGCGGGAGCTAATTTTCGTGGTGGAAGAAGCGGCCGAGGGGGGTTACACAGCTCGCGCGCTGGGCGCCTCGATCTTCACTGAGGCAGATGACCGGGCGGCCCTCCACGTCCAGGTCCGCGACGCGGTCCGCTGCCACTTCGACGACGGCGAGCGACCAAAGATAATCCGACTGCACTTCGTGCGAGAGGAGGTGATCGCTGCGCCACTGGGCGAAGATCGCCTTTGAGCAGCGGTGGCTCTGGCGGCTCTTCTGAGGGAATGCCTAGCGCAGGCGAAGGGAGTCTGAGCCTGTGAACGTCCAACAGAAGCCTCACAGCTTGGAAGCGCGCGTCCCATTGCCCTACGCCGCGGCGGTGGAGCGCACCCGCGCCGCTTTGAAGGAGGAAGGGTTCGGGGTCATCACCGAGATCGATGTCCAGCGGACGCTCAAGGAAAAGACCGGCACCGACTTCAGGCCCTATGTGATCCTCGGCGCCTGCAACCCGCAGTTGGCGCATCGCGCCCTCGGCGCAGACCTGGATATCGGCCTGCTGCTGCCGTGCAATGTCGTCGTCTACGAGGCCGACGGAGGCTCGATCGTGGCGGCGATGGACCCCGAGGCGGCACTAGGGCTCGTCCAGAATCCCGCCATCACGCCTATCGCCCATGAGGCGAAGGAGCGCCTCACGCGCGCTCTCGACAAGCTCGGCCGTTAGCAGCGCCGTGGGTGGAATTTCACGCCGGCTGCCCAGCACCCGCAGGGGGAGGACCCATGCGCCCTGATCACCGCTGGCTCCTGATCGTCCTTGGTGTACTCATCGTGCTTGTCCTGATCGGCCCGATGATGGCCGGTACGATGATGGGGCCGGGTATCATGATGGGGCCGGGTATGATGTGGAGCCCCGGCCCCCAGGGCGCTCCTTCAGGGGTAACTGGCTGGAGCTGGGGGATGGGCATGGCGTTCGGCTGGCTGGCGATGCTTGCATTCTGGGGAACGCTCATCGTGGGCGTCATCCTGCTGATGCGCTCGCTTATGGGCGGGGCTGCCCGCCCGGGCAGCCCCACCAGCGAGTCGGCACTGGATATTCTCAAGCGGCGCTACGCTGAGGGTGAAATCGACCAAGCGACCTACGAGCGTATGCGTCGCGAGCTCGAGTAGCTCCGCGATGCCGCTGAACGGCCAACGGCGCTCTACCTACCGAGGATGAGACCTCGTGTCACCTGCGACCTCCCTGGCACAAACGGTGACTGAGCGGCCGGTAGGGCCTCCTTCCAAGGGAGACAGGGCAAACCTGGCCACAGCTTCGCATACGTGGAACATCACCGTCAGGGAATCTGGCCTTGCCCCTGCCCCAGTGAACTCGCCTAGATCCTGTCGAGACTGATTCCTTCGAGAAGTCTGCCGGGTTGTCCTGGTGGCCTGGCTCGCTGCTGGGGGCTCGGTTTGCCACCGACACTGCACACGTGTGTAAGAGGAGCCTTGGCTAGGTTTGGCACCTTCCGGCATCAGGGATGGGCGAGCTCACGGTCGACTCGCTTCAGCAGGACCGCGTTTACGGCCACGATGATCGAGCTGAGGCTCATCAGCAGGGCCGACCACTCCGGGCGCAGCATGAGGCCGTAGGCGGGATAGAGCGCGCCGGCCGCGATCGGGATAGCCAGCAGGTTGTAGATGCTGGCCCAGAACAGGTTCTGCTTCATCTTGGTCACGGTCGCCTTGCTCAGACGGATCGCGCGCAGCACGTCAAGTGGGTCCGACTTCATCAGCACCACCCGCGCGGTCTCGATCGCCACGTCAGTACCGGCGCCGATCGCGATCCCGATGTCAGCCTGGGCGAGCGCCGGCGCGTCGTTGACCCCGTCGCCGACCATCGCGACGATCTTTCCCTCAGCCTGGAGACGCTTCACGTAATCGGCCTTCTCCTGAGGCAGGACCTCGGCGAAGACCCGCTCGATGCCTAGCTCGCGGGCGACCGCCTCGGCTGTGCGGCCGTTGTCGCCCGTGATCATCGCCACCTCGATCCCAAGCTCTCGCAGCCGGCTCACCGCGGCGCGGGCGCTCGGCTTGATCGCGTCGGCGACGGCCACCAGCCCGCCCGGCCGGCCGTCGATCGCCACGTACATCGGCGTCTTGCCGGCCGCGGCCAGGCCGTGGGCACGGGCCTCCAGTCCATCGAGCGCGACATCGCGGTCCGCCATCAGCTTGCGATTGCCGGCCAGCACGCTGCGTCCGTCGACGGTTGCCTCCAGGCCGTGCCCGGCGATCGAGCGGAAACCGCTCGGCTCCGCGAGCGCGGCGTCCCGCTCGCGCGCGCCGTCCACCATAGCTCGGGCCAGCGGATGCTCGGAGCCGCTCTCGGCCGAGGCGAGCAGGCGCAGCAGGTCGCCCTCGGAGACGCCTTGGGCGGGGAAGACGTCGGTTAGGCGAGGACGGCCCTCGGTCAGCGTGCCGGTCTTATCCAGCACGACGGCCGTGACTCTGGAGACACCCTCGAGCGTAGCTGCGTCCTTGATCAG
>DASPXK010000430.1:0-4222 GCA_035637315.1 Chloroflexota bacterium
GGGAAGCGCGGCCACGGGGGGCCGACCCAAAGGGTCAGGCTTCGCGAGGCGGGCCATCCGATCCCCGATGCCGACTCCGTGGGAGGCGCTTCTGAGCTGGTGGGACTGGTCGACGGCAGCACGGCCGAGGACCTGGTCATCGTACTCCTGTCGGGGGGCGGGTCCGCGCTGCTGCTGCTGCCCGAAGAGGGCATCTCGCTCGAAGACATGCAGCAAACGACCGATCTGCTGCTCCGGGCCGGGGCTACCATCAACGAGCTGAACGCCGTCCGAAAGCATCTCGATCGGGCGAAGGGCGGCGGACTCGCTCGGCTGGCATCGCCCTCTGACGTGGTCACCCTGGTGCTCTCGGACGTCGTCGGCAATCCGCTCGACGTCATCGCGTCGGGGCCGACCGTTCCAGACACGAGCACGTTCGACGACGCCTGCTCCATCGTCGATCGCTTCGCGCTCTGGAGCCTGCTGCCCCCGGCCGTCGCGGAGCGTCTGCGACGCGGGAGGGCGGGAAGCGAGCCGGAGACGCCCAAGCCCGGCGACCCGATCTTCGAGCGGACCCAAACGCTGGTGGTGGCGAGCAACGAGCTGGCCGCCGAAGCGGCGGTCCGGCAGGCCGAGGCCGAGGCGCTGCACGCGCTGTTGCTGTCGACCTACGTGGAGGGCGAGGCTCGCGAAGTCGCCAAAGTCATTGCCGCCCTCGCGCGCGAGGAAGCCACCCGCAATCGTCCGCTGCGGCGCCCGTGCTGCCTGGTGGCAGGCGGCGAGACTACCGTCCACGTCCGCGGCCCGGGCCTGGGCGGCCGCAATCAGGAGCTGGCTCTATCAGCCGCCGAGAAGCTGGCCGGCCTCGACAACGTCCTGCTCGCGGCGCTCGCCACCGACGGCAACGACGGCCCGACCGACGCGGCCGGCGCGCTGGTCGACGGCACCAGCCTGGCGCGCGGCCGCCGGCTGGGCCTCGATCCGCGCGCCTTTCTGGACGCCAACGACTCGTATCACTTCTTCGAGCCGCTGGGCGATCTGCTCATCACCGGGCCGACCAAGACCAACGTCAACGACTTGCTGTTCGTTTTCGCCTGGTAACCAAACCCCCGACCCCCTCCCCTAAAGGGAAGGGCGAGCAGGTGGCTTCCCTCTCCTCCGCGAGGGAGAGGGGCTGCGGGTCAGGGCCGCTTCTCCCCCGCGGTGGTCTCTTCCCCCCTCTCCCCCGCGAGGGAGAGGGGGCCAGGGGGTGAGGGTACTTCCTCGACACCCTCACGGCTGAGTCGGGCGAACCACCAGACCAGAATCCAGATGGCGAGCGCCCCGCCAGCGAAGGCCAGCAGTTGGGCCTGGCTGAGCCCCCACAGGAATGGGGTGTCCAGACGAAAGAACTGGATGACGAACCGTCCCGCGGCGTAGAGAGCAATTATCGCCCAGAACACCATCCCGTCGCGCGGCAGCAGCCGCCGCCCGAGCAGCCACATGCAGAAGCCCAGCACGAGGACGTCCCAGACCAGCTCGTAGCCTACCGCGAGGTGGACGGGGACCTGGAGGTCACCCAGGGTGTTGGGGTTGGTATAGCGGACCGACCAGGGGATCGCGGCGTCGGCCCCATGGTGCTCGCCGTTGATGAGGTCGCCCAGGCGGCCGATCGCCATGCCCAGGATCATCCCGAGGCCGCACGTGTCGAGCAGGACGCCCTTGCGTAGGGTGTGCCAGCCGCGCCAGTAGCCGTAGCACACCCCTCCGAGCGGCCCGCCGATGATCATCCCCCAGATTGCCAGGCCGCCCTCGTTGACTTTGAGGATGGCGATCGGGTCCTGGGCGTAGTAGTCCCACTGGTCGATGACGTGCATCACGCGGGCGCCGATCAGCCCGCCGACTACGCACCAGAGCGCCAGCGACATGATGTCGTCTTCGGTAAAGCCCCGCTCGACCGCCAGCCGCGTGGCAAGCCAGATCCCGCACAGCACGCCCACCGCGGTGAAGAAGCCGTGCCAGGTGATGACCAGCGGCGGCCAACGGAAAAGGATCGGGTCGATGTTGATCTCGATCACGGAGGCCCTCGGACGGCGCGGATTGTAACACGGGTGGGAGCACGGCCGGGCCGCATTTGAGCCACCACGACGCCAGGACACCAAGCCCCCATTAGATCGTCCGTAAGCCCTGGTGTCTTTGTGTCTTGGTGGTCGGAGTCCCGCCCCGCGCGTGACGCGGGCCGGGCGAATCGCTATCATGCACGCCGCACCACCGGGCCGAGGTCGCCGATGCGGAAACGTTGGCGGGGGTCGTCTTGCGCCGTTCTTTTCGCGGCCGCGCTGGCCGTGCTCGCGCCGATCCCCTACGCCCGCGTCTCCGCCGAGGACCCGCCCCCGGACAACAATCCCGTCGGGCTCAACGTCGCGCGCCTGAGCCAGGAGCGCTTCGTCGCGGCGACGGCGGGCCTCGTCAACACCAACGGCGGCGACTGGGGTTACATCACCATCACCTGGACGGTCGACGACCGCGACTCACCCCAGGCGGATTGGCTCCTGGAGCAGTTCCTTGATCGCTGCTACGAATACCACCTCAACCCGATCATCCGCGTCAGCACGTGGCACGAGCAGGGCCCAGAGCGCTGGGTGCGACCGGATTGGGACGAGCCGGCGAGATGGCGGGCGTTCCTGGAGCGCGGAAAGTGGCCCAATCGTCCCGTATACGTCAGCGTGGGAAACGAGCCCAATCTCGGCTTCGAGTGGGGCGGCGAGGTCGACGCGGCCGACTACGCCCGCTACCTGGCCCACTTTGTGGACGTCTTCCAGGACTCGGACACCTTCAGAGTGGTCAACGCTCCGCTCGACATCTCCAACGGCACCCGCTTGCCCGAGATGCAGGACGCCTTCGAGTTCATCGACGAGATGCGCGCGGCCGTGCCCGACATCTTCGACCGCCTCTCCGCCTGGGCCTCCAACCCGTATCGCGTTCCGTCCGGGGGTGAGGACATTCGCTACACGCACCTGGCTTATCGGGCCGAGTTGGCGGCCATCGGCCAGGAGCTGCCGGTCATCATCGCCGAGTCGAGCCTGATGGAGACGGACGACGACTACGCCATCGCCGACTACTACGACCACGCCTTCCGGGACTGGATGGACGATCGGCGCGTCCTGGCCGCGACGCCGCTCTTCTGGAACCCGAACACGAATCGGTTCTGGATGTTCACTCCCAATCCCGATGGCAGCGTGGGCCTGATGAGCCCGACCTACCAACGAATCAGGGACTTGCCCAAGCGGGCCGGCTCGCCCTCCTACACGCCGCCCATCGCCAGGGCTCCGCGCAGCTCGGCCAGCGCGCTGTTTGCATCGCCGCCCAGCCGGGGCTCGCACGCCGACGTGCCCGCTGGCGCCTCTCGCACTGCCACGGCGGCTCGGTTCCAGGTCGCCAACACCGGGGGGGCCGGAGCGAACGTCCGCGCCGAGCCAAGCCCCTCTGCCGCCCGCGTGGCTGGCATCCCCGAGGGCGAGCTGCTCGACGCCTTGGCCCCTGAGCTTGAGGTTGACGGCCGGCACTGGCTGCTCGTCCGCACACCAGATGGGACTGAGGGCTGGGTGGCCGCCGACCTGCTGGTCCAAGTCTCAGGTGACGAGTAACGAGTTACAACACCCGGCCGAAGATGCAGACGCTGCCGCCGCCGCCGGCCGGCACCGACGAGCTTCTGACCGCGCCGGCACGGCACGCCGTGCCCCTACGGGGCCGCTGGCTCGACGCGCTGCTCGCGGTCGTGGTCGCCCTGGTAGCCCTGGCCATTCGCTGGCCGCACCTCTGGACGGTGCCTCGATTCACCGACGAGACGCTCGAGGTCCTTCACAGTTTGGCGATCGTCCGCGACGGCGCTCGCCCGCTCACCAATTACGACAGTTACTATGGCGCACTCTACAACTACCTGATCGCGGCCGCGCTCTGGCTGCTCGGCGAAAGCCCGCTGGTGCCCCGCCTGGTCATCCTCTGCGTCGGCGGGCTGACCATTGCCGCGACGTTCTTCCTCGCCCGCGAGCTCGCCGTGGGGGAGTCGGACAGGCGGGTGAGCCGGGCGGCCGGCGCTCTTGCCGCGCTGCTCTTGACGACGAATGGAGCGCACGTCGTGGTCAGCAGCCACATCGCCTGGTCCAACTGCTTGACACCCCTCTTGACGACGCTGGCGTTCTGGTCACTGCTGCGAGTAGGCAGCAGGATCTCACCACTGCCTACTGCCTACTGCCTACTGCCT
>DASPXK010000431.1:0-16538 GCA_035637315.1 Chloroflexota bacterium
GCGCCGCCTGCTGGACGGACTGAAGCAGCTAGCTGACCATCCGAACGTCGGCGACGTGCGCGGCCTGGGCATGATGGCGGCCGTCGAGCTGGTGGCCGACAAGGCAACGCGGGCGTCGTTCGACCCAGCGGCCAAAGTTGGCGAGCGGGTGACGGATCAATTCCGAAAGCGGGGCCTGTACACGCGTGCCCGAGGCGACGTCATCTGCCTGGCGCCACCTCTCGTGACGACCGAGGAGCAAATCGATCGGTTGGTCCAGGTCGTGTCCGAGGCCATCCAGGTCGCGACGGCGTCCGTCCGTTCCTGAGGCCGCGCCCTGACCGCGCGAATACTCGACGGCCGACCGGTTGCCCAACAGATCTGGTTGGAGGTGGAGCGCCGGGCCGCTGGCATTGAGATCGCCCTCGGCGGGCCACCCACCCTGGCCGTAGTCAGCGTCGGCGAGGACCCGGCCTCAGCCGCCTATCTGCGTCAGATCGAGCGCGGGTTCGCGGGCCACAGGCTGGCTGCGCGGATCGAGGGCCTGCCAGCCGGGGCCGGCGAGCCGGAGCTTTCCAACCTGCTGGGGCGTTTGGGAGCTGATCGCTCGATCCAGGGTATCCTGGTCCAGCTTCCGCTCCCGGAGCCGCTGACGTTCGAGGCGGTCACCAGGCACGTGCCCTTCGAGAAGGACGTCGAGGGCCTTCATCCTCTAAACGCAGGCGCGCTGGCCCAAAACCGTCCGGCGGTCGTCCCAAGCACTCCCCTGGCCGGCCTGGAGATCCTCCGGGCAGCAGGCATCGCCCTGGCCGGCAAGACGGTGGTGGTAGTCGGTCGCAGCACCATCGTCGGGCGACCGCTGGCCCAACTCCTCCTCCAAGAGCATGCGACTGTCGTCATCTGCCATACCCGCACTCCCGATCTCGGCAGCTTCTGCCGCCTGGCGGACGTTCTCGCAGTGGCGGCTGGTCGGGCCGCGCTGATCACCGGTTCGCAGGTCAAGCCGGGTGCCACGGTCGTCGACTTCGGGATCAGCGTTGTCGATGGCCGCCTGGTGGGGGACGTCGACTTCGAATCGGTGAGCGCGGTCGCCGGCGCCATCACCCCGGTGCCCGGCGGGACCGGCCCGGTCACCACGGCCGTGCTGGCCCGCAACCTGGTGGGCGTGGCCGAATGCCAGTTGCGCACCTTCTAAGCTGTTCCTGGCATTCCGAGCCCTCATTTTGTCCAACCGAGCGGAGCGAGGAATCCGTGCCAGGAACAACTGCGCTGCGCGGGCGGCGGATCCTTCGCTTCGCTCAGGATGACAAGAAGGGCTCAGGACGACAAGAAGGGCTCAGGATGACAAGAAGGGCTCAGGATGACAATGAAGAGCCGTACAATGACAGGCAGGGAGTGCCTTGAACGCCATCCGCCGTCGTCTGCTGAGTCTGGCCCTCGCGCTGGCCACCATCGCTTCGGCGTGCTCGGCGTCGAGCGCCGCGCCAGCGGGCCGGGCGGTCGATTCGATCTCCGCCACGCCGACCGTTCAGATCGCGGCCGATGCTCCGATTGCGGTCGCCGAGCCGACTCCGGCACTCGCCCCAGCGACAGAGCCGACCGCCTCCTCGATCGGCGCGGCTCCAGATATCAGCGGCGTCGCCGCGAAGCGACACGTCGAGGCGCTAGCGAACGAGATCGGCAGTCGCTCGGCCGGCTCGCCGAACCACGCCAGAGCAGCACAGTACGTGATCGACCAGCTCCGTGGTTTCGGCTACCAGGCCGAATTGCAGCCTTTCTCCTTTACCAGCTACGACGATCGAGGCTCTTCGCTGACGGTCTCAGGAGCGCTCGGTCGCGAGCTGCAGGCCAATACGCTCGTCTACTCGCCAGCGGGAACGGTTGAGGGGCGGCTGGTCGACGCTGGGCTCGGCCGCCCTGGCGATTTCGCGCCGGCCGCGGTGCGGGGCAACGTTGCCCTGATGGAGCGGGGCGAGATCCGCTTTTCCGAGAAGGTCGAAAACGTCGCCCAGGCGGGGGCCAGCGCGGCGGTCGTCTTCAACAACCAGCCGCTTAACTTCAACGGCAACCTGGCCACCGAGTCCAGGATCCCCGCGGTCAGCGTATCGCACGACGATGGCGAGACGCTGCTCGCTCAAGCGAGGCAGGGCAGTTTGAGTGTGCGCCTGGCGGTGGATGCGTCGCTGGAGCCCCGCATGGGAGCCAATGCTATCGCGACGAAGCCCGGAGGACCTCAGACGGTCGTCATCGGCGCGCATCTGGACTCGGTATCGGCCGGCCCTGGCGCGAACGACAATGCGTCCGGAACGGCCGTGATGCTCGAGCTCGCCAGAGTCGTCGTCGCCCGGCCTCCACCGTTCACGCTCGTGTTCGCCGCCTTCGACGCCGAGGAGATCGGCCTGATCGGCAGCGGCAAGATGGTCGAGGCGCTAACCCACCAGCAGCAGCGGTCGATCCGTGCGATGATCAATCTGGACATGGTTGGGGTTGGCGACCAGCCACGGCTCGGCGGGAGTGACGAGCTGACGAGCCTGGCTTACCCAATCGCCGCGCGCTTGGGCCAGACGGCGCGCCCGATCGGCGACGGCTTGAACGGAGGCAGTGATCACGCCAGCTTCATCCGAGCGGGGATTCCAGCCCTGTTCATCTATCGCTCCGAGGATCCGAACTACCACACGCCGAACGACCAGGCCCCGCTGGTCAGGCCCGAAAACCTGGAGTTCGCCGCCAGGCTGGCTCTGGGTGTGTTGGACAATCTGCCCGCTGAACGCTGACGGAGCCAGGGTGCCAACCGGCCGGACGCGATTCCACCTGCACATCAAGGGCCGCGTACAGGGCGTCTATTTTCGTGAGTTGACTCGCCAGTTGGCCGAGCAGCTTGACCTTGGAGGCTGGGTCAGGAACCTTTCAGACGGGCAGGTCGAAGCGGTCTTCGAAGGTGACCCCGCCAGAGTCGCACAGGCCGTGGCCTGGTGCCGCAAGGGCCCGCCTGGAGCGTGGGTATCTGGCGTGGAGACGCGAGACGAGGAGCCCCTGGGCGAGACCGGCCTTCGGATTCTGAGCACCCGCTACGCCTGGGAGCAGACTTGAGGGCAACCTTGCCGGGCGCGGAGCCCTTCACCTTCGCAGGTTCGGGCGAGATTGGCGTACTTCTCATCCACGGCTTCACGGGCTCGCCGGCCGAAATGAAGCCTCTGGGAGCCCACCTCGCCAGCCTCGGAATCTCGTCCACCGGAGTGCTGCTCAGCAACCATGGCACCCACCCGGCCGACCTGCTCGGCTGCCGCTACCAGTGCTGGATGGCGGACGCGGAGGCCGGCCTCGAGGACCTGCTGGCAGCCAACCGGCGGGTTTTCCTGGCCGGCCTGTCGATGGGGGGGACGATCGCGCTGAACATCGCCGCGCGGCGAGCCGACGACCCGCGTATTGCCGGGCTAATCGCCCTTTGCGCTCCACTCCAGCTCGTCGACTGGCGGCTGGGGCTGCTGCCGATCCTCGCTCATCTCATTCGTTGGCAGGCGTGGGGCAAACCCGACATCAAAGACCAGAGTGCGTGGGACCGCCACGTTGGCTACCGGCGGTTTCGGCCAGCCTCCCTCGTGCCTTTGCTCAGACTGATGAGCGACACCAGGCCACTACTGCCCATGATCCGACAACCCCTGCTCATCGTCCAGGCACGCGAGGACAACACCATTCCGCCAACGAACGCGGAGCTGATCGCTAGCGAGGTGGGCAGCCGCGACAAGCGCATCGTCTGGCTGGACAACTGCTACCATGTGGTGACGCTCGATTACGCGGCACCGACCGTCAACGCCGAAGTGGCTCGCTTCATCGCCGAGCGTGCGGCGGGCGCGTGAATACGCCGGGCCCTTCCCCATCGGTCACTATGGCCAGTCTTCGCAGCACCCTTCGCCGGCGGGCGATCGGGGCCCTCGGGACGCTCGGGTTTGGCGTACTGGGAGCCCTGGCCCTGGTCGGCGAGTACGGCCATCGCCAGATCACGCGCGCTCGCCGCAGCGAGTTCCGGGACCAACCTGCCAACTGGGGGCTGCCCAATGGCGAGGAGATCACCCTCCAGGCGCGCGACGGGATCGGGCTCCACGCCTGGCTTTTCACAGCGCCCGATACGGCCTCAAGCATCGTCGTCTGCCATGGGCACGGCGGCAACAAGCACACTCTGCTCCCGGCCGCGCGGTTCCTGTTCCCACGCTACAACGTCCTGGCACTGGACAGTCGCGGCCATGGCGACAGCGGCGGGCAGCGGACGACGATTGGCTACGAGGAGCGAATGGACGTCCGCGCCGCCGTGGACGAGCTCGCTCGGCGCGGCCTCGGGCCGGTCGGAATCATGGGTACCTCGATGGGCGCGGCAGTCGCCATCCTGGCAGCGGCTGAGGACACGCGCCTGGCGGCGATCGTGGCGGACAGTCCGTACGCCCGTCTGCGCTGGGCGGTGGCCGAGGCCGCCAGGGGGCGCGGCTATCCGTGCCCCATCGCGCCGATCGTTGCTTTCGCCGCCTGCCAGGTCACCGCACTGCGGCTGGGCTACCCGATGTCGGCTTTCGACCCGCTCCACGTGGTCCACCGCATCGCGCCGCGACGCCTGCTGCTGATCCACGGCCAGAACGACGAGCTGCTGAACGTTCGTCACTCGCGGCTGCTCTACGAGCGAGCCGGCGAGCCCAAAGAGCTGTGGGTCCTGAGTGGCCTGGCCCACTGCCAGGGCCTGGAGTGCGTCTACGAGGCGTACCGCGATCGGGTCCTCGACTTCTTCGCCCAAGCGCTGTGCCCTCGCCCCTACCCCCTCTCCTCTTGAGGGAGAGGGGCCGGGGGTGAGGGTCGTACCAAGTCTGCCAACCACCCACCGGCCGACGCGCCGAGCAGGTGGACGAGGTCGCCGAGGATGAGCCCGCCCATGTCCATTGGCCCAAGGACCTGCGGGCCGTAGCGGCCGGCTAGGTCGATCTCGACCCAGGCCTTCACCGACGCCGCGATCAAGATGAAGATTACCGCCACGCCGACGCCCTGGATGACGCCGAGCCGGCCCGCCAGCCGACCGGCGACGTAGCCGCCCGCGAGCAGCGCCACGAACTCGAGCGCCGCGGCCGCGCCCAGGTTGTTCTCGAGGCCACTGAACCTGGCAATCGCGCCAAGGACCAGCGCTAGGGCGACCGCCGTGACGAACCCGGCGCCCACCCCCCGCCAGCTAATGACGCTCGTCAGGCCGCCCGGCGCTTGGACTGCCGTGATTCCCGCTCCGAGATCCTTCGCGACATGGTAACTGATCGAGCGGCGGTCCCGAGTCGCACGGCCGAATAAACCCATGCGGCTGTGGTAAAATCTCGCGGCGTTCGGGCCTCAACCCGGCGACGTGCCGGCTGGGACAGCTCGCTTCAACCGCGACCGTGAGGCAGCGGCCGTCCGGCCGCAGTTCGCTCCCTTACGGTCGCGGTACTGGTGTCAGCCCGCTCCCTGGGCACGACCCATCCGTCACGGACCACGCGGAGCATCCCTATGAACATCATCGTGACCATCAAGCAGGTGCCCGATCCCGACATCCCGCCCAATCACTTCAAGGTTGACGAGGCGGCTAAGCGGGTTATCGCTCCGCCCGGCGTGGCCCCGGTGATGAATGGCTACGACGCCAACGCACTGGAGGCTGCTCTCAGGCTCAAAGAGGAGCACGGTGGCAAGGTCACCGCGCTCAGCCTTGGCACAGCCGAGGCGCGCGACACGCTCAAGCGCTCGATCGCGATGGGAGCGGATGAGGCCGTGCTGCTCGACGACCCAGCCTTGCTCGATGGGGACAGCTATACGACCGCGTTAGCGCTGGCGAAAGCAATCGGGAAGATCGGCGCGTACGATCTGGTCTTGTGTGGCCGCCAGGCCAGCGATACGGACGCCGGCCAGGTCGCGTTGGGAATAGGCGAACTGCTGGGGCTTCCCACGGTCAGTCCGGCGATCGGCCTCGAGTTGGCCAACGGCAGTTTGAAGGTCAACCGGATGATCGAAGATGGCTACCAGGTCCTGGAGGTGCCCTTGCCAGCGCTGGTGGCCGTCTCGAGCGAGATCGCCGAGCCACGCTATCCGCCGCTGCGTGGGATCATGGCCGCCGGCCGCGCCCAGATTCCCGTCTGGAGCGCCGCTGACCTCGGGCTCGGCGCGAGCGATGTTGGCGCGGCAGGCCGAAAGGTGGCTGTCCGACGGCTGTACGTCGAGACCCGCGAGACGCGATGCGAGCTCATCGAGGGCGACTCGCCCGCTGAGGCCGGCGCCGCGCTGGCCCAGAGACTGCGCGACGCTAAGCTCATCTAGGAGGACGAGATGCCGCGGTCCGGCGGCGTAATGGTCGTGGCCGAGGCGGCCGAGGGCGGACTAGCGCCGATCAGCGCGGAGCTGGCCGCCGTCGGCCGCACGCTGGCAGACGAGCTGAGCCAACCGCTTTCGGCCGTGCTGCTTGGGAGCGGAGCCGCAGCGGCCGTCGAAGAGCTGGCGCGGCTCGGGCCGGATCGTGTCCTGGTCGCCGACGACCTTGGCCTGGCCGACTACCAGGCCGACGCTTACCTGGCCGTGCTGGCTCCGCTCGTGCGCGAGGAGGGGCCAGAGATCCTTCTGCTGGGCCAGACGCCGAGCATGCGCGAGCTGGCGCCCCGACTCGCATTCCGGCTCGGGACCGGCCTGACAACCGACTGCACCGCGCTCCGGATCGAGGATGGGGTCATGGTCATGACGAAGCCGGTCTTCGGCGGCTCCGCGCTGTCCGAGCTGAGCATCCCCGAGGCGCGACCCCAAATAGCCACGGTTCGCGCGCGTGTGTTTCAACCGGCCCCGCCCCGCCAGGACCGCCAGGCCGAAGTCCGGCATCTCGAAGTCAAGCTGGACGCGGTTCGGACCAGGGTACTGGAGACAGTCAGGGAGGCTGCCAGCTCTGGGCCGCGGCTCAAGGACGCCAAGGTTGTTGTCTCGGGCGGACGCGGCCTGGGCGGGCCTGAGAATTGGAATTATGTCGAGCAGCTTGCCGAGACGCTCGGCGCAGCGGTGGGCGCAACTCGAGCCGTGACCGACGCTGGCTGGGTCCCATCCGCGTTCCAGGTGGGCCTGACCGGCGTGACCATCAGTCCTGACCTGTACATCACGGTCGGCGTCTCAGGCGCGGTCCAGCACATCGCCGGATGTTCTGGCGCGCGCAACATCGTGGCGATAAACAAGGATCCTGACGCCAACATCTTCAAGCACGCGCGTTTCGGAGTTGTGGCCGACTACAAGCAGGTCGTCCCGGCCCTGACGCAGCGTATCAAGGAGCTGCGCGGATAGGCCCGTCCGCTTTTCAGCTCGTCCGAACGACTCGACGGGCGGCCTGGCTCCTGCTCGTCGTCATGCTGGCGGCCTGCGCCCGCGAGCCAGAGACGAAGCAGGTGCGTGGGCTTATCGTCAACGTGGCGGCGGCGTCAATCACGCAGCTCGAAGCGCTTGAGCTGCGGACCGACGACGGCCAACTCCTCCGCTTCCGAGTCGAGGGCGACGTCGGGATCACGCCGAGCCACAGCCGCGAGCACATGGTCCTGGCCGAACCGGTGACGGTCACTTACCGCGATACCCCCGACGGTCGCCTGGCGCTCAGAGTCGACGACTGACGGGCCTAAACTTACCGCGGAAGACGCAGAGAGGGGGCCATGTTTTCTTCCTTCTGCGGTCCCCCGCGTCCTCTGCGGTGAGAGGAGTCGTACCGCCCGGTCAGGCGATCGCCTGTAAGGCGGGCTCGAGCTCCTCGGGTGTCACGATCCCCTCGAAACGGTCAGCGATCAGGCTAGACCTATCCACCAGGAAGACCCACGGCTCACTGGGCAGGTTCCACTCCGTGACGGCCGAGGCCAGGACCTGGTTGCGTGGGTCCTTGTAGATCTCCACGTGGATGAAGTTGGCCCGGCCGGCCCACTGATCGCTCAATTTCAAGACCACCCCGAGCGTTGGAGCGCACGTGGCGCTGACGCAGTAGCCGGGAGTGGCGAAGACGACGAGACTCGGCCTGCCGTTCGCCAGCGCAGAGTCGAGGCTTTGGGCGTGGAGCGGACAGGGCGGGACGTTCGAGCAGATCTCGCTCGGGTCCTTCACGTCTCCAAAGGTCTCGGTCTTGCTCCGCGTGGCCGGCGTGCCGATCATTGGCGCATCGCCTTTCTCGCGCACCTCAAACAGCACCCGCGCGCTCTCCGGCGCGCCGCCCGGACGCGTCGCGGTCACCTCTACTCCCCATTGCCCGGGCGCGTCGAACTGGGCCGTCGCCACGTACATCCCCTTAGCCTCCAGGCCCACCCAGCGGAACGTGGCGTCGGCCTCGCTGCGCTTGGTAGCTTGTTGGCCGTTGATCTGAAAGAAGCCGAACCTTACCCGGGCGTCGGTAATTGGCCGATTGGCCTCGCCGATCAAGCCCATCGCGAAGCGGTTGTGGCCCTTGACGATCTCCGAATTCGCGAGGACGGGGTTGAACGCGGCCCCAGGGGCCTCGGTCGCCTGAACGGCCGGCCCGGTCCCCGTCGGCGACTCACGCGTTGGCAGACAAGCGGAGGCAGCAAGGCCCAGCCCAAGCTGAGCGAGCAGCCCCAGCGCCTCGCGACGAGGAAGGCGGACCGACATCACAGCTTCCTGCCACACCATAGGTGGACCATCGCCCTTCTCGCAAAGATTCTTCGGTACACTCAGCTGGGGTGACCAGTTTCAACGAGCAGGTCTACGCACTGGTCCGCCGCGTGCCGGCGGGGCGAGTCATGAGCTATGGCGCGATCGCCCATCTGCTCGGCTTCCCAGGCAAGGCTCGCGAGGTTGGCTGGGCTCTGCACGTTTGTCCGGACGACGTGCCGGCCCATCGCGTCGTCAATCGGCTTGGTGGGGTCTCGGGCGATTCAGCGGCCGGGGGCGCCCAGATCCGGCGTCTACTACTCGAGGAGGAAGGGGTCGACTTCGACAGCCGTGGCCGTTGCGACCTGGGCCGCTACCACTGGGAGCCGACCGCCCTCTGCCATCCTCAGAGGTTGTGAAGAAATCGTAGGCGGGGGGCTTGTCCCCCCGCTCTTGCCCGGACAAACGGCGGGGGACAAGCCCCGCGCTACGACCATGCCCCCTTTGTCATTCTAAGCGAAGGATCTCACGGTGAGGAGCCTGAGATCCGTCGCGGAGTTTACCCTGAGCGACGAAGGGCTCAGGATGCAGGCTCCGAGCTCTCGGTCACCGATTTCTCACCGGTCGGACGTCTGGGGATAGGCGGCCTACCTCAAGCGCGGAGTATGCGCCACAGGGCGCTGAGCCGACAACTGAGCGCTGATTCCTCGCGGCGCCGCATGTTACAGTCAGATTACCGTCTGTCGGCGACTTGAAACCGGACCGCCGCCAGTTCGTTACGATGGGAGCGGCCAATTCCGCCACCGGCGTGGCCGGTCCCGGTGTCGCTGGTCAGCAGCGGAGCACGGGAACGCCCGCGTGACCCGAGCGCGCGACGGCATGGAGGGATGTCTTGAGGACATGGATGTTGGCGTGCGCGGGGGTGGCGACTGCCCTGGTTGGACTGGTTAGTTGGGCGCCCTCGTTAGCCGAGCCGGCAGCCGATCCGGCCCCGTACCGAGCCCGGAGTCCCGAGTACGGGATGAACGTGTTCATCTGGAACAACCCGGCGACTACCGAGCGCGACCTGAACAAGCTGGGCGCGGCGGGCTTCACCTGGCAGAAGAGCCTCTTTCAATGGCGCGAGATCGAGCCTGCCAAGGGCCAGTTCAACTGGAGTGAGTCCGATCGAGTCATCGGCGCGTCGCGCAAGGCCGACGTCAAAGTCATCGCGCGCCTGGATTTTCAACCCTCCTGGTCGCGAGTTGATGGCGCCAACAATGGGCCGCCCGATAACTACCAGGACTTCGCCGACTTTGTGTATGCGCTCGTCAGCCGATACAGCAGCAGCTCGTCCATTGGACAGCTTCAGGCCATCGAAATCTGGAACGAGCCCAACCTGAACCGTGAATGGGGCATGGCGCCCATTAGCGCCGCCTCGGCTGCCGATTACGTGCGCCTCCTGAAGCTTTCGTACGAGGCAGCCAAGTCGGCCGACGGCGAGGTGACCGTGATCAGCGCCGGGCTCTCGCCGACTGGTTGGAGCGACGACACCGCACGCCCGGACGATCTCTACGTGCAATGGATGTACGACGCGGGCGCGAAGCCCTACTTCGACGTGCTCGGCGCTCACGGGCCCGGCTACAAGGCGCCGCCCAGCGTCAGCCCTGAGGAGGCGGAACAGAACCCGCTGTGGGGAGGCCACCGCTCGTTCACGTTCCGGCGCGTTGAGGACCTTCGACGCGTCATGGTCGCTAACGGCGATGCGGCCAAGCAGGTCTGGCTGCTGGAGTTTGGCTGGACGACGGACGAGGTCCATCCCTCGTATGCTTGGCACCGGGTGACGCCAGAGCAGCACGCCCAATATCTGCTCGACTCCTATAAGTGGGCGAATACCAACTGGACGCCCTGGATCGGCGTGATGACCCTCTGGAACTTGCCCGACCCGCGCTGGGGCCTCGACCGCGAGGAGCTGTGGTGGTCGGTGGCGAATCCCGACGGGTCCGACCGCCCCGCCCTGACCCGTCTCTCCGAGGCCCGCCGCTCGGGCGAGCTGCCCTGAGCATTCTGACCACCAACCTGACCCCCGACCCCTTCCCTAAAGGGAAGGGGAGCCGGCTGACCCTGTCCCCCCTTCCCTTTAGGGAAGGGGGCTAGGGGGATAGGTTCCTAGTCGGTGGTTGACAGCGGCGTTGCGCTGATGTTACAAACGCATCGCAGTGGCCAGGCTCGAGGCGCGGATGCGGCCGTATCGTGTAACGGACGACGAGCTGGAAGAGGACGCCGCCGCCAGCTTCGCGCGCGTAGTGTCGATCAGTACAGCGCCAGGCGCGCGGTCTCAGCCGGGTGACGAGACCCGCTTATGTCGCGAGCCATGGACTCCACGCCCGGCCGACGAGTTTCCTATCCCCAGTCGACCCGAGCCACCGCCACCGGCACCCACACCGGTGCCCCGATTCACTCACACTCATCGCATGATGTTGTCGGCCTTCTTTGTGGTCTGCGGCGTAATGGTCGTCGGCATGGTCGGCTGGCGGCTGTGGGTCGGCGGACACGCTGAGAGCATGGCTCGACTCGGCTCGGCGGACAGCCGAACCACGGCCTCGATTGGCGCGCCCGAGCCCGCCGCGGGCCCGGCTCCGGGAACCGGGGCGATCACAACCGAGATCCGGGTGCTCGAGGCCAACTACATCGTTGCCCCAGGAGATACGCTCGCCACCCTTGCCCGACGCCACGATACGAGCGTCGAAGCGCTCGCCTCGATCAACAACATCGAGAACCGCAATTCGCTGAGCGTCGGCCAACGCCTCATCATTCCCTGACCTCGCTCGCCGCCCGCGGCGATAGTCCATTCGTAATGAAGCGCGTTCGTGACGCCCGGCGCGTCCGAACGGCCGCTATACTGGCAGTCTGCCAGAGGGGCGCACCGCGCAGCTCAAGCGCGCTGACGCCCTTCGTTGCGCTCTAGCCCTTGGTCAGAGTGGAGGTCGTGTGCCTCAAAGCCCAGCCCCGCGCTCCCGGCCGCCGGCCTCGAGGTCCCCTCGAGGCCAGTCGCTGGTCGGCGCGATCGTGGCCTACGTCCTGGTGGGGACGTTCATCGGGGTGCTCGGCTGGAAGTTGGTGGAAACAGCCGCCGACACAAGGCGGCTGAGCACTTTTGAGCGGCCGGACGTCGCCACGGCCCAGCTGCCCACCGCCGCCACGGCGTATCGTGATGCTCAGCTTGCGGAGCTCCTGCAGCGACAGCTCCCGGCGATCGGAGCCGTTGGCTATTACGTCAAGAACCTGACGACGGGGGCCGAAGCGGAGGTCAATAGCGAGCGCGTGTTCCCGGCCGCTAGCCTCTACAAGCTACCGATCATGGTCGAAGTGATCCGCCAGGTACGGGTCCGCCGCTTGAGCATGGACCAGGAGGTTGTGATCGGCCGCGAGCACTGGGTGGCAGGATCGGGCGTACTCCAGGCACGGGTCGGAGAAAGCCTGTCGGTTCGCGAGCTGCTTCGGCTCCTCATCGTCGAGAGCGACAACATCGCGGCCATGACCCTGCTCGACGTGGTCGGCCTGGAGAATGTGAACCAGACGATGCAGGGCATGGGGCTCCGGTCGACGCGTCTGATGGACTACCGGGCGCCCGGGGCCTACTCGGGCCCCGGCCCCTACACTACCACCCCGGCCGACATGGGCCTGCTGTTCGACGTCGTCGCGACAGGCAAACTGGTAGACACCAGCGGGTCGGAGGAGGCCCTGCGGCTGCTCGAGAAGAAGCAGGCCAACGAGTGGCTGAGCGAGGGCCTGCCGTGGTGGGCCAAGCTCGCGCACAAGTGGGGCGACATACCCAGCGCGCGCCACGATGCTGGCGTGGTCTTCACTCCCCGCAGCCAGTACGTCGTCGTGGTGATGACCGAGGGACTGGACCTACAGCGCGCTTCCGACCAGATCCGGGACACCTCGCGCCTGGCCTTCAACTACTTCGAGGGCCCGCGCTGAGTCGACGACGCCCATCCACGACGGCCGATAGGCGTCGTCCGCCGTCCGTAGTTAGACGTACGGGTTGCCGACTGTCGCCTCCACGACCGCCAGCACCTCGGCAACGTCGAACGGCTTGCCCAACAGGTACGCCAATTTCTTCCGATCGCCGGCCGGCAAGATCTGGGTGAAGGCGGAGATCACCACGATCGGGATCTCGCGCGTCACCGGGTCCGCCTTTAGGCTTTCGAGCACTTTGTGTCCATCCGCGCCGGGCAGGGCAAGATCGAGTGTGATCAGATCGGGATTGAGCTTACGCGCAAGCCGGATGGCCGACCGACCGTCATAGGCCGGCACGGCGCCGTACCCACGGTCCTGGAGCAGGGCAACCAACAGCTCGCTGACTGGCGTATCGTCCTCGACTACCAGGACGGTGCGCTTGGGCTCCTGTTCCGGCACGGGCGCCTGACCGGTCTCGCGGTGCTTATCCCGAAGATCGTCCAAGCGTAGCGGGATGCGCATGCGCTACCTACCCCCATTATGGCATCGGTCCAACTGGCTGTAAACCAGGCTGCCGCCACCGACGCGGGGCACGCGAGCCCGTCAGCCCGGCGCTGCCTCGGAGCATCGGCCCTCAGGTCCTCCCACAGCGAGCCAGGCGATGCTTACCCCCATCGGACATGATAGCCGCTCAAGACGGGCAAGCCGACCAGCGCGCCCGCCCGCCGCGGGCGGCACTCACTCGTCGGCGACTCGTTTCCGCTCGACGAGCCAACGAGTGAACCGCAGTTGCTCCGAGTTCAGGCCACTGATCTCGTCGCGCAGCGGAGGGCGTGGCACGGGCACGCTCGCGCCACGCTCCAGTCGACTCAGGATCGTGGCGACGCGGGCTTCCTCCAGCTTGGCAATGGCGTCCAGCGGCGACAGCGCCTCGCCGACGACGCCGAACTCCGGATACGCGGCGCGCCGGAACCACTCCCCATCGGGCCCCTCGATCGACTCCAGCACCATCAGGTAAGGGATGGCCAGGTACTCCTCAGGCGTCACGGCCTTCCTTCCTCAAGCCCTGACCCGCCCAGCCGGCCGGGCCAGCGGCGGCGCACGTATGCGCACCCCGGGATTTTAGCTAATCGGTCGCAGACGCGAACGGCGGCCCACGGAAAGCTAGTAGCAGACCGTTTCGCTCGTGAAGCACCTGCCTTTGACCCTGCGAGGATCCAGGCCTATGATCTTCTCCTCTTCCATGACCAGGTAGGAAGGGGCGCACTGTGGTCGCCGGGCAATCCGCTAAACGACCAGGGCAGGCCAGAGCCCTTAGAGTCGGGATGATCGGCATCGGAGTGGGTGGCGCCGAGATCCTACCGGCCATGGAAGCGCTGGACACCATCGAGCTGGTCGCCGGGGCTGACGTCGTCCAGACCACGCTCGACCGTTTCAAGGAGCGGTATCCGGGCACCAGGACCTATCTCTCAGCCGAGGAGCTGTGCCGCGATCCGGACGTCGAGGCCGTCTGGGTATCCAGCCCCAACCGCTTCCATGCCGAGCACGCGATGCTGGCGGCTAGGTATGGCAAGCACGTGGTCGTCGAGAAGCCGATGGCCATCTCGTTCGAGCAGGCCGAGCAGATGGTGGAAGCGGCCGAGCGGCATGGCGTCAAGCTGCTGGCGGGTCACACACGGGCGTTCACGCTTCCGATCCGCGCCATGCGCCGAGTAATCGAGTCAGGCCGGTATGGGAAGCTGCGAGCCCTGAACATCTGGTCGTACTCTGACTGGATGCTGCGGCCGCGCACACCGGATGAGCTCGGCGTAGCGCAGGGCGGCGGCATCCCGCATCGGCAGGGTCCTCACCAGGTCGACACCGTCCGCCTGCTTGGCGGCGGCCTGCTGCGGAGCGTGCGGGCGCAGGTCGGCCAATGGATGTCCGAGCGCCCCATCCCAGGCTACTACGCCGCGTTTCTCGAGTTCGAGGACGGTACGCCGGCCACCGTCGTCCACAACGGGTATGGCTACTTCCTCGGGGCCGAGCTGGTGCCGTGGGGGGAGGACAGGCAGCGCTACACCGCGAGCGAACGGGCCGCGATCCGCGCGGCGCTGCGCGCCGGACGGCGCGACGAAAGTGGTGAGAAGCAAGCGCTGCGCATCGGTGGCGAGCAGGAACGCGCGGTCTTTCGGGGAGCCGGGGCGCGTCCCTGGGTGCCGGAGGACATGGGATTGGCGGTGGCCAGTCTGGATCGGGCCGACGTACGCCAATCCAAACACGGGTTGTGCATTCACAGCGACGAGGGCAAACGAGAGCTCGACCTCGTAAGCCCCCACGAGACTACCGTCTCGCAGCGACGCGCTGAGCTGGTGGAGCTGTACGACGCGGTGGTCGGCGGCAAGCCCCTGTGGCATGATGGCCGCTGGGGCATGGCCACGCTCGAGGTCTGCCTGGCCATCGTGGAGTCAGCGGAGCAGCGGCGCGAAGTGCTCCTCCACACCAGGTGCCCGTTCGGGCGGACTACGACCAGGACCTGATCCTTCCGGGTCTCACCGACCCGCTTTGAACGGCTCACTTCACGAGCTTACAGGTCCATCGTATTGGGCGCGAAGACCTCCTCGAGGCTGACGACCCGGGGCGTGAGGCCCTGTTCGTGGGAGTACTGGCACACAGTCTCGAGGACCTTTTGATTGGACTTGACCCCGTAGGGGTACGGGTCCTGCAGCAGACCATCGCTGGTCCCGTCCGGCACCAGGCCAAGCTCGACGTGAGTGGAGACCAGGTCGCGCATCCGCTGCTCCGCTTGCTCCTTGGCGATGCGGAAGGCGTTGAACAGGTTTAGGGCGACCCACGGGTGCTGCTCGTGGATCTCGCGGCGGACCACGAGGCCGTGGTTGATGTGGAAGATGCCCGTCTTTTGAAAGTAGCGCCTGCCCTCGGCAACGGGATCCGGGAAGAGCAGGCGAACCTTGGGATTGCCCTCGAAAGTGACCCGGCTGCGGTCCACGAGGTTGGGGTCCGTGATGTATAGCAGAGTGGCGTCCAGCTCACCATCCATCATCATCGTTCCGATGCTCTTCTCGGCCGGGATCTGCCTCACGCGCACGCCGGCCGGTGGCTGGAAGCCGGTCGCGCCGCCGTGGCTGCGCTCGGGCGTGCGCTCCATGAACCACTCGATGTCGGCGGGGTCGACGCCGAACTCGTGCGTGAGGACGCCTCGCGACCAGAGAGCGGCGGTCTGCTGGTACTCAGGGACGCCGACGCGCTTGCCCTTGAGGTCCGCTGGCTGCTCGATCCCTGAGTCCGACCCCACCCAGATGCCGGTGTGGAACATCCTGCGCGAGGTGAAGATGGGCAGGCCTACCCAGTCGCGATTCCCGCCCGCGATGGCGATCAGCAACGACGACAACGACATCTCGGAGACGTCGAACTCCTGGAAGCGGAGCTGACGCCAGAAGATCTCCGAAGCATGCGCGGCCGTCGCGACCAGGTCGATGCCCTCGGGTTTTACGAGACCGTCGATCACCGGCCGCGAGCGGACGTTGGAGCCCATAATGAGGCTGAGCTGCAGCTTGCTCATATCTCCTCCGGTGCGCTGGCCGTGGCGATGATAGCCGGTTGGCGACCGCAACAGACGGCGCTGATGGGGCTGTCGGTGGTCCTGGACCCAGCGGGCAGTGACCTGTACTGCCCAGTAACCGCCCGACCCGCAAGCCGTAAGGAGCGGCGGATCTACAGCACCCAGAAAGGTGGCGAGGCCCGATGGCTGCTATCAATCATCAGCTATCAGCTATGAGGGAGCGTGAGCCACCACGGCAACTCCTGACTGCTGACGGCTGACGGCTGATAGCTTCGTCATTGCCAGCGTGCGAACGCCCAGCCCCCACCTGTCCCGGCCGGTGTGCGGTAGACGGCAACGTAGTCCACCAGCTCCATCTGCAGGGCTGTCTGCTGCATCGCGCCACCCAGGGCAACCCAGTTCAACGATTCCGAGGCAGCCGAGTACAGCCGATTGCGAG
>DASPXK010000432.1:0-3463 GCA_035637315.1 Chloroflexota bacterium
TCCCTGTTCCGGAAGTTGCGAGCGCCCAGGTATCTGGAGCGGGCCGAGCAGCTCGCCAAGGAGCTTGCCCTTCCTCGATGAGCCCCGGGGAGGAAGAGTCCTCCGCTAGTTGGCGGCGGCTCCGCGTCAGAAATCATCCGCCGGCGGTGAAGATCCGGCGATGCTGCCCAGTTGCTTGTACGTGTTCTGGCCGAGCTTGCGCGGTGGTTAGGGCGGTGGCGAAGGTCGGGCCCTGCTCAGCGCCACGTTTTGAGCGCCAGCAGCGCGTCGCGATTCATGGGCGCCGCGAGCCTACCAGAAGCACCCCGCCACGGGTACGTGAGCAACTACCCGTGGAGATTCGCGCTCTCGGTCATGAGGCTTGTGAATCGATGTTGTCGGAGTGCGCCCTGTCGGTTCTGCCGGTCACGCCTGCACGTGTCGGAGCACCTCGTGGACGATCTCCCGAAGGCTCGGTCGAGGGTGTTCCGTCGGAATCTCCTGCTCGCCAACGTGCTTGTTGATCCGGGAACGTCCCAAGTGTAGGGTGATGTGGCGAGGAGTCGTATCGAAAGACGCAGCGCGCGGCCTCATCCTGAAAGTGAAAGCGGTACGTGGTCCACTGCGGATAGCCGTACGTTACATCGACTGCCAACATGACATAGAGCCGATGGCCGCTCGGATACTGCAAGATCAGCCGAAGCTCGCCCTGCAACTCCCCGGGTTCGCTGCGGATGATGGCCTCGCCTACGGGTACACCGCCGGTCCCGATCAATTGGGCTTCGATACGCCCCAACTGATCGGCGACGGAGAGCACGTTGACTCAGGCGCGTGTGGCCGATGGCGTCAGCAGCCCGCGCCGCAAGGCGACCCCGCAGAGCCATGCCCAGTGCATGTAGGTTTCCGAGTCGCCCATCTCACCAGCCTGGTATCGCTCGAAGAACTCGAGCGACGTCATGCCGTGCTCTTGCTCGAGCTTGGCAAGCTCCTGAGCCAACTGCTCGGGGGTCAGTTTGATGACTCGTGCCATCGAGCACCTCTACGCACGAGCGCCGGGCTCGTTCGCATCATAAGTCATCAGCAGGCCCCGTGCCACACGAAGGATCCGAGGGCGTGTCGGGCCGCCACTGCATCGACGGGCATCTTGAACGTTGACCTGACCCACCCAGGCGCGAGAGCAGGATAGGACGCGAATCCCGCTTGCTCCGTGCTGGCAGCGGCGGTAGGATAGCACGCGGTGCGGCTGGTCTCGCTGGCGCTAGGCGGGATGGCACTCGACGTGCTCGGCGTCCAGCCGATCTTCTGGGTCGGCGGGGTGCTGCTGGCGCTGGCCGGCCTGCTCGGGTTAGCGATGCTGGGGGCGGTTGCTGCCGACCTGAGCGAGGCGCTCTATCCCCACGAGGTGCGGATCAGGTAGCGTCCCGCCTAGTGGTTGTCGTTTCCGTTCTCGTTCTCGTCGAAGCCTCGGGTGCCCTTGACGCCGAACCCCGCGCGGCCAAGCTCGCGGTCGCCCTGATAGATGAACAGCTCGTACGCGGCCCCGCCCAGAGGTCGACCGTTCGAGCGCTCGAGGGGAAACGCGAACCGACCGTCTCGGCTCCCGCAGCAGGGGAGGTCGTCAAACAGGAAGTCCTCGCCGTTTGCTCGTAGGATATAGCTGAGCTTCTCGTCACGCTCGTGGTTGCGGTACTCAAAGCTGGCCCACACTCGCGTCACGCCCGAGTCGAACTCGGTCGCTTGTCCGCGCGGCTCGGCCTTGTCGTTGACGTCCTCCGAGAAGGCGATCTCGCCGATGTCCGTGGCAGCGGGTGAAGCGAGTGTGGCCTCGACACCTTGTCTTCGAGGCTCGAGTGGCGATCCACGCGCCACGCGCTCCCCTGTGACGGCGATTGTGCCGAGCATGACCAGCGCTATGAGCATGCGGATCCTCATCTGGTCTCTCCCTGTCCAGCGGTCTGCCCTTCAGTCGTGCGGTTTCATGCTAGCCCTGGCGTACCATGCGGCGCCACGACGCTTCGGCCCGATCACCCGGGTTTGACACCCGCGGCACGGGCCGGTACCCTGGAGGCGCGAAGGAGCAAGAACATGGCTCTTGCCACTCGGGCGCGCCCGGCGCTGGATCAGCGAGCGCTGGTCCTGGGGGCCTTGCGGGGTGAACGCCCGCTGGCGGCGGTGGCGGCCGAAAGCGGGGTGGGCGTGGCGGCGCTACGCCGCTGGCTGCTGGGCTACCTGCGGGGAAAGCTGCCGTCGACATCGGGCACCGTGCCCAGCCCGGTCGGGCGGCCGGTCGAGATCATGCGTGACCGCTGGGGCATCCCCCACATCTTCGCCGAAACGGTCGACGACCTGTACTTCGGGTTTGGCTTCGCCGTAGCCCAGGACCGGCTGTGGCAGCTCGACTACCGACGCCGGGCGGCGTATGGGACGCTGGCCGAGGTACTCGGTCCGAGTGCGCTGGCGGGTGACCTGACGGCCCGGACGCTGGACTTTGCAAGCGTGGCCGAGGCCGAGATGGCCAGTCATCCTGAATCCACGCGTCGCGCGCTCGTCGCGTACGCGGCCGGCATCAACCATGCCCTGGCCGCGTTGGGCGACAAACTGCCGGCCGAGTTCGACGTGCTCGAGTATCGTCCCGAGCCGTGGCGGCCGCTGGACAGCGTGACCATCGCCCGCGCCTCGCTCTGGCAGTTCAGCGGCCGCATCGAGAACATCGTCATCGCCGAGGCGGCGACGCGGCTGCCAGCGCGGCTGGCCGAACGCTTCTTGAGCGTCGAGGCGCCCGACGAGTCGATCGTGCCGGGTGAGCCCTCACCCCCCCACCCCCCTCTCCCAACTTTGGGAGAGGGGGAAGGGAACAAGTGCGCATCGCTGGGTGAGGGATTCTCGCCCCAGGGCAGCAACCAGTGGGCTGTGGGGCCATCGCTGGCGGCGCGGGGTGCGCCCCTGCTGGCCAGCGACGGCCACGTCCCGTTCACGCAGCCATCGAGTCGCTACGAGGTCCACCTGTGCGGAGGCGGGATCGACCTCATCGGGATAACCGATCCCGGGGTGCCACTGCTGGGCAACGCGCGCAACCGCCACGTCGCGTGGGGGTCGACCAACAACGTCTCCTCGATTCGCGATCTGTATGTCGAGGAGCTAGACCCGAACAATCCAGACCAGGTCCGCGACGGCGATCGGTTCGTGCCGCTGGCCGCACGCACCGAGGAGATACGCATCCGCGGCGAAGCTCCAGTCGTCAAGGTCATCCGCTCGAGCCCGCGTGGGCCGATCGTGAATGAGCTGATCCCCTCGGTCGAGCCGGATGGTGACCCGCCCCTCGCCCTGCGCTGGGTGGGCCTGGAGCCGCACGATACCATCACCGCCGGGCTCGAGTTGGCCGAGGCCAGGACCGCCGACGAGGCGAGGCGCATCCATCGCGGCTGGCAGCTCTCCGGCCAGAACCCCGGCTTCGCCGACGTCGAGGGACACATTGGGTACCAGA
>DASPXK010000433.1:0-3241 GCA_035637315.1 Chloroflexota bacterium
ACCACCGAGACGGTGACGTCTGGCAGCGCTCGACGGATATCGTCGGAGTAGACGTGGACGGCCTGGTGCGGCTGGTGAGCGAGGACGAACGTGGCCAGAATGCGTGCGTGGTGGCCGGCGATCTAACCGACGAGGCGCGCGCGCGGTTGGCGGCGCTTGGCGAGCGGGTCTGGATCGCCCCGCCAGCCCTGAGTGTACGTCGGCCCGCCGTGCTGGCTGAGATCGCCTGGCGAGCGTGGCGGAAAGGCGAAACGCCGGGCCCTCAGGCCGGCGAGCCGATCTATCTGACTCGGGCCGAGGAGTCATGAAGGTCACCGTCGAGCCGATGCGGGTGGAGCACATCCCGGTCGTCGGGGCGATCGAGCGGCGCTGCTTCACCCAGCCGTGGCCCCCGAACGCCTACCAGAAGGAGATTCAGACTAACCGCCGGGCACACTACTTCATCGCGCGGCTGGTTGACGTTCCGGCCGCGGAGCGAGTGCCGATCGACGGCCAGCGGGCGGCGCTACACGCTGGCGCCGGACGGGTGGCCACCGCCGATGAGGGGATCCTGGGCAGGCTCTCGCGCCTGTTTCGCGGACCCAGCGATGTCCCATCGACGCCCGCCACCGAAGCGGAGCTGCAGGGTATTGTGGGCTACTCGGGACTGTGGCTGATGACCGACGAGGCCCACGTCACGACTATCGCCGTCGACCCGCCCTATCAGGGCAACGGCATCGGTGAGCTTCTGCTGCTCGGCCTGATCGATCAGGCCAAACAGATCGCGGCGCGGTGGCTGACGCTCGAGGTGCGCATCTCCAACCAGGTTGCGCAGGGACTGTATCAAAAGTACACCTTCAAGGAGATGGGCGTGCGGCGTCGCTACTACAGCGACAACGGCGAGGACGCGCTGGTGATGTGGACCGATCCGATCGACTCGGAAACGTTTCAAGAGGCCGTGAGCCGCAACCGCGAGGCGCTGAGCCGAAAGCTGGTCTACCATGGCTGACACGATCGTCCTAATCGATGGGCACGCGCTCGTCTTCCGTGCCTTCCACGCGTTGCCGGCCTTCACCAGCTCCAAGGGGGAGCTGGTCAACGCCGTCTACGGCTTCACGACCATGCTGTTCAAAGCCTGGAAGGAGCTGAAGCCGCGCTACGTGGCTGCCGCCTTCGACACCTCCGCCAAGACCTTCCGGCGCGAGTCCTACGAGCAGTACAAGGCCACTCGCGGCCCGCAGCCGGAGGGGATCGGGCACCAGTTCGAATACGTCTTCCAACTACTGGACGCCATGAACATTCCCGTCTTTCGGCTCGAGGGCTACGAGGCGGACGACTTGCTCGGGGCGCTGGCCCAGCAGGCCGAGCAGCAGGGCGTGGAGGTAGTGATCCTGACGGGCGACATGGACGCCCTTCAGCTGGTCGGGCCGCACGTCAGGGTGCTGACCTCGCGGCGCGGTTTCTCCGACACGGTCGTGTACGACGAGCAAGCCGTCCGCGAGCGATTCGGGCTGGAACCGCATCAGTTGGTGGACTTCAAGGCGCTGCGCGGCGACAGCTCGGACAACATCCCAGGCGTTCCGGGTATCGGGGACAAGACCGCCTCCAGGCTGCTGGCCACGTACGGCAGCGTCGAGGCGCTGTACGAAAATCTGGACTCGGTCCCAGACAAACAGCGCGCGCTGCTGGAGCCGTTCCGCGAGCAGGTGACGATGGCCAAACGGCTGGCCACGATCGTCCGCGACTTGCCGGTCCAACTGGATCTTCCAGCGGCGGAGCTGAAGAGCTTCGAGCGGCAGCGCGTCCTGGCCATGTTCCACGAGCTGGGCTTTCGCAGCCTGCTCGACGAGATCCAGAAGTCGATGGGTGGCGACGGGCGGGCAGCTTCGGGCGGCGCACAGCTCACCCTGTTCGGCGAGCCCACCGAACGGCGGACCGCTCCGATTCCCGTCGACGCGGTCGCGACGCTCATTCAGGACAAGGCGGCGCTCGGCGCACTCGTGCAGCGCTTGCGGGCGGCCGGCCGCTTCGCGCTGAATGTACAGTCGACGGGTACCGCCCCGATGCGGTCGGAGGTTGTCGGCCTGGGGCTCGCCGCAAGCCCCGATGACACGTGCTACATCCCGATGGGCCACGCCGAGGGCAGCCAGCTCGACTGGAGGACAGTGCAGGCCAGCCTGGCGCCGGTCCTACAGGACGAGTCCATCCCGAAGTGGGCCCACAACGCCAAGTTCCACATGACCATGCTCGCCGGGCAGGGTGTCCAGGTGAAGGGGCTCGACTTCGACACGATGATCGCGGCCTACTTGCTCGAAAGCTCCCAGCGCGCGCTGGCGCTTCGGGACCTGGCCTGGTCGAAGCTGCAGATGGAGCTGCCGACCGGAGCCACCCTGCTGGGCACCGGAAAGTCGGCCACGACCATGGACCGCCTGCCGCTCGAGCAGTGCGGCAGCTACGCGTGCCTGGAGGCGAACGCCGTCTGCCGCCTGGTCACCATCCTGGCAGAAGAGCTGAAGACCAGCGGGCTGGACGGGCTGTTCCGCGAGGTGGAGCTGCCGCTAGTACCGGTGTTGGCCGGCATGGAGCGAAACGGGATCGCGGTCGACGTGCCATATCTGAAGGGCCTGAGCCGCGAGCTAGCCGACCGCCTCGGCGAGCTCGAGGCCCGCATCTACCAGGAAGCTGGGCACCACTTCAACATCAACTCCACCCAGCAGTTGGCCCAGGTCCTGTACGACGAGCTGCAGCTGCCACGTGCGCGCAAGACTCGGACCGGCCAGTCCTCGACCGGCGCCGAGGTGCTCGAGGAGCTGCGAGGCACCCACCCGATCGTCGAGCTGATCCTGGAACACCGCCAGCTTCAAAAGCTGAAGTCGACTTACGTAGACGCCCTGCCGCTCCTGGTCAACTCCAAGACCGGGCGCGTGCACACGTCGTTTAACCAGACCGTTGCCGCGACCGGGCGGCTGTCCAGCTCCGACCCCAATCTCCAGAACATCCCGATCCGGACCGAGCTCGGCAAGCGGGTCAGGCGAGCATTCATCACGGGCTCCAAGGCCACCTGCCTGCTGAGTGCCGATTACAGCCAGATCGAGCTGCGGGTGTTGGCCCACATGACCCGCGATCCGACCCTGGTCGAAGCGTTTTCCCAGGACCGAGACATCCACGCGGCGACGGCCGCCGAGGTCCTGGACGTCCCAATCGAGAAGGTCGATGCCGACATGCGCCGAATCGCCAAGATCGTCAACTTCGGCGTGCTGTA
>DASPXK010000434.1:0-9848 GCA_035637315.1 Chloroflexota bacterium
CGCCCGGCGCCAGCTCGAGGACCTCCACCTGCAGGACGTCGCCTGGTCGCGCCCCTTTGACCAGGACCGGCCCGGTCAGCGCATGGCCCTTGAACACGCGCCGCATGACGTCTTCGGCGGTCGACGACCACGTGTACCAGCAGTCCCCAGCGTCGCGACAGTGGAAGACAACCGTGTCGCCCGAGTCGATATCGAGCCGAGGCGGGATGCTGTTGTCCCAGCAGTAGTGGACCACATCCCAGTCGAGATGGTGGGTCTTCGTCATCGGGTAACCGCCCATCGTGGGTACTACGCCTCAAGCGTTGCTGTATCTTAGTCCTGATGCACTTGCGGTGCATGCGCCAAGAAGCTCCCCCTTCCCTTTAGGGAAGGGGGCTGGGGGGTTAGGTTCCACGATGCTCTCTCATGGACGAATCGCCTTAGGCGTGCTTGTCCTTTTGACCGCGGCGTGCGCGCCGGCCGCCGAGCCGGCCCCGACACCGCCGCCCAAGCCGACCGAGGCCGCCGCCAAGCCGGCAGAGGCGAAACCGACCCTTCCTCCGCCGGGGCAGGCCGAGGCACCTAAGCCAGCCGCGACGGTCCCCGCCAAGTCAGCCCCAGTTACGGCCAGCCTGCGGCTGATGGGCTGGGCCTCCTCGCCAGAGGAGGACCGGCTGCTCAATGAGGTACTAGCCGACTTCTCCAGGCAGTACCCGAGCATCCAGGTGAAGTTCGAGCCAGTCCCCGAGTACGCGACCAAGCTGCAGACCGACCTCGCGGCCGGCTCGGCGGCTGACGTGTTCTACGTCGACAGCTTGCTGGCGCCCGACCTGATGAAGCGTGGACTGCTCATGGAGCTGGATAGCTACGTTCAGCGCGACAAGGTCGACACGAGCGACTTCTACCCAGGTCTGCTGAAGGCGTTCCAGTGGAAGGGCAAGACCTACGGGCTCCCTAAGGACTGGTCGAGCCTGGCGATGATCTGGAACGCCGAGCTGGCCAGAGAGGCTGGGCTCGACAGGCCGCCGGCAACCTGGGATGAGGTCAAGGCTGCGGCCCAGAAGCTCACCAAAGGCAAGCAGGTCTTCGGGGCGGTAACGCCGCCGGAGCTGCCTCGCCTCGGGGCCTTCGTCTACCAGGCTGGCGGCCAGCTCGTCTCCCAGGATGGCACGAAGATGGCTATCAACAGCGCGGAGGGGTTGCAGGCGCTGGACTTTTACTACGGCCTTTACAAGGACTCGTACGCGACCACACCGGCCGACACGGGCACACAGTGGCCGGGCGACACTCTCGCTAAGGGCAAGGCGGCTATGGTGTTCGAAGGCAACTGGATCTTTCCGTTCTTGAAGAAAGATGCCCCAAACCTGAGTTTCGGCATCGCCGAGCTGCCGTCCGGGCCCAAGGGCAAAGGGACCTTCGCCTTCACCGTGTCGTATTCGATCAACGCCAGGACCCAAAACGGCGAGGCGGCCTGGCTGCTGGTCAACTACCTGACCGGACTCGAGGGCATGCAGAGGTGGACCTCGCTCGGCCTGGCGATGCCGTCGCGCAAATCGCTCGAGGCGGGCTGGATCGCGCAGTTCAAGGAGCGCGAGCCGTTCTTGAGGGCGGGCGCCTACGCCCAACCCTGGCAGCTTGGTCCGGGCGGACAGGAGATCAACGACAAAGTCGCCACTCCGGCGCTGCAGGCTGTCTTCAGCGGCCGGATGTCGCCGCAGGAAGCGCTGGCCGAGATCGAGCGCAAGGGCAACGAGGTCCTGGCCAGGCCCTCACCCTGACCCTCTCCCCCTGGAGAGGGTTAGGGTGAGGGCCACTCCGCAGCAGCGTGGTCGGCCGAAGCGGCAAGCAAGCCATCCGGCGGTGGTTGGCCGAAGACAGGCTGATGGGCTACGCGTTCATCGCGCCCACGCTGGTCGTGCTGGCCGTCTTTCACGGCTGGCCCATCCTTCAGACCTTCGGCATGTCGTTTTTCAACTGGGACCTGCTCACGCAGGAGCGGCGGTTCACAGGCCTCGAGAACTATCGCCTCCTGGCCGGTAGCGGCGAATTCTGGCTGGCGCTGCGCAACACCGTCTACTACGTGCTCGGAGTGGTGCCGGCCCAGACCGCGGCCGCGCTGCTCCTGGCGCTGGCCGCCAACCAGGCGATTCGCGGTCGCGCCTTCTTCCGAGCCGCCTTCTTCTTTCCCTCGATCTCCTCGTCGATCGTCGTCGCGCTGCTCTTCACCTGGATCTTCCAGGGCGGTGGGTTGGCTGATTGGCTGCTCACGCTGCTCGGTCTCTCGCCGCCCCGCCCGGCCTGGCTTTCGAATCCAAGCGGGATCTTCGAGCTGATCGCGGCGCCGCTTGGCCTGCGGCTGCCCGAGTGGGCCGTCGGCCCGAGCGTGGCCCTGATGGCGATCATGGCGCTCAATGTCTGGACGACGACGGGGACGATGATGGTGATCTTCCTGGCCGGCCTTCAGGACGTACCGCGCGAGTTGTATGAGGCCGCGTCGGTCGACGGGGCGAGCGCGCGCCAGGCCTTTCGCCGCATCACGCTGCCGCTCCTCAAGCCCGTCAGCCTGTTTGTCGTGATCATCGGCATGATCGGCGCCTTCCAGGTGTTCGACCAGATCTGGATCATGACCAGGGGGCAGAGCCAGACCACGACCCTCGCGTGGCTCGTCTACGCTGAGTCGTTCGGAGGCGGCTTCCGGGCCGGCTACGCCGCCGCGGTCGCGATGGTCCTGTTCGCGATCATCTTCGCTATCACCATGCTGCAGCGACGGCTGTTCGGCCAGCGAGCCTGGTGAAAGATGCTGGAATGAGCGGGCCCTCGGTAGCCGAGCCGGACGGGGCGAAGCTCTCGCGGCTGGTTGGCTTCGTGGCACGGCTGGTGGCGTACGCCGCGCTCGCGTGCGCGGCAGTCCTCACGCTCGTCCCGTTCGCCTGGTCGCTGAGTACTTCGTTGAAGACCAGCCCGGAGGCGGCGCTCTTCCCACCAACCATGTTGCCGCTCCAGCCCACACTCGCCGCCTACCGCACGGTCGTCCTGGAGGCCCCGTTCTGGCGCTGGTTCATCAACAGCGCCCTGGTCGCGCTGGTGGTCGTGGTGACCCGCTGCACGTTCGACACCATGGCCGGCTACGCCTTCGCACGGATCCGCTTTCCCGGTCGCGAAGCGCTGTTCGCGGCCGTCATCTCGACCCTGATGGTCTCGCCAATGGTCCTGATCATTCCGCGCTTCATACTGTTGCAGCAGATCGGGCTGGTCAACACGCTGCATGCGCTCTGGTCCCGTTCGCGTCCGAGGCGTTCGGCGTCTTCATGATGCGGCAGTTCTTCGAGTCGATGCCGCTCGAGCTGGAGGAAGCGGCTCGGATCGACGGCGCCAGTCGGGTCCGAACGTTCGGCTGGGTGATGGTGCCCAACGCGGTGCCGGCCATCGCTGCGCTGGCCATCTTCAGCTTCCAGAGCTCGTGGAACCGGTTCCTGGACGCCGTGATCTTCATCTCAGGCGCCAACCGCGACAGCTTCACGCTGCCACTGGGGCTGGCGTACTTCCGCAGCCTGTACTACACGGACTGGCCGATCGTGATGGCCATCTCCGTGCTGACCACCCTGCCGATCGCCGCCGTCTACGTTTTCTTCCAGCGCCACTTCGTGGAGAGCGTCGCGCGCACGGGGATCAGGGGGTAGTGGGTCTCGACTTCGAGGTGCGATGGGCGAGAACCCTGAGCCCTTGTCCCTTGAGCAGGCCGGCGAGTCTTTCCGCATGAGGCAGATCGGTCAGATCCACCCCCTGGCTCACGCACAGCAGTTCGATCCCGATTGGCGTGCCATCCGCGGCGTAGTCGACCCGCCGTTCGTCGCCGAAATCTTCGCCAAAGGCGTAAGGCTTGTCAGCCAGCTTGATGTAGAGCGCGTCCGCGTCGGGGTCACGTTCCAGTTTGAGCCTCATGATGTGGGGCCTCTCTAGTCAGCCACTGTGATAACGTGCGGCGGCCTGGCCACGGCGCTCAGCACCCCCGGGCGGCTAGCGCTCGCTTCTCCTCGTCTCCGGGACGACTATGCCGGGTTCGAGGCGAGCCGCCGCATGGTCGGCAGGCTCGGGTGTGAGCAGGGCGACCAGCTTGCCGAGCACGCGGGCGGTGGCGCCCCAGATCTTGTCCTCGCCGTGGCGGTAGAAGGTTACCTGGCGCGGCGTGCCCTCCAGGTCCCAGATCTCCTCGGCGAGCGTCGTCGGGTCCAGCAGCAGTGGCAGCGGGACTTCGATGATCTGGGCGACCTCGGATGGCGCTGGGCGGAAGTCGGGCCGCCGCGGCGTGTAGGCGATGAAAGGCGCGACCAGGTAGTGGCTGACCCTGATCCGCTCCGGCTCGAGTCGGCCCCAGATCTCGAGGCTGGAGGGGTCGACCGCCAGCTCCTCCTGGGTCTCGCGAAGCGCCGTCCGCAACAGCGAGCCGTCCGCGGGGTCGAAGCGCCCGCCGGGCAGCGAGATCTGGCCGCTGTGCCGAAGAAGCGCTTCCGTCCGACGCGTCAGGACCAGGTGCGGCGTGGGCTCCTCACGCTCGTGGCGTCCGCGTGGGTAGAGCAGGATCAGGACGGCTGCGAGCGTCCGCCCCTCTGGATCAGGGTACGGGAAGACTTCGAGGCCCTCCGGACCGAGTCCTTGGCGCGTCAGCTCCTGGCGCAAGCGGGCCAACAGCGCCATATTCGCGGGCGTCCGTGCGTGGGCCGCTGTGTTTGTCCCGTCTTGCCCGCACCTGTCACCAGACATGTTCAGATTGTACGATCAGGCGGAGCCCGGGGGCGGACAAAGGGTCCCCCAACACCGGCCTGGACCCAGCCGGCGCGTGCTTCAAATCCCGGACGCCCAGCGCGGCTACGAGGCGCCATGACGAGCGCCTCGAGAACGGACGACCTCGAAGCGCATGATCGGCCTGGTCTCCGATCGGCGCGCCACCTCCACAAAGCCTGCCTGGCGGAACGCAGAACTCAGCCCGGTGAAAGCGAAGATGTCGGGCATGCTGCCCTTCTTCGGCTCAACTGGGTAACCCTCGACGATCGTTGCGCCGCGTGCCCTGGCGTGTTCGATGGCTGCCTTCAGCAGCGCCACGCTTAAGCCCTTGCGACGGAAGGGCCGGGCGACGAAGAAGCACGTGATCGACCACACCGGCTGCTCGTCGAGGCGCCTTAGCGTGCGAGACCGGTCGAGAGCTGGATAGCTCTCGCGCGGAGCCAGCGCGCACCAGCCGACTGGCTGGCCCGCAGCGTACGCGAGGATGCCCGGCTCATCACCGGCTTCGAGGATTCTTTGGAGCGCTAGCCGATTGCTCTCACCCTTCTGGGAGGCGAACTCCAAACGCTTAATGCGCCACCACATGCACCAGCACCCACCGACCGCTCCGCGTGGGCCGAACAGCGTTTCGAGATCGGCCCAGCGATCGGGAGTCAGGGGATGGAACTGGAGCTCAGTCAAGCCAGGATCTCCATGCGCAGCCCGCGCGAGTCCAGCGGCACTCGGCCGCTAGGCAGGACGAGGTGCTGTCCACGGCAGATCCGGTAGGCGGCAACCAGGCAGGCCAGCGCGTCGACAATGTCGTCCCGCGCTGCGTGCTGTGGTCCAAGACATGAACGGACCTTACCCACGGCTACGCGAGGCAGCCAGCGTGCAAGCAACTCGAGGCGCTCGTCCTCGCCAGCCGGTGTCCTCTTGCGGCTGCCAAGCCCCTGGCCGACGCCCGCGAGTGCCGCGAAGACAACCTCCGGGTGGACCTCGCGGACCCACGTCTGAAGGCCTGGCGTCATCAGCGCGTCGACCTGCCGGATCTTCGGCATGATGTTGTAGAGCTGTTTGGTGACCGCCTTGCCACAGGCGGCCAGGTTGATCGCACAGGCGTCCAGGTACGTGGTCGCGCTGAGCGTGGGTCGGCAGGGCGCCGCGAACACGCTGGAGCTGCGGGGCCGGCCGAGTAAGAGGCGGGCGGCCAGGTCGCACGCTCTAGGGCCGGTCTCAGCCAGCCCGATCGGGATGTCGATCGCGATCAACGCCTGGCCGGCCCCGGCCAGCCTGGCCAGCCCCGTGAAGTCGCGCTCGATCGCGAAGTCGAGCGAGCCGAGGCCCGTGTCGCCGATCGCCAGCACCCAGCCAGCCCCACAACCGTCGACGCCGATGAGCTGCATACGGGTCAGCGGTTCAAAACTGCTTGTGTGGGTCCAGCGCGTCGCGGAGGCCATCGCCGATGTAGTTGCTGCTGAGGATGGTCAGGAAGATGAAGAAGCCTGGGAAGAAGGCCAGCCATGGCGCGGTCGTCATATCGTTCTGGGCAGCCCGCAGCATGTTGCCCCAGGTCGCCGTTGGCAGCTGAATCCCGAGGCCCAGGAATGAGAGCGTCGACTCGGTCAGGATCGCGCCGGCCACGCCAAGCGTCGCGGCCACGATGATCGGGCTGAGCGCGTTTGGCAGGATGTGCCGCCACATGATCGCCGCGGTCGGGGCGCCCAGCGCGCGAGCGGCCGTGACGAACTCCTGCTCCTTGAGCTGCAGGAACGCCGCGCGCACGAGTCGGGCGACCGGCATCCAGCGCAGCAGGCCGACCACTAGCACGATCGTCCAGAAGCCCGTTCCGAACAGCGAGGCCAGCAGGATCAGGATGAACAGCTGCGGGAAGGCGATGAACATCTCAGTCAGCCGCATGAGCAGACTGTCCACCGCGCGTCCAAAGTAGCCCGCCAGCGCGCCGACCAGCGTGCCGACCACGATCGACACCATCATCGCCATCATCCCAACCGCGAGGGAGATGCGACCGCCGATCAGGACTCGGGTCAGCTCGTCACGGCCCAGGTCGTCGGTGCCCATCGGATGAGTCAGCGAGGGCGGCTCGAATCGGTCGAGCAGGCTGGTCCGATTGGGGTCGTAGGGCGAGACCGGGGCCAGCACGGCGGTCAGGCAGAGCGCCAGGAACGTGGCCGCCCCCGCCAGCGCCAGGCGGTGGCGCCGAAACTGGCGCCACGCTAGTGTGCGCTGCGAGAGAGCCGGCCGCGTGGCCGCGCCGAGCGGCTCGGAGACCCGTTCGATCGTCGCGCTGGCCGTCATGAGAGCCGAATCCGCGGATCGAGCCAGGCGTAGATCACGTCGGCCAGGAGGGTCGAGAGGATGACGAGCCCAGCCGTGATAGTCACCACCCCCATCAGCACCGCGTAGTCGAAGCGGAAAGCGGACTCCAGGAACAGGCGGCCCATGCCCGGCCAGGCGAAGATGCTCTCCGTGACGACCGCGCCGGAGAAGAGCATCGGCAGATCGAGGGCGATCACCGTGACGACCGGCAGGGCCGCGTTCTTGAGCGCGTGAGCCCAGATCACGGACCGATCGGCCAGCCCCTTGGCGCGGGCCGTCCTGACGTAGTCTTGATGGACTACCTCGAGCATGCTGGCGCGCACGTAGCGGGTGTAGTGGGCGGCGTTGAACAGCGCCAGCACTCCGACCGGCAGGATCAGGTGAACGATACGATCGGCGACACCGCCATCAGAGCCGAGCGTGAACATCCCCGAGGCTGGCAGCGAGGGTAGACCCCATTCTCTGAACTTGACCGAGAACAGGATGATGACCAGCAGGCCGCTCCAGAACGGCGGCGTGGCGTAGCCGACAAAGCTGAATAGCGTCGCCAGGTGGTCCAGCCAGGAATACTGGCGGATGGCCGAGATGACGCCAATGGGGAGCGCGATCAGCAGCGTGACGCCAAGCGCGACGGTCATCAAGTAGATCGTGTTGGGTAGGCGCTCGCCGATCATGGCGGCGACTTGCTGATGGGTGACCAGCGAGTACCCCAGCTCTCCCTGGACGAGCGCCCCGAGCCACTTCAAGTAGCGGACGGGGATCGGATCGTTCAGCCCGAAGCGCTCCTCGAGGCGCTTGAGGTCCTCGGTGGTCAGGGCAGGATCGTTCTCGTAGACGGAGAGCGGACCAGCCGGCAACAGCTGCAAGATGAAGAAGACCGCCACCGTGATCAAAAACAGCAGCGGCAGCGCTTCGAAGACGCGGCGGAGGAGATAGCGTGTCATGACGAGTGGGTAGTGAGTAGGGGGCAGTGGGTGGCAGACAGTAGGCGGTACGTCTTGGGCAGCAGGCTGATGATCCCCGTCCTCTACCCACTACCCACTACGCACTCCTCACTATTTGTCCAGCCACCAGTTCTGTGCGTCCCAGGTCAGGTTGTCCCAGATGTTGACGGCGTGGCCCTTGACGTAGTTCTTCAAAGCGTCGATCTCGAGCCGGTTGTACAGCACGACGTGCCCCTTGTCGGCGTTGACGCGCTCGGCAACGGTCTGATAGGCGGCCTTGCGGGTGGCCTCGTCGATGGTCGAGCCGGCCGCGTCGAGCCCCTTGTCCAGCTCAGGATCGATGACGCGGTGGTAGTTGCGACCGCTGCGCGTCTCCTCGGTCGGGATCTGGCTGCCGTGGAAATAGCTGTGGAGATGGGCCTGCGGGTCGACGTCCGCGTTCGTCGTCCACATCAGCATGTCGAAGTTTCCCCTCGCGCGCGGGGCGTTGTCCTGCCAGGTGCCCAGCAGGACGGGCGACGGGGTGTTCCTTATTTCCACCTCGATGCCCACCGCTTGAAGGAGCTCCTGGATCACCTGCTGGGTCTGCTCGCGAAGCCGGTCGCCGGTCGTGGTCCCATACTCGATCTTGGCGCGGACGCCGTCCTTGACGCGCACGCCGTCTGGACCGACCTTCCAGCCGGCCTCCTCCAGGAGCTGCTTCGCCCTGGTTGGGTTGTACTCGCCTGGCTCGAGCTTCGCCGCGTACCAGCCGAGCGGGATGACCGACGTCGCCACCGTCGTCTTGCCGAAAAGCAGCTTGTCGACGATCGCCTTCTTGTCGATCGCCAGCTCGATGGCCTGGCGGACTCGGAGATCGCCGAGGACGGGGTGCGGGCACTTCGGGTCGCCCTGCTGGGGGCCACTCGGGCAGCTCGAATTGAGGATCAGCCGCTCCACGCGAGTGCTCGGCGTCGGCTGGATGGCGGCGTCCGCCATGGCTTCGAATTCCGGGATGTTGGCCTCGATCAGGTTCCAGAGTACGTCGATCTCGCCGACCTTGAAAGCCTGGATGGAGGCCTCGCGGCTCGGGACGATCTTGAAGATCAGGCCGTCGAGATAGGGCCTGTCCTTGTCCCGGAAGTTGGGGTTTCGCTCGAGCGTGATGTTGTCGCCGGAGGCCCATGACTTGAACTTGAACGGGCCAGTGCCGACCGGCGCGCGGTTGAACTCCTTCTTGTCGATCACCGGATCGCCGCCGAAGACGTGCTCGGGCAGGATCCTGGCGAAGTGGTCCTTGAACGCCGCGTACAGCCGTTTGTACTTGACCACGACGGTGGAGTCGTCAGGCGTGGTGACCGAGTCGATGTCTGGGTAGCCGCTTCGGATGACGACCGGGTTAGCCGGGTTCATGATGACGTTATACGTGAACAGCACGTCCTTGCTGGTGAAGGGCTGGCCATCCGACCAGGTGACGCCCTGCTTCAGCCTCCAGGTCACGGTCAGTCCGTCGGGCGAGACCCCGCCGTTCTGCCGCGTGGGGACCTCGGCCGCCAGGACCGGCTCGTAGGTGCCATCCGGAGGGTTGCTGAGGAGACCTTCGAGGATGTTCTCGGTAACGATGACGTTGACGGTCTGGCTGCCCAGCAACGTGTTGAGGATGATCGGCTCCTGCGACAGCCCGACCCTGACGACCCCGCCCCGCTTGGCCGTGGCCGCCGGCGCGACGGGGGTGGCGGCCGGCTTGGCGACCTCGGCCTGCCCTGACGGCGGAAGGGTCGGCTTCGCTTCCGTCTTCGCGGCCGGGGCGGCCGGAGCCGGGCTGCAGGCCACGGCGATGGGTAG
>DASPXK010000435.1:0-8951 GCA_035637315.1 Chloroflexota bacterium
GGTCTCCGTGTAATCGACCATTTGCCGAAGGGTGCCGAACGGATCGCCTCGGAAGGCTGGCCAGAGCACCATCGCCACGGCCAGGGCCAGTAGACCCCAAATCGAGGCGTCCGCGAGCAACCCAACGGCCCAAGCCCCAACTCCGGACCGCGACCGTGAGGGAGCGGCCGCTCCCTCACGCTCGCGGTACACAAACGACCCCAGCGCGACGAGAGGAATGAACATAGGCAGGAAGGCCGATGGCGCCTTGCTGAGGAATGCCAGGCCGGCCGCCACACCTGACAAGGCCAGGTAGCGGCGCCCGCCAGCGGCCCGATAGTAGATCAGGGCTGCGAGGAGGCAGACGCTCATCCAAGTAGTCACGTTGCCGTCGACGTGGATAACTACCGAGTGGGCCAGAAAGAACGGGTCCAGCCCCAGCAGCACTCCCGTCAGGAGGCCCGGGCCGAGCCCAAAGAGCCGCCACGCCAGGAGCGCGATGATGACCACGGCCAGCGAGCTGGTGACCACGAACGGCCAACGCGCCAGTCGCAGCGTCTCCAGGTACCCTGGCGCCTTTTCGAGCCCGTCGGGGCGGACGTAGTCGACCAGCCCAAGGGCTCGCTCGGAGCCCATCCCGATCAGCGACAGCCACATGGTCATCACGCCGGGGTGACCGCTCTGATACGTGCCCGCTGGATCTCCCTGAACGAGCGCACGGGTGAACAGGGCTGTACGCCCCATCCAGTTACCCTCGTCCGTCGTCAGATAGCCGCCGACATTGATGGCCCGCGGATACAAGCTGAGCAGGAAGAGCAGAGCCACTACCGACGTCCGACGCGCCAAATCGAACGTGAAGGGTCCCAGGCGCGAAGTGTGGGGACTGGGCTCAGCCGTCGGCGGCCCTGGCTCTTCGGACTTCGGACTCCGGACCTCGGACTTCGGTGCTCGTAGCCGGGTCAGGCTCAACGAGTCGCCCCCCTGATCTTCCAGACCTGGACCAGCCCGTAGTTGACGTGCTTGATCTGGGTGACCAGCTCGGCGTTGTCCTCCATGAAGCGGGGCGTGCTGCGGGTCACATCGTACTTCGCCTTCGGGTCGAGGACGACGTAGTCCGGGTCGATCTCGCGCAAGAACTCGGGCCAGGACATGCTTCTCTCGCGCCGAACCCGCTCCCAGACGTAGAAATCGACGTAATCCAGGTAGTACGGCGGCTGGGCCAGCCCGATCCAGTACACGGGCGGTGCAACCACCTTGGAGCCAGCCGGGATTTGGGCCTGCAGCTGAGACGACAGGACCGAATAATCGCGCTCGCGGAAATCCGATGCGGCCTCGACCACGTCGCGAAAGTTGTCCTCGAAGCCCATGGCCGAGACCGCCAGAATCACCAGCAGCGCCGCTCCTACGAGCCGCCCGCCAGGCACGAGCTGAGACCCGACTTCGGCTATCGCGGCGGCTAGCAAGAGCACCAGCACAGGAAAGAACAAGATCATGTAGAACTCGGTCTTGCTGTTGACCAGCAGGACGAAGACGACGAACGCGGCCACCAGCCCAACCAAGAGCGGGTCGAGCCGTCGAGACACGGGTATCTCTCGGCCTTGGGCCAGGCGCCAGATAGCGGCCAGCACGCCGATTGCAAGTAGAGCGAGCTCGGCCAGACGGTGAACAAAGTACTGATGCCAGCGCCAGAGCTCCGCCTGCAGAGCCGGTGCGCCGCGGGTGGCCAGCACGGGTGGTCGCTTGTCTATCCCGACCCAGTAGGCGAACGCCTCCAGATAATGGCGCGGGTCAGGCAAGACCCTGGCCCCGACGTAGTACAACGCGCCGATCAGGAGTCCACCCGCGAACAGCCAACTCTCGCTTGACGCGAGCACCCGTCGCCCGAGCCGCAGCACGTAGCACAGGCCCACCATTGGGATGAACGCTATGGTGTTCGGGTGGACGTCGAACGAGAGCCCGAGGAGCAGCCCCGCTACGAGGTGCCAGACACGAGCACCGTCTTGAAGGCCCCGCAGCGCGCAATAGAGGGCGGCCATCACGAGCGCGGCGACGACGATATCCGGTCTCACGATGTGTGACGAGACCAAGAACGGCTGAGAGGCCGCCAGGAAGAGTACCCCGATCCCCCCCGCGGTCGGACCATACAGACGCCGCCCGCACAGGAACGTGAACCACAGCAGTAGGCCACCCCAGAGCAGAGAGACGATCCGACCCTGCAACAAACCGAAGCCGGACAGCCGAAAAGAGATGGCCGCGGACAGACCCTGGAGGCCGCCCTTGTAGAGCGGGTCGTGCTGAAAGACCGGGTCCAGGTTTCGCGCGGACGGGTCGAGTCCGCTAGCGACCCAGAACGCGTTCATCTCGCGGCCCTCGTCGCCGTTGACGGCCGGCCAGGCAACGAGAAACGGGACGTTGGCCAGCAGATAGACGACGAGGGCGCCTACGAGAAGCCAATCCGTCCAGGCGGCCACCCGCTTGGCTGCCGGCGGCCAATGGGCAGTGGCCTGCAAGAGCTTCTCCCAGGAAGGAGGGGCATCCACCGGAGCCCCGGAAACGGGCCTAACTCTACCACGCGTTCACGAGGTGAGGAAAGGAATAGATCGCCCGTTACAATAGGGCGCCAGCCACTGGGCCGCCGGTGCCTTCGGTTGGGCGGGATTTGGCGGCCCACCCGTTCTCATCGTGCAGCCAGGTTCAGCCGGATCATCCGCCGCAGGCCCAGTCGCCGTCCTTGACGACGGCCGGCAGCTCCAGCCCTCTCGAGCCGATCCGCCGATCCGACGCGCATTCCGCCGCAGCGGTCCGCTCGTGGTGGCGTCCCTCGGCGCGGCTGCACTGGCAAATGTCGGCGTACTGGCGATCCCGAACCTGGCCTGGGCAGCCGCCGCCGCCCTGGTCCTTGTGGCGCTCGTTCCGGGCGGCCTGCTCGCGAAGCTCATCGCGCCCGCAGACGCCGCCGCGCCGGCAGAAACCGTGCTGATCGGCATCGGGCTCGGCGGCGCCGCGCTGAGTGTGAGCGGGCTGCTGCTGAACTATCTGCCGGTCCAGCTAGGGCGCGGTCTGCTTCTGGCCTGGTTCGACGGACTGGCCCTCGTCCTGGTGGCGCTCGTCCTGGCGAGAGGACTACGGACGACAGACGAGGGACGACGGACGACCGACGGAGCAGGGGACCGTCGTCCATGGTCGGCCGTCAGCCGTCAGACGTACGGGCTCTTGCTCGTCGTCGCCCTTGCGGCCGCGTTGCGGCTGCCAACTCTCGGCTATTCGGAGTTCCAGGGCGACGAGACGGAGGTAGTTTTGCGAGCGGTCGGGGTGGCCGAGGACGTGCCTGACGCCCTCTACTACCACGCCAAGGGACCGGCCGAGGTCCTGGTCACAGCCGTTGTGTACGGCCTGATTGGCGGGATCAGCGAGGCCTCGGCGCGGCTGCCGTTTGCGCTCGCAAGCGTCGCCGGCATAGCCACGTGCTACCTGTTCGGAAGACGGCTCCTCGGGCCTGTCGGCGGTCTGACGGCAGCGCTCCTGTTGGCGTTCGACGGCTACCTGGTGGCCTTCGCGCGAATCGCCCAATACCAGAGCGTGGTGTTTCTGATGAGCGCCCTGGGTGTTTTATGCGCGGTCCGCTGGGCAGCCGGCAGCGGACAGAAGGACGTAGGCGGTGAGCGAGCCGCTTTGGCCGCCGAGTCTGGCACTGTCCGCTGGCCCGTGTTGGCGGGAGCGTTCGTCGCGACGGGGGCACTGGCGCATTACGACGCGGTGTGGGCGCTGCCGCCGATCGGGCTGATCGCTGTGTGGGGCAGGGGAGGCTGGCGGGGGCTATTGGAGCGGAAGGCGCCGGTCGGATGGCTCGCGGGCGGCGTGGTGGGGCTGGGCTTGCTGCTCTTGTTCTTTGGGCCATATGCCACGAGCCCGCTCCGCCACCTGGCCGCGGACCGCATCGTCGATCGGGTCGGCCTGGGCTTCCCGCGCAACAACCTTTCCTCGATCGCCTCCTCGGCCGAGCTGTACGCGTCGGGCATCTATCTTTTGTTCGTCGGGCTGCTGGTCGGCACGGGCCTGGCCTTGATGGCCAGGAGGCGGGCAAGCATATCGCTGCCGTTGGCTGCAGGCCTGGTCTGGTTCGCGCTCCCGTTCATGTTCTACGCGTTTGTCGCCAGGAAGCCCGGGACTCACATCCATGTGGTGGGGACGCCGCTAGCCCTGCTCAGCGGTTGGACGGTGGCCCGTCTATGGGCAGCATGCTCGGAGCGCAGGCTGCGTGCGGGTATCGCGGTTGGCCTGGGCGTGGCGTTGGCCCTAGTGGGAGCATACCTTGCGCCGGTCTACCTGGAGACGACGCCGGAGCTGGTGCGTGGTAACCTGCTGCCGAGCTTCCCGCTCTACTCGGTCCTGGCCGACCAGGTGCCGCGCAAGGAACGATTCGGATTCCCCTACCAGGCGGGCTGGAAGGCGGTCGGCGTTTTGTACCAGGACGGTTGGCTGGCCGGCTCGTTCGACTCCAATGAGAATCCTCAGATCACCCACTGGTACACCCGGGCTGGCTGGCGGTGCACGGCGAACCCCCGCTACTACCTGATCGCGGAGAACGTCCAGGACGAGATCGAGCCGCCACGTCGGCGGATCGCGGCCGAATACCCCACTGTGGGTGTGATCACCGTCGGCGGTCAGCCCAAGCTGCGCATTCACCAGTCCGGCGCGCCGCCCGAGACCGAGCCCACCATCTGGTCCGCGGAGGCGCTGGCGGAGCGTTTCGATCGCTGGCTCAGCGGGACGTGGCTCGATCCAGGCGTCTGGGCGCGGGGTCCGCTCGCGCTGGGCTACATCCGAAGCCCAGCTCGCTTCGGCGATGCGATTGACCTGATCGGCTACCAGCTCTTCGAAGAGGACCCAGCGCCTGGCGGGACAGTGCGGATCGACCTCTTCTGGGCCCCGCGGGTCTCCACAAACGGCGGCTACTCGATTGACCTGGAAGTCGGCGACAGCGAGCGCATCGGCGATGGCAACGGGCCGGGCTGTGACAAGAGCCGAGCAGCGCAAGAGTGGACAGCTGGGCAGCCGTTCGTGCAGCGCGCGAGCGTCTCGATCGGCGCCGCCGCCCCCGTTGGCACGCATCCGCTGCTGGTTGGGGTGACCAGCGCCTCCGCGCGCGGTCGCCGCCTGCCGGCCAACAGCGATTTGCCGACAAGGGACGGTCTCGTCCAGATAGGGACCCTGGAGATCAAGCCAGGCATGAGGCGTGAGGCATGAGGAATGGGTCATCTCTCATTCCTCGTTCCTCATTCCTCATTCCTCTGCTACTGGCGCTCTGGTCGCTGCTTTTCCGCGGGTTCGACGGTGGGCGCTGGTCGGACATCCCGATCGTCAAGTCCTTCGTAGACCCGCGCCTGTACGTCCATGATCCGTTCGTCTACTCGCTGCACGAAGGCACGCCGGCTGCCTTCAGTTACCAGCTCATCGCCGCGGTGGTCAGGCTCATGCCAGGCCCGCCGATCGAGTGGCCGCTCTTCCTGCTCTACCTGCCCACCAGTGTCGCCAGCCTGGCCCTGCTGTACCGGATCGCACTCCACCTGGTGGGCGACCGCCAGAGCGCGATCCTCTTCCTCTTCCTGTATGTGGCCGGGTTCCGCCTCATCACGGTCGGCAGCACAGTCCTGCACGCGGCCGAGCTGACACCCGCATTCCTGGCACTGCCGCTCCAGTTGGGCGCCATCTACGCCCTGCTGCGGCGGCGCCATGCCCTCGTTGGGCTGTTGGCCGGGCTAGCGCTGGACGTCCACGCGCCGACCAGCTCGTACGTTTGCGCCGCGCTCGGCCTCGTGTACGTGTCCCAAATCCGGTCGTTTGGAATAAGGAGCGACCTCACAGCCGCGGCCTTGATGCTCCTGGCCGCCGCGCCGACACTGGCGGGCACCCTGAGCCGGCACACCGACACTCTGCCCGGCTGGGCGCTTCAACTGGCAAAGATCGAGCTGGCAACCGACCTCTCAATGACCGTCAACTGGGACCGAGTGGCGCTGCGGGTTCGGAACGTGTTTGGCTTGGCGACGCTCTTCACCGCGATGCTGGCGATCCGCGACGATCGCGACCGACGGACCGTGCTGGCTTTGTTCGGCGCCGTCGCCGTGCTGTGCGGCATCGCGTTCGTGTTCATCGATCTCAGCCTGCGCGGCGCGATCAGCACGCTGGTGGCGCGGCTTCAGTTCCCGCGCAGTGCGTGGCTGATCAACATGTTTGGACTCATCTACCTTGCCCACTACTTGCGCGCGGCGTGGACAGCAGGACGCCTGCCACGGACCACGATCGTCGTCTTAGTGGCGGCTATGCTCGCCTCGCCAAGCGACTTCGCCGCAGACGACCCGATCTGGCTGTGCGCTGTCGCCCTGCTCGTGGCGGCGGAGCTTGTTCAGCGCTGGTTGGCGCCTGATCGCCGACAGCTCGCCTTCCACATGCTCAGCTGGTTGAGCCTGGCGAGCATCGCGGGCCTGGCGGGGGCCCGGCTACTGGGCAGGCGCGTCTGGGTGCTGGACTTCGATTACGCGCTCAGGGCCGCGGCGATGTCGGTCGTCCTCATGGCCGGCTGGCTCCTGGCATGGCAGCTGCAGAAGCGTCTCGATCCACGCGCCGCGACCGCGGCAGGCCTGGCCGTGGCACTGGCGGGAGCGTTCGCGGTGCGCGGGTCGACCGACTGGCTGTTCGAGCTGCGGCATCGCGGTGGGCTCTCAGCGGCGGCGGAATTTCAGGAGTGGGCCCGGACCCAGACACCGACCGACAGCGTGTTCCTGATCCTGCCGAGCGAGCCGAACAACGAGAGCTTTTACAAGAATGCCGAGCGAGCCCTGTATCTGACCCGAGAGCGGGCCAACCAGGCGGTCTATTTTCGCGAGCACAACTTCGAGTTTCGCGATCGTGTGCAGGCCCTGGGGGTCAGCGACGTGCTGCGATACCGCGAGGAGCTGGACCCGGCCTATCGGCGGCTGACTGAGGAGCGCGTCCGTGACCTGGCCGGCGAGTACGGGGTGACGCACTTCGTCCCGGCCCGCGCAGCCGAGTTCAGCTTCCCGATCGTGTACCAGAGGGGTGGCTGGACCGTATATGAGGTCAGCGGTCGCGGGTTGGGGTCAGGTCCGGTTCCCCGATCCCTGATCCCTGAGCCCCGAACCTTGATCCCTTACGTACAGTCGCCAGCCGTTCTCGTAGGTGCGGTCGAGCTGGTAGCCGCCTTCGGGCAACCAGCGGTTGAAGGCATCGAGGCGGCCCAGGCGTCGACTCCAGGTGACGACGACGGCCGGACGATACTGCGCGACCAGGTCGATCACCTTGGCGGACGTGAGCGATCCGGCATCGACGCGGGTCCCGGAGGTGTCGGCGAGGGCCGGGATGACCATCCGCCGGGCGCGGAAGGCGGCGTTCGGGTTGTCTGATAGGACCCAATCACTGGGGGCGGCTCGCGCTAGCATCACCTCGGCCATGTCCAGCTCGGCCGCCTGATCGCGTCGCCGCTCGGCAACCCTCTCGGCATCGAGGATCACGTACAGGTCGGTTCGGTACAACGGCTGAAGATTCCAAAGATAGACGCCCAAGACCACCAGCCCCAGGCTGGCGACCGCCAGATCCCAGCCGGTCCGGCGGCCCCCCCCAAGTACCGTGGCAGCCTGGAAAGCGAGTCCCAGGCCCACCCCGCCCAGTAGCGCCAGGGGTGGGATCAAGTAGACGATGTGCTTGTCCGCCAGATCACCGTACAGGGCGAACAGCGAAAGAACGGCGGCAACCCAGAGAGCGATTGGGACGACGCGGCCCGGGTGCCGCGCGCAGCCAAAGACGAGCCCAATCACCGCCAGAGCCAGCAGCCCTGCCCGCTCGCGGTCGACGATGATCCAGGCGAGTCGGAGGTTCTTGGCCCAGTCCGCGCCCAGGCGGTGGCCTGCCGCGGCACGATAGGCGCCGAGGTTGTCCCAGACGGCGGCCGGCCCGAGCGCCAGGATCACGCCAGCGCAGAGCAGGACCACGATGGAGCCATACCGTGCGAAGTCTCGAGCGGACTGACGGCGGTCCGCCTGCGCGAGCGTGGCCATCAGAGGGAGGCCGACGTGAACGACCATCGGCTTGATCAGCAGGGCAAGCGCGCAGAGGACGGCCGACACGACGAGCCAGCCTGTGCGGCTGGACTGGCGATAGGCGTACGCTGCGCCAAGCGCGAGCAGGGCAGGGGCGATGGTGGGCACCTCCGCCAGAGCCAGGCGAGAGCCCTCCAAATAGCCAGGACTCATCGCCAGCAGACCCGCCGCGGCCAGCCCAGCGATCGGCCCAGCGGCCATGCGTCCGAGCCACCAGGCGGCGACTAGGCCGACCGTAGAGAAGACCACGACGCCCGCTCTGGCCGCTTCGAGCGTCTGTCCGAACCAGAGGTAGAACGGGTAGAGCAGGTCGAGCAGAAGCGGCCCCTGCGACGAGAAGATGTCTCGAAACGGGCGATAGCCGGCCGACATGAGGAGCAACTGCTCGCTTCGGATCCCCTCGTCGAACGAGCCGCTATAGGCGTCCAGGTTCCAGAGCCTCAGGCGGAGCGCAAAGGCCAAGACGAGTGCCAACGCGAGCCCCTCGGCCAGCCAGGTCACGCGGACCTTCACGCTGTGGCGAGCTAACGCGACCGAGGAGATGGCCGGGCTTAGATAGCTGCGCAGAACGCCGCTCACGGAGGGATGATTTGCGTCATGGTCGTCCCCATCGCCTCGCCGTGGCCACGCATGTATACTCGGCAGGTCTTGTATACTCTGTATTATCTAGCATCGAAGGCCCTCTGGTGATTACGGCTAAGCTTCGAAAAAGTGGCAACAGCTACATTGTCACCGTACCCCGAGAGGAGGTCCAGCGACTGGAGCTTCAGGCGGGCCAGCTGGTGGCAGTCGAGGTGCATCCCCTGGACGTCCGTCCCGCGCTCACGCCGGACCTGCGCGCCGTCTTCGAGGCAAGCT
>DASPXK010000436.1:0-10291 GCA_035637315.1 Chloroflexota bacterium
CGAGCCGATCCGGGAGGCCGGCGACTTCTTCGGCGGCACGGTCAACCTCGCCGCCAGGATCTGCGCTCTGGCTGGACCCGGGCAGATCCTGATCTCCGAGACGACGCGCTACGTGGTCGGCAAGATGGAGGGCACCGACTACGTCGACCGCGGTTATTTCGAGGTCAAAGGCTTCCAGGAGCCGCAGCATCTCTTCGAGGTCGACTGGTCAGGCATAGGCGCGGCCGGGGCCGCCCCGGCAGCCGCGCCCAGACCAAAGGCCGCCGCGGCGCCACCCGTGTCGCCAACGCCGTCGGCGCCCACGGCGCGGAGCAAGCTACCTGTGTTCGCGGTCGTCGCGGCCGTCGCCCTGCTCCTGATCGGCGGTGGGGTGTTTTTTCAACGAACTCGAGGCGGCTTCCCGCCTGGCTCCACAAAACCTGGTCAGGCCGTGACCGAAGCTCTGAAACCGGGAGCGGCATCCCTGGCGAAGCCGACCGGCGCTGAGGCCCCAGCGGCCCCGGTGGCCAGCCCGGCAGCGCAGGCAAAGGAGGGCGCCGGCCCACCATCCGCATCCCAGGCGGCCAGCCCAGGTCCGGCGGCCTCCCAGCAAAGCCTGTTGGGCTCCGACGACTTCGCTGATCCCGCGAAAGGCTTGTTCCAAAACAACCAGCAAGGGACCGCGCGCATCGGGCTCCCTGGTGGCGGCGGACCGCATGCCTACCAATGGGAGTACGGCTATCTGGACAGGTCACTCGTGGCCCGCATCAAGGGTCCGTATCCGCCGAACCAGGAGCAGGCACTCCTGTCGTGGAATGCCCCGGCGCTAGAAAAGTTGTCAGGCGACTTCGCCGCGGAGGTGCGGGCGCGGGCGACCAAGTCGGCGGCCCAGGCGCGCTACGGCCTGAGCTATACCCCGAGCGCTGGAGACATGTACGTGTTCTCGGTTGCACCAGAGGTCGGGAGCTTTGGGGTGGTCTTCAACCAGCAACAGCAGCGGCATGCGCTCGTCCAGGCTCGGACCGGCGCGCTCAAACGTGGGGATGAGGAGAATCTGCTGCGCATGGAGATCCGGGGCGCCACGATGCAGGTGGTCATAAACGGACGGCAGGTGGACAGTGTCGGCGACGAGGGTCTGGGACGACGTGGCGGAACGCTGAACCTGAACTTTTCGATGCAGGGGCCACCGGCCGACGGCGAGGTGGAGGTGCGCTTCACGGAGTTCAAGCTGTTCTCGCTGGCGCAGTAAGGCTCGCGAGCCTGGCGAGCAACTTCGTTTGCGGTGGTCCAGCGGCTTCGGTATACTCAGACCGACGGCGTGCTAAGCCGTGATGGCCCGTTCGTCTAGCGGCCTAGGACACCGCCCTCTCAAGGCGGAGACCACCGGTTCGAATCCGGTACGGGCTACCAGACCTGGCAGGTAATCGGGCGGACCCTCGCGGGCCGTTCTCCCGTTGCCCAGAGCCGTCTGGCAAGAGTTTTGAGAACACTCGAAGCCCGTCAACGACTAGTCAGACGACGCTCCGAGCAGACGGCCGAGCAGCTCCGCATCTTGCCTAACGGTCGGTGATCGCCAAGCTCTGCCGAAGAAACGTCCGTACGTTGGCCTCAGCATCGGGGAATCGACGGAACAGGTCCCGAAGGAACGTCGCGCCCCCGAGCATGAGAATCCCGTTGCGTAGTTCCCCCAATGGAAAATCAGCGGCATTGTCGGTGACGAGCACGTCTGCGCTCGCGGCAAGTGCTGTCTGCATGACTGACCAGTCGTCGGGATCCCGAAGCCAACCAAGGTCATCCGAAGGTGCATCTTCGTAGTCCACCGAGCGGAGCACCGGGGCACAGGACCGAATGAACTCGTTGATCCGGCGACGGGACTGTCTGAGACGTCGTCGCGTCTCGGCGCGGTCGCATCCGTCGCGGCTGGCTCGCTCGGCTATCCACTCAGTTCGCTTCCTCACGAACTCCGCGACGATCCAACTGCTCCAAAAGCCAAGGTAATAGTGGGATGCGGCGGCTGCGATGACCGGACCGCGTTGAGCACCGAGTAAGGCGGACGAATCCAGAGCCACACGCTCAATGGCGAGCGGCCGCGACACCCTGCTTCTCGGTGCTCTCTCGGCGACGCTCGTCGAGCTCTCGAACCTCTTCCGTTGTGGGACTCCCCTCGCGATCGAGAGCGATGAGCGATGCTCGCAGGCGCACGAGTCCGTCCACGCTTTGTGGGGAGACGAGCCAGCGTCCGCCCATAGGGCCACCCGATAGGGCCCCTCGCTCGATCCAGCGCTTCACAGTGGGGATCGAGACGCCGAGGCGCTCCGCCGCCGCTCCTGTCGTCAGGAACTCGCCGCGTCGCCGCGCCAGGGCTCGAGCAGCTTCCCGCAGCGCTGCCTCCTCTGCCGAACGGCCAGCCTGGCCCATCTCTCGCTCGAGTTCGGCCAGAGTCTTGAGCGTCGCCAGTGCCACCATGTAGTTCCACTCCGCCGACATTCTGTTTAGTATTCAGTATGTTCAATCATAGCATTGTTCTGCATGACAGGCCGGCTAGCCTCGCTCGCCTATCACCTCGCGCCCGACGAGAGTGGCTCGCTCCGCGTGATCTGGGAGGGTGCCTCCGATCACACCGCCGAGTCGCTCCTCGACAGCCACAGTGAGGGGCCCACGGCGCTCAGCGCAGCCCAGGGCCTCCTTCGCTCGCTCCTGGCCGACGGGCCGAAGCCGGCCAGCGTCGTCGAGGCCGAAGCGCGCGCGGCCGGCCTCAGCAGGCACACGCTGCGCAGGGCCTGCCAGGCGCTCGGCATCCGTCCCCGCAAGGACGGCTACCAGGGCGCCTGGTTCTGGGGGTTTGCTCCCTCCCCTCTGGGACAGCCCCCACTGCTCCTCTCCCTCCTGCGTGAGGGCTCCCCTCTCTAGGTGAGTCCGCAAGAGGGGTGGCCGTCAAAGTCTCGGCCTGGGTCCCCCACGAGTGGGTCTCCCCTCTCCCACGCTTGGGAGAGGGGTGGGGGTGAGGGCGTAAGCAGATGTCCAGGTCACATTCGTGGCACCTTTGGCACCTTTCGCGCCTTTGGCATCTTTCAGACACCTGGGCATCTTTGGTGGCCAGCTTTGAATGTTCACACCCCTGGTTCGCCGCCCGGCAATCGCTACCAGCGCCCGCGGTGGATCATGGCTTCGGGCGCTCGGCGCCCGCGCTGCAGCGAGCGAGAGGGCCGATCGGGCGCCGCGTACCCGATGGCGATCGCGCCGATCGGCTCATACTCAGCCGGCACGCCGAACGCCGCTCGGAGGGCCGCTGGGTCTCGAATCCCGAACAAGAGGGCAGCCAGGCCAGCATCCACCGCCGTCAGCAAGATCAGAAGCGCGGCGAAGCTCGTGTCCACGTACCAGTACGGGACCGGCCAGCGCGCCTCGTCGCGGTCGCTCCACCCCTTGTCCGGCTCGGCGTAGCGATCCAGGTAGGCCTGCTTGTGCGCCAGCGGGACGACCAGGACTGGGGCCCGGTACACGCCGGGCCAGCCCGCCCGCGCGAACGCTCGGTCTGGCGAGACCGCTTCCCAGAACCGCGTGGTCTGCTCCGGCGCATCCAGGACGAGCAGATCGAATCCCTGAGTGAAGCCGGCTGACGGCCCGCGTCGAGCGTTGTCGAGGATCCGCTCCAGGACCTCGGCCGGAACGGCCTTCGCCTGAAAGCTGCGCACCATGCGGCGGCGTCGGACCGCTTCCTGGAACTGCATCGATCCGGGTCCGGCTATGACGAGGCGGTATCACACCCCAGGCGTGCCCCCATCTGAGGTCGGGTTTGAGTGGACCTAAGACGCGGCCGCGTCGAGCGGTGTATCTGCCCCCCGCGCGAGGCGGGCGCGGACGGCGTCGAGGATCGTTTGGTGCTCGGGAAAGCCACCATCGCGATACATCGAATGGACCAGCTCGCCGTCAACCGAGACCTCGAACGAGCCCTCGTACCAAGGGATGAGCTCGATCGAGGAGAGGTCATGCGCGAACGCGTTCATCAGGGCGCCGGCCAGCTCCAGTGTCTGCGGCTCGTAGCCGCACTCCGCGCAATACGTGATGGTGACCTTGGCGGTGGGCTTGGCCATCGGCTTACGCTCTCGACGGCACTCCCTCGACGATCTCCCGCAGCTCCCGGATGACCTCGCGATTCGCAAACGGCGCCGTCTGCTCGCGCATCTCCGCGATTGCCTCTTGGAGTTTGACCCGTGTCTCCTCCGGCAGTTGATCGATCGGCGCGTCCGGCGAGCCGAACTCGGGATGCTGCGCGAAGATCTCGAGCCGGTTCCGGGCCCGCAGCTCGGTCACGCTGTCCGGGCGCTCGATGAACTTCCCAACTTCATTGAAGTCGTCGTCGAAGAAGGCGAAGACCGGAATCGATCGGAACTCGCCCCGATTCAGATACTGGTCCATCAGGTCGTCATTCTGGTCGCGGAGGAAGACGCGCAGGTTGAGCTTGCCGCTGTCGATGGCGATGCGACCCACAATGGGCACGTTGGCGATCACGTCGCCGCACCAGTCTTCGGCCAGCACCAGCACGTTCAAGGTGTGCGGCAAGCGCTTGAAAGCGGCCAGATCGTCTCCCTCGATGGCGGCCTGGCGCTCGTTGGCCTCGAAGCGCTCCCGATTGCGCGTCATCTGGGCCTTGTACTCATCGTAGGTCATGCCCCGTTCGAACCGCTCGCGGGTCACCGCCATGTGATCCTCCTCAATATCGGCAACGTCGAAACGCCGTGCTCACGACTCTTTGGCTCTAGCAACATCGACGAGGTCGCCCGTATTCCGGAGTCCCGCGCGGGCAGGACGCGGCGCTGGAAACTCGTGGACTCGGGCGACGCGCCCTAGCGGGGCGCCTGGTACGACAGGGTCCCTGCCTTCCGCATCGCCTCCATCGCCTCCTGGACGGACATCAGCCGGGTCGTCCTCGTCGACCTGAGATGGCCGGGCGCGGCGGCGGCGATGACGGCGGCGGTCGCCGAGGTGTCATCGGGAGCCTCGACGATCGCCACCCCATCGTACTCGCCAAAGTGGTAGTAGAGGTCGAGCAATTTGCCGCCGGCCGCCTCCATCAGCTTCGCTAGGCCGACGCTTCGGTCGGCCGGGTTCTTGGCGAGTGCCGCCCAGGCATCGGACGTGTAGCCAAACTGGATCATGTAGCGAGGCATCGCTGTCCTCCTCTCGTTCGCATCCTGCCGGCACCCCAGTATAGCTGCCTGGCTGGTTTGGCCGGCTGTCGACTAGAGGGGGTATCCTTGGACGCGCGTGGAGGCCGCCTCATGTTTGGACTTGGTCCGTTTGAGATCATCCTGATCGTCGTCATCTTCATCATCTTCTTTGGGGCCGGTAGACTTGGTGACCTGGGCGGGGCGCTCGGGCGGGGGATCAAGGAGTTTCGAAAGAACGCCGCCCTCGACTCCCCGTCGCAGGAAGAGAAGCCGAAGGACCGCTCAGCCTGACTCCGCGCTCAACTGGGATCGTCCTGGCCGGTGGTCGCGGCTCGCGGCTCGGCGGCGCCAACAAGGCTGGGCTCGTTGTCGGTGGCGCTACTTCCCTCGACCGGGTCCGGGGCGCGCTCGGCGACCTCGTGCAAGAGACGATCCTGGTCGTCAACGATGACAGCCTGGGCGGCACGCCTGGAGTCAGACTGGTGCGCGACCCAGAGCCACACGCCGGCGTGCTGCCCGCCCTGCTGGCATCGCTAGAAGCCGCCTCTCATCCCCGCTGCCTGCTGGTGGCGTGCGATATGCCGTTCCTCGATGCGCGCCTGCTCGCCTGGCTGCTCGATCAGTTGGCCGAATTCGACGTCGTCATCCCGGAGGTCGGCGGACAGCTTCAGCCGATGCACGCCGCCTACGCCCGCGACGCTTGCCGGGCCGCGATCTCGCGGGCGCTGGCGCGTGGCGAGCGGCGCATGATCTCGTTCCTGGACGACCTGCGCGTCCGTCAGGTCGGCAAGGACGAGCTGCGCGCCTTCGACCCCGAGCTTCGCTCGTTCTTCAACATCAACACGCCCGAGGATCTAGCCGAAGCCCAGCGCATCGCCAGCTCTAACCTAACCCCCTGACCCCCTTCCCTAAAGGGAAGGGGGGCTTGCCGAACGGTTCCCCCTTCCCTTTAGGGAAGGGGGTCAGGGGGTTAGGTGAAACGGAGAGGGGGCCGGGGGGCGACGGCGTCGTTGCAGCCCTCTTTAGCGCGTGGTAGCATTTTGCGACGATCGAGCTGACCAGAGCGCGGCGGCCGGGCACGAAGCGGTGTTTCGTGCCTTTTTCGTATCGGCCGTACGCTGCGCGGTCCAGAGGACAGACGCAGCCCGTGTACCAGCCAGTCCCCAGCACCGTCGACTTTCCGGCCCTCGAACGCGACATCCTCAACTTGTGGGATGAGACTCACGCATTCGAGAAGCTGGTCGAGCTGAACCGCGACGGGCCGCGCTGGTCGTTCTTCGACGGGCCGATCACGGCCAACAATCCGATGGGTGTCCACCACGCCTGGGGACGGACCTACAAGGACCTCTATCAGCGCTACCAGGCCATGCTCGGCAAGGCCCAGCGCTACCAGAACGGCTTCGACTGCCAGGGGCTGTGGGTCGAGGTCGAGGTCGAAAGAGAGCTTGGCTTCGACTCCAAGCGCGAGATCGAGGCGTACGGACTCGATCGTTTTGCCGAGCGCTGCAAGGAGCGAATCGTCCACTACGCCGACCTGATCACCCAGCAGTCAATCCGCCTGGGCCAATGGATGGACTGGGGCAACTCCTACTACACCCACACCGACGAGAACATCGAGCACATCTGGCACTTCCTCAAGGCGTGCCATGAGAAGGGCTGGCTGTACCGCGGCGCCCGCTCGATGCCCTGGTGTATCCGCTGCGGGACCGGGCTCTCCCAGCACGAATTGGTGGGCACCGACTCGTATCGCGAGGTGACGCATCTGTCGGTCTACCTGGCCCTGCCGATCGAGGGCCGTGAGAACGAGCACTTCCTGGTCTGGACCACGACCCCCTGGACTCTGGCCGCCAACACCGCCCTCGCCGTCCATCCCGACCTCTATTACGTCAAGGTCCGTAAGGACGGGCGGCTGTACTACCTCTCGTCCCGCACGACCGCCTTCCTGGGCGACTTCGAGGAAGTCGAGCGACTGCCGGGCAGCGAGCTGGTTGGCCTCAGGTACCGCGGCCCGTTCGACGAGCTCGAAGCCCAGCGCGGCGTCGACCACCGCGTGGTGGGCTGGGGCGAGGTCGGCGAGGAGGAGGGGACTGGGATCGTCCACATCGCACCGGGCTGCGGCGCCGAAGACTTCGAGCTGTCCAAGATTCACGATCTAGCGGTCATCGTGCCTCTGTCTGAGGCAGGCGATTATCCGCCCGGTTTTGGCGAGCTCAGTGGCCAGAACGTGCGCGAGACGAATGCGGCCATCCTGGCGAGCCTCGAGCGCAAGGGGCTGCTCCTCAAGTCCCACGACTACACCCACCGCTACCCGACCTGCTGGCGGTGTGGCGAGGAGCTGGTCTTTCGACTGGCAGACGAGTGGTTCATCTCGGCCGACCAGATCAGGCCCCTGATGAAGGCCGCCTCGGGCACGGTCGACTGGGTGCCACCCTCGACGGGCAAGCGGATGGAGGACTGGCTCAACAACATGGGCGACTGGAATATCAGTCGCAAGCGCTACTGGGGGCTGCCGCTGCCTTTTTACCCGTGTCCGTGTGGCGAATTGACTGTCGTCGGCACCCTCGACGAGCTGAAGCAGCGCGCCATCTGTGGGCTCGAAGGGCTCAAGGAGCTGCACCGGCCCTGGATCGACGACGTCAAGATCCGCTGTCCGAAGTGCGGCGGCGAGGTCAGCCGAATCAGCGAGGTCGGCGACGCCTGGCTCGACGCCGGGATCGTCCCCTTCTCAACCCTCCACTATCTGAGCGACCGCGCGCTCTGGGAGGCGTGGTATCCAGCCGACTTCATCACCGAGATGCGCGAGCAGGTCCGCCTGTGGTTCTACAGCATGCTCTTCATGAGCGTGACGCTCAAAGATCGCTCGCCGTATCGCACCGTGCTCGCCTATGAGAAGCTGATGGACGAGCAGGGGCGGCCGATGCACAAGAGCCTTGGCAACGCGATCTGGTTCGACGAAGCGGCCGAGCGGATGGGCGCCGATGTGATGCGCTGGCTGTACTGCAGCCAGAACGTCCAGGCCAACCTGAATTTCGGCTACGGGCCGGCCGAGGAGGTCAAGCGCAAGCTGCTCCTGCTCTGGAACGTGTACAGCTTCTTCGTCACCTACGCGCGCATCGACCGCTTCAACCCGAGCGCTCCGCGTGCCCCGGCGTCGGAACGGGCGCTGCTCGACCGTTGGATCCTGTCGCGCCTGAACGGGGTGGCCAAGGCCACCCGCGAGGGTCTGGACCGCCTCGACGCGGCCTCGGTGACGCGGGTGATCGAGCAGTTCGTCGACGACCTGTCCACCTGGTACGTGCGGCGGAGTCGGCGGCGGTTCTGGAAGGCGGCGAATGACCTCGACAAGCGTGCAGCCCAGGCAACCCTGTACGAGGTTCTCACTACCCTGGCCACCCTCCTGGCGCCCTTCCTCCCATTCCTGTCCGAGTCGATCTACCAGAACCTGGTCCGCTCGGTCGACCCGTCCGCGCCAGATAGCGTCCACCATCAGCGCTACCCGCGCTCGGACGAGTCGCTGATCGACCCGCAGCTGGACCGGCAGGTCGAGCTGGCGCGGCGGCTGGTTGGACTGGGGCGAGCCGCGCGGGAGCAGGCTGCGATCCGCGTACGCCAGCCGCTGAGGTTGGCCCGGGTCGCGGCGCCGCCCGACGCGCCGAGCCTCCCCAGCGAGCTGCACGAGGAGATCGCCCGTGAGCTAAACGTCCAGCGGCTCGAGCTGGGCGGCGACGTGGCGGATGCCGTGTCACACGCGGTCAGACCCAGGCCACACCTGCTCGGGCCGCGGCTGGGGGCGCGCCTCCCCGCTGTGCTGAAAGCACTCCGCGAGGGCCAGTTCAAGCTCCGCCGTGACGGCCGGGTCGAGGTGTCCGGCGAGAAGCTCGAGCCAGACGAGGTCCAGGTCAGCACTCAGGCGCGGCCGGGCTTCGCGGCGGCCGAAGCGGACGGCTACACGCTCGTACTGGACACCCGGCTGACCCCTGAGCTGATCTCGGCTGGCCGGGCGCGCGAGGTGGTCCACCGAATCCAGACGCTGCGCAAGGACGCCGGCTTCGAGGTCGAGGACCGCATCGTCACGCGATATCACGCGCCTGGCGCGCTGAGTAGCGTGTTCCAGGAGCACGCCGACTACATCAGACAGGAGACCCTGTCGGTAGGGCTGGAGCCGGGTGGCGACGAGCCGGCGGCCGCTCACGCCTGGTCCGGCGAGATCGACGGCGAGCCGCTCGAGCTGCGCCTCGCGCGGGCCGACGGCAAGTCCTGAGCTGTGTCACTGCTCCCGTTCTTTGGCCAGCGGCGAACATCCCCCGCCGCGATGCTGTCCTCGCGGACCGCTGTCTTCCTGGCCACGACTCTGGCGGTGATCGCGCTGGACCGCTGGACGAAGCAGGTGGCCACCCGCCAGCTTTTCGACACCGGGCTCCGCTCGGTGCCCATCGCCGGCGAGTACATCCGCTTCACGTACGTCGAGAATCGAGGGGCCGCGTTTGGCCTGTTTCAGGACCAGACCTACTTCTTCATCGTCGTCGGCGTGGTGGTCATCGCGGTGATCGTGGCCAGCTACCGCTACATCCCTGAGCCGAGCTGGCTGCTGAACCTGAGCCTTGGGCTGCAGATGGGCGGCGCGATCGGCAACCTGATCGATCGAGTTCGGGTCGGCTATGTCGTCGACTTCATCGACCTCACGTTCTGGCCCGTCTTCAACGTCGCCGACTCGGCGATCTGCGTAGGCGTGGCTGGGCTGGCATTGACCGTGTTGTTCCCAGGTCGCGAGCGTGCCATCCAGAAAGGCGCGTGAGCGACTGCCGCTCCGTCCACGCGAGTTCACGCGGCCCGGCGGTGCGCAGCAGGTCGAGGTCCCGCCCTACGTTGGCTACGAGCGACTCGACGCCTTTCTGACCCGCCACGTTGGCGGCCGCTCACGCTCGGACTGGCAGCGCTTGATCGGGCTCGGCGCGGTCACAATCGGCGGGCGTCGCGTCAAGCCGAGCGAGCGAGTCGTTGCCGGGCAGCGCGTCTCGATCCGGCCTGGACCCTCGCACCTGGAGCTGCGGCCCGCCGCGGAGATCTCGCTGAACGTCGTGTACGAGGACCCGGCCATGATCGTCGTCGACAAGCCGGCCGGACTGGTGGTCCATCCGGCC
>DASPXK010000437.1:0-8107 GCA_035637315.1 Chloroflexota bacterium
CGAATAAGAAGAGCAGTGGGTAGACGACGATCGAGTCCTCTCGAGTCAAGAGTGCCACGGACGACAGAAGTAGACCGGCTAGCGAGAGGAGGTAGTTTCGGTGGCGTATTGACAGTAGGAACATCGCGACGGAAGACAGGATCAATATGCCTGAGACTAGATGGACGCCGTCTGAGATCCAGAGATAGTGGTACGCGTTACCTTTGTGGAGGAAGGCGAACAGGCCAGCCAGCAGGCCCTGGGCGTAGGGGATCTCGAACACAAATCGAGCAAGGAACACAGCTAGGGTCAGGAAAAGAGAGAACAGGCCGAGCAGGAAGACGCGATGGGCGACGGGCGATTCACCAAGGAGCCGCGCGCGGAAATGATTGAAGATGGTGGTGAGCGGACGGAATCCGCCGGTCTCGAGACGGTCTGGGTCCCATGTGTCCCACCAGACGCCACGCAGCTCTGCCGATGAATATGTTCTGACCAGATGAAGGTCGTCCGCGGCGAAGGGCGCGTCTAGAGAGAACCGGGCAAAGATGATTGAAGACGCCCAAAACACGAGGCATAGGGAGACGTACGGGAACGTTTGGCGCAGCATCGCGACGTGATTCTACCCCTGCGTTGCAGCCGCTGCCCCGCGATGCTAAGCTAAGGCCCCCTCGGAACGACGAGCCCGCGGCACACGTCATGTCACTCCCTCGTCAATATTCTGTCGAGTCCCAGGAGGAGTGAACGGACGCGTGCATAAGCCAACCGCGGCCGTTGAGCCTCGGACGCACGCAGCGCCGCCGCAGACGGTCCCGTCTCTTCGCGCTCTCCTCGACTTGCTCGCGCTAGCCTGGCTCGTCCTCATCACCATCCCATATGCGTCCACGGCCGCGGGAGCGCTCGCCCACGCGGACTTCCTAGGGGCCAGCCAGGCACTGCCCACGTATGTGGCGGTCATCATCCTGACCGTTCTTGGGCTTGTCGTGGGGCGCTTCGGCCGGCCAGAGCTTCAGCAACTGTATTGCCGCGTGTTGCTGCTCGGGGCCGCCGCGCTGGTGTTGGCGATACTCGTAGCGGGCCGGGTCGCGGCTGCCGCGGCCGTCGTGGTGTGGCTAGTGCTCCTGGGGTGGGCACTGGGCGAGAGGGTGCTCACGATGCTCATTGGAGAGGGCGTCCAGCCCCGAGCCGAAAGAGCCGTCCTGTCGGTGGCGCTCGCGCTTGGCCTGTACAGCCACGGGACGCTCGTGTTGGCGCTCCTCGGCCTCCTGTACCGCTGGCTGGTGTTGGGCGCTCTGTTGCTGTTGTCGCTGCTGGTATGGCGCGACTTACGCGACAAGGCGTTGCTGGCGGTGAGAGTTTGGGGGCGTGCCGCGCACGTCGCGCGCGGCCCAGTCGAGCCGTGGTTCGGATTACCGCTTCTTGGGCTGGCGACGTGTTGGATAGCTGTCATTTTCATCGAGTCAGTGGCGCCGGAGATCCAGTACGACTCGCTCAGCTACCACCTGGCGCTGCCGAAGACGTACGTCGAGCAGCACGCGCTCGTGGTCACGCCAGAGAATGTCAGGTCCTGGTTCTACCTGGGCGCCGAAATGAACTACCTGATGGCGATGCTCATCGAAGGTCAGATCGCAGCGAAGCTCATCAACTTCGCGTTTCTGCTGCTAACAGTCAGCGCCATCTTCACGTACGGCAGGCAGTTCTTCGGCAACAGCGCCGGCCTCTTCGGTGCCGCGCTCTACCTAACGACGCCACTGGTAGGGTGGGAGGCTTCGACGACCTATGTAGAGATCCCATTGACCTGCTATTGCTTCCTCGCCGTGGCGGTGACCGTCCGTTGGCTCACTGACCGGCGCGCGGCGTGGCTGATCATGGCAGGTCTTTTGGCCGGGTTCGCCGTATCCACGAAGCTCAACGCCGTCCTGCTGCTGGTACCGTTGAGCGCTCTGGTCGTCTTGGCCGCTCTGGCCGATCGCAGGCGGCCCGTCGGTCAGCGCTGGCTGCCAATCCTAGCCTTCGCGGCAGCGGCCATTGTGAGCGGTGCACCGTGGCCGCTGCTCCGCTATGTGCAGACGGGAAACCCGGTCTTCCCGTACCTCGGCGGCGTTTTCCGAAACTTGCCGTCAATCTCGTCGGACGCGACAGTCGCACCGGCCTACGATCTGGAGACTCCCGTTTACGGCATCGGGCACCGCGGATTCGAGCCGCTCGATTACTTGCAGCTGCCCTGGTGGGTAACCTTTGACTCCAGCACGTACGCCGAGGCAGTGCCAGACGGTGCGTTGGGACTCGGCGTGCTGGCCTTGCCGCTAGTCGCCCTGCAGTTATTCCGGTCAGGCGCCGGCCGCTTTCTCGTTGCGGTGTTGTTCGGCTACATCGTTGGCTGGACGGTCACCTTCACGTACCTTCGATTCTTGATCCCTGCACTCCCAATCGTGCACAGCCTGAATGGTTATGCGTTCGCGAAGCTAGGCGAGCGCGGCTGGCCTCGCTCTGCCCTGACCGCTACTCGCTGCGTCACGCGGCTGGTCGTACTGGCCTGGATGGCGCTCAGTCTGCCGCTGTTCGTGGCGAGCTTCTGGCTTATCCCGGAGAGAATCCCGTACCGGGTCGCACTGGGCCGAGAATCGCGCGACGCCTACCTGACGAGGATACTGGCGACTTACGATGCGGCACGATTCATCGATCGTGAGTACTCAGGCGAAGTGGTGCACGTGCTGGCCTTGCCTTTTGAGGCGTCCAGGCTCTACTTGCCGCCGACGGCGCAGAGCGTGGACCTAGACTCCCCGTTTGTCGCACAGCTGGCGAGAGCCCGGGACCCAGCCGAAGCCTTGGGACTCATTCGTGGCTGGGGCTTCACTCATGTGCTGATCAATCGCCAAGCCCCAGCCCACCAGCTCCAGGGCGTGATCGTAACGGAGAAGGGCTTTCTCGAGGCGAACGCTGAGCTGGAATACGCGAGACGCCAGGTGGAACTGTACCGTCTTGTGCGTGACGGAGAGCTCCCAGACGCGGTCCGCTCGTCTACGAGTGAGTTGATCGTCAACGCCGGTTTTGAGGAGGTTAGCCAGGGCATCCCGACCGGCTGGGATTTCGTTGGTCAGCCGATACTGGACATGTCTGGGGCGCACAGCCACGACGGCCGCGCGGCCGTCCACGTCTCGAAAGATGGTAGCTACTTCCAGGTGGTCCCGGTCGCGGCGGGGCGAATTTACAGGCTGAGTCACCAATCACGGTCGGACACGCCCGGCAGTATGGTTCGGGTCCAGATCACTTGGACCGACGCCCGGGGTGGCATGATCGATGCCGACATCGCGGTTTTCGCGACCACAGCCGAGTGGGCCCAGCACGAGCTCGTCGCCACGGCACCCCTCGGGGTGACAGAAGCCGCCGTTTTCGCCAGCGTCCAGGTCGGAGATGCATGGGTCGACGATTACTCATTGACCAGCCGGTAGTGACTTGCGCAGGGGCGTCAAATCGGTGAGTCGATCTCCATTCCGCGACACGTTACTCTTCTCGATATTCCGATTTCGGGCATGACTCGGGGCACGTGAGCGCCCGGCACGCCGACGCGGGTTGACGTTTGGAGCGGCTTCTGTATAATGGCGCTGCCGTCTGGCGTCGCCTCGCGATCGGTCGATGCCGGCACGGGTGAGGCGCCGCCGCAGCTGGCAGCTTTAGGCTTCCAGCCCGGCGACGAAGTCTGGGGCCTGCTCGCGCAACCCCCATTGCCGGATGACGACAACAACGCAGCGGTGTGCATGTGCGCTTCACGGATGCCACCCAAGTAACACCAGCCTGGGCCAGCCGCCCGGCAGCTTGGGTTCGGCCCCCACGCTACATTCGCTTGCGGCGGCGTCCGCAGACCAGATGAGGCGCCTGACTACGCCGTGAAGTACGGATCGTGACAGGGCCAGCCACGGGCACCGTGGTCATCCTTGGGGCTGGGCCTGCTGGTCTGGCAACTGGCTTCGCTCTTTCTCGGGCCGGCTGGTCGGTGCAAGTCTACGAGCAAGCCGACATGGTTGGTGGCCTGGCGCGCACGATCAGCAAGGACGGCTTCCGCTTCGACATCGGCGGCCACCGCTGGTACACCAAGAAGGATGAGCTGAACTACTTCTTGATGGACCTGCTCGACGGCGAGCTGATCCTGGTCGATCGCATCAGCAGGGTCTACTTCGACGGAAAATATGTCGACTACCCGTTGCGAGTGGGCAACGTTCTTTCCCGGATTGGGGCGGCGACCAGCGCGAGAGCGGTGGGCGACTTTGTCGTTGCGCAGGCCTCCCAGGCGCTGACGCGTAAGCCCATCGTGTCGATGGAAGACGCCTACGTGGCGCAGTTTGGACGGACTCTGTACGAGCTGTTCTTTCGGCGATACTCCGAGAAAGTCTGGGGCGAGGAGTGTGGCAACCTGTCCGGCGACTGGGTCGCCCAGCGCAGTCGTAACCTGTCGTTGTTCATGGCGCTTCGTGACGCCGTCAAGCGTACAGATGGCAAGGTCGAGAGCCTCGTCGAGCGCTTCATGTATCCGCGCCTCGGCTACGGGCGGATCTCAGAGCGGATGGCCGAGGAGATCGAGCGCGCGGGCGGCAAGGTCCATTTCGGCTGGCGAGTTATCAGAGTGGAGCATGACGGGCAGGCGATCACGAGTGTGACGGTCAGCGACGGCGCTCGCGAGCAGATCATCGGCGGTGACGCGTTCGTCTCGTCGATACCGATGACTGAGCTAGCCCACGACCTTCGCCCAGAGGTAGACAACTCGATCCTGGCGGCCACGCGCGTGCTGACGTACCGCGATCTGATCACTGTCCATCTGATGATCGACCGCCCTCAGGTCACCAACGACACCTGGCTCTACGTCCACGACCCGCGGGTGACCTTTGCGCGCTTGCACGAGCCCCGCAACTGGAGCCCGGCCCTGGCACCCGAGGGCAAGACGTCGCTGGTGCTGGAGTTCTTTTGCGACGCGGGCGACGCTATCTGGCAGCGTTCGGACGAGGGGCTGTGTGAACTCGCAACTCAGGAGCTGGCGGAGAAGCTGGGCTTCATCGAACCTCGGGAAGTCATCGATGGCTTCGCGGTGCGCAGCCGTGACGCCTATCCGCGCTATGGCCTCGGATACAACGACGCCGTCGAAACGGTCAAAGGGTGCCTTCGCGCATTCCGCAACTTGTCTATCGTGGGGCGTGGCGGTACCTTCCGCTACAACAATGCTGACCATGCCATCGAAACCGGACTGCTCGCCGCTCGTAATATCCTGGGAGACGCCGTCGATGTTGACAGCGTCAACAGCGAGCCGGAGTACCTAGAAGAGCGCCGCGTTCTAACCGGCGGCCACCACACGCGGCTCGACGCCAGTACACCGAAGAACTTGGAGCAGTCTCAGCAGTGATGAGCAGTGTCTCCTCCGACAGGCCCGATCATCATGGTGATAGGGAGCGCCCGGCGATCAGCGTCGTCATTCCGGTCTACAACTCAGCCCCAATGCTGCAGCGTTGTTTGGAAGGGCTCTGGCAGAGTCGGGGCGTCGCGTGGGAGTGCATCGTCGTTGATGACGGGTGCACCGATGAGTCTGTAGCTGTGGCGCGCGAGTGGGGCGCTCAGGTGGTCCGGACCGAGCAGCCGCGATCGGGGCCGGGGCGAGCACGTAACCTCGGCGCTCAGGCAGCCAGCGCGCCTTTGCTCTGCTTCGTCGATGCCGACGTGGTGGTACGTCCAGACACCCTTGCCCAGTTCGTCATGCTCTTCGCGTCTGACCCCCAGCTGGCAGCCGCGTTCGGTTCGTATGACGACCGTCCGGCGGCACCGGACTTACTCTCGCAGTATCGAAACCTGCTTCACCACTTCGTCCATCAATCTGGCCGGGAGGCGGCATCGACCTTCTGGGCCGGTTGTGGGGCCATCAAGCGGAGCGTGTTTCTAACGCTGGGCGGGTTCGATCCATCGTACGCTCGACCGAGCATCGAGGACATCGAGTTGGGTTATCGGCTCCGTGCTGGAGGGGAACGGATCCGGCTTGCGAAGCACATCCAGGTCACGCATCTCAAGCGCTGGACGTTGCGGGGCATCGTGACAACCGATATCCGCGATCGCGCTCTGCCCTGGACCGAGCTCATCGTCCGCTCGCGGTCGCTTCCGAATGATCTAAACCTTGATGCCGGTAGCCGCGTGAGTGCGCTTGGGGTATATGGCCTGGTGGCTCTTGTGGCGCTGGGATGGTGGCTTCCCGTTGCCTGGCTGGGAGCTCTGGTGACGGTAGGCGTCCTCCTCGCCTGTAATTGGGGCCTGTACGCGTTCTTCCTGCGCCAGCGGGGATTCTGGTTCCTACTTAGAGTGATCCCGATACACTGGCTCTATTACGGGTATTCTGCCCTGGCGTTCGCCGGCGGCATCGCCTATGGCAGTCTCAAGTTCCGCCGGCCGGGTGCGATTCCGACCTCGGATCTGCCGCTCGTCCCCATCGTCGACCGGGTGGGGCCACCCACGCGCCCTGAGGAGCCCGCTCCAGCTGAGGCGAGCGCTGCGGCTGGCCCTCAGCGCGCCGCGACACGCCGGCCGCGAGCGCGCGCGGGCCGAAATCGGGACGAGTCGCTGCAGCGCAACCCCAAGCCCTGACATTTCTGGCGCGCCTTTGCCCCCATCCGACGGGCTGGCCGAGCGATAGGTGCCCATGGCTGCCCTGAAGCTGGGTCTCATCGGCTGTGGACGTATCGCCCAGCTCGTCCACCTCAACATCGTCACTCGCTTGTCACGCGTCGAGCTCGTGGCGCTGGCGGAGCCAGATCCCTCGCGCCGGGCAGAGGCTCATGCTCGAGCGCCGGGCGCGGTCGCCATGGCCGACTACCATGATCTTCTCAGCCTTCCTTCGGTAGAGGCGGTCGTGATCTGCCTGCCGACGGCGCTCCACGCCGAGGCCGCCATTGCCGCACTCGAGGGGGGGAAACACGTCTACCTCGAGAAGCCAATCGCGACGGATCTGGCCCAGGCGCGGGGGGTCGTGGCCGCGTGGCGGCGCGCCGGTGTCGTCGGCCGGATCGGATTCAACTATCGATTCAACCCGCTCTACCAGGCGGTCGCACGGCACATCCAGTCGGCCAGGCTCGGCGAGCTGGTGGCCGCCAGGTCAGTATTTTCGTCGCCAGTCCGAGTTATGCCCGAGTGGCTACAGACGCGCCAGGGGGGAGGCGGCGCCCTGCTGGAGTACGCGTCGCACCACGTTGACCTCGTGCATTACCTCTTCGGTCAACGTGTACGCGACGTGTTTGCGACCTTGCGCTCTCAGCACAGCGAGGACGACAGCGTGACGCTCCAGCTGCGGCTTGTCGATGGCCTCCCCGTCCAGTCATTCTTTTCGACGAGCGCCGTTGACGAGGACCGCTTTGAAATCTATGGCCAGGGCGGGAAGTTGAGCATAGATCGTTACCATTCGTTGAACGTGGACGTCACCGATCCATCGATCGAGTACTCGCGAACCAGGCGGCTGTGGCGGGGGTTGCGGTCCGTCGTGGGCAGCCCATTTCTGCTGAAGAGACTGCGCGCTCCGAGCCTGGAGCCGTCATATCAGGCGTCGTTATCGCACTTTGTGAAGGCCACACGCGGCGATTGCCCCGCGGGTCCCGATCTTTGGGACGGGTACCGGAGTCTCACTGTCATCGCAGCGGCGGAGGAGTCGGCCAGGACCGGGCGGCCCGTTTCGTTGTCGGATCTGGGCGATGAGGATCCTCCTCGTTAGCGACTACGCAACGCCGACCGGTGGCGCCGAATATCTGCTGCTTGCGCTGCGCGACGGGCTGCGTCAAAGGGGACACGACGCGCGGATCTTCGCGAGCTCCGCCCGGCCACTCGATCAGAAGAGCCAGGCTGACTACGAGTGCCTCGGGACGACCTCGCGCTTCCGAACGCTTCTCCAGACGGCGAATCCGTCGGCTGCCTGGGAATTCCGGCGGGTCGTGGCGGAATTCCGGCCCGACCTGGTCCACGTCATGCTCTTCCTCACCCAGCTCTCGCCCCTGATCCTGCCGGCCCTTCGGGGTGTGCCTAGTCTCTACCATGCCGTCTGGCACCGCGCCGTCTGCCCGCTGGGGACCAAGATGTTGCCCGATGGGTCGACATGCCAGGAGCCTTGGGGCTT
>DASPXK010000438.1:0-14508 GCA_035637315.1 Chloroflexota bacterium
AGCGTCTCGTAGGCCGCGACTGCCTCCGCCAACACTCCGACGCTGACGTACGCATCGCCAAGCCGCTCGAGGATAGCTGCCCGGCAGGCTCCAGCGGGATCTGCCGCGAGGCATATCCGGAGCAGCGGAATCGCCTCCGAGTAGGCGTGGACCGACAGGGCCTGAATCGCCGCCGGCCAGGCATGCTCGGCGGCCTTCGTAGGCTCAGCGGCCCGCCAGTAGTGCTGCGCCAGCTCCGCGTGCCAGCCGGCGAGTCCATCGCCCGCCGCACACTCCGCCTCGATGGCCGCTCCCAGACGAGCGTGCAGAACGCGCTGCTCGTCTCGGACCAAGGGCTCCAGGAGCGCTCGGCGCACGAGGTCGTGGCGAACTCCGTAGCCGCCGCTCTGGTCGCGAGCCAGGAAGCCACGCCGATAAGCCTCCCCGAGCGCACTAGCGGCCGCCTCGGTATTCAGCCGGCTCGCCCGGGCAATCACGCCCAGCTCGCAGCGCCGACCGGCTACCGCTAGCGCTTCCAATACACGGCGCGCTTCGGGCGCCAGCCGATCGAGGCGCGCGATCACCAAGTCGCGCACGGTCGGCGGCAAAGTCAGCTCGGTGAGGTCACGGCGCAGCACGGTCCCATCTTCGTGGAAGATGCCGCCGCTTTCGATCAGCGCCTTGACAGTCTCTTCGGTGAAGAACGGGTTGCCCGAGGCGTAGCGGTGGATCGCGGCCGCGAAATCGCCTGACACGGGCCGTTCGAGGTCGAAGAACGCGCCAACCAGCTCGGCCGTGGCGCGCCGGTCGAGCGGCTGGAGATCGAGGCGGTCGGCCAGCCGGGCCCGCAACAGCTCGAGGCTCAGGTCGGGCAGGCGCGCCGTGTGGGTGCCGCCAGCCGATGGCGCATTCGCCTCGTCGCCGCGATACGTGCAGATCAGCAGCACGGGCCGGCCGTGGAGCCCGGCTGCAAGGTATCGGACCAGCTCCAAGGTTCCTCGGTCCGCCCACTGGAGATCTTCGAGCACGAGCAGCAGCGGTCGACGTTGGGCCAGCCGCCGCACGGCCCGCAGACACGCCTCGAGGTCGTACCGGCGGCGATCTGGCGACGATATCGGCGCCGACGAACCCGCGGGACTGAGGTCGGCGAGCTCCGGCAACAGCCCGCTCATGCCGTATGCGTCCGGACCGAGCAGCTCGCGCGCCGCGGCGGGCGTCAGCTCGCGCAGATGCCCCCGCAGCGCGTCCACGAACGGACCTAGCTCGGTCTCTGGCAGGCACGGTGAGCCGGCTCCGTACAGACAGGCCGTGCTCTCGGAGGCGCGCCCGATGAGCTCCTGGCAGAGCCGGCTCTTGCCGACCCCGGCCTCCCCGACCAGCAGCACCACACTGCCCTGCGAGCTGCGAGCCGCGCGCCGCCTCCAGCCGGTCCAGCAGGCAGGCCAGCTCAGCCGCGCGGCCGACCAGCGCTGGGGCTGGTATGCGCGCCCCGCCGCGCCGCGAGGGTACCATGGTGATGGTCGCCGCCACAGGCAAGCAGCTCCGTCCAGAACCCCCCAAACACGGTTGTACCGCCGTGAAGCCTCTCCAGGATAGCGCCGCGAGCTCAGTTCGTCACGTTCGCGCGGTCGAGCCCCCACCCCAACCCCTCCCCAACCCCTCCCCCAAAGTTCGGGGAGGGGCGAGGGGAGAGGGCCGTCTTGGAGTCTGGACTCTCGGCTGTCGACTTCGGACTGGCTCCCACCGCCCGCCAAGATGCTCAAAAACCCCTATTTGTGAAATCTTGAGCACCTTGAGCACCTTGAGCACCTTGACCACGCTTTGAACCTTGAACTTCGGACTCGGCGGCCGGACTTGCACGTCCCCGATCAGTTCGCTAAACTAGGCTCGGGTTAGCACTCTCGGTCAACGAGTGCTAAGCTATTCTGACTTGCAGGGACGGCAGTCCCGAGCTATCGAGGTCAACACAGCGGAAGGAGGAGGCATCAGTAATGGCCAAGGCAAAGATCGGTTTGCGGCCGCTTGGCGACCGCGTTGTGATCAAGCCGCTCGAGCGAGAAGATGTCACCAAGAGCGGACTCGTTCTGCCCGACACGGCCAAGGAGAAGCCGCAGCAGGGTGAGGTCCTGGCCGTCGGGCCCGGCCGGATCCTGGACAGCGGCGAGCGGATCAAGCTGGACCTGAAGGAGGGCGACCGCGTCCTCTTCGCCAAGTACGCCGGCACCGAGTTCAAGCATGAGGACAACGAGCTGCTCATCCTCAGCGAGAAGGACGTGCTGGCCCTGATGGTCAACGGCAAATAGAGAGCCATCGGCCGTCAGCCGTCAGCTGCCAGCAAGGACCTGCTGACGGGTCAAAGCTGATAGCTGAATGCTGAAAGCTGAAAGCTTCGGAGGAAGGAATGCCTGCTAAGCAGTTGAACTACAGCGAGGAGGCCCGCCGCGCCCTCAAGCGGGGCGTCGACGCGCTGGCCGACGCGGTCAAGATTACACTCGGCCCGCGGGGCCGCAACGTGGTGCTCGACAAGAAATTCGGTCCGCCCACGATCACCAACGACGGCGTGACGATCGCCAAGGAGATCGAGCTGGAGGACCCGTTCGAGAACATGGGCGCGCAGCTCCTGAAAGAGGCTGCCACCAAGACCAACGATATCGCCGGCGACGGGACCACCACGGCCACCGTGCTCGCCCAGGCGATCGTATCCGAGGGATTCCGCAACGTCACCAGCGGCGCCAACCCGCTCCAGCTCAAGCGTGGGGTCGAGAAGGGCGTCGAGGCGGTCGTCGACGAGCTGAAGAAGAACAGTAAGACCATCGGCACCAAGACAGAGATCGCTCAGGTGGCGGCGATCTCGGCCGCCGACGAGGAGATCGGCAGCCTGATCGCCGAGGTGATGGACAAGGTCGGCAAGGACGGCGTGATCACGGTCGAGGAGAGCAAGACCCTCAAGTTCGAGACCGAATACGTCGAGGGCATGCAGTTCGACCGCGGCTACATCTCGCCGTACTTCATCTCCGACCCGCAGCGGATGGAAGCCGTTCTCGACGAGCCATACATCCTGGTAACTGACAAGAAGATCAGCGCCATCAACGACATCCTGCCGGTCCTGGAGCGGTTCGTGCAGGTCAGCAAGAACCTGCTGATCATCGCCGAGGACGTCGAGGGCGAGGCGCTAGCGACGCTAGTCGTCAACAAGCTGCGCGGCATGCTCAACGTGCTTGGAGTGAAGGCACCCGGCTTCGGCGACCGCCGCAAGGCGATGCTGGAGGACATCGCCGTCCTGACTGGCGCGCAGGTGATCTCCGAGGAGGTCGGCCGCAAGCTCGACAGCGTCAACCTCCAGGACCTTGGCCGCGCCCGCCGGGTGGTCGCCAACAAGGACGAGACGACGATCGTCGAGGGCCGCGGCTCGGAAGAAGCGATCAAGGGCCGCATCGCCCAGATCAGGACTCAGATCGGCGAGACGACCTCCGACTTCGACCGCGAGAAGCTGCAGGAGCGGCTGGCGAAGCTTGCCGGTGGCGTGGCGGTGATCCGGGTCGGAGCCGCCACCGAGGTCGAGCTGAAGGAGAAGAAGCACCGCGTCGAGGACGCGCTTCAGGCCACTCGGGCGGCCGTCGAGGAGGGCATCGTCTCCGGCGGCGGGGTGGCGTTCGTCAACGCCCTGCCGGCGCTCGAAAAGCTCCTCAAGGGCTACTCGGGACCTAGTGACGAGAAGACGGGCGCCATGATCCTGAAGCGAGCGCTCGAGGAGCCACTGCGGCGGATCGCCGCCAACGCTGGCGTCGAGGGCTCGGTGATCGTGGAGGAGGTCAAAAAGCGTAAGCTCGGCGAAGGCTTCGATGCCGCCAAGGGCGACTACGCCAACATGGTCGACCGCGGCATCATCGATCCGCTCAAGGTGACGCGCTCCGCGCTAGAGAACGCCGCCTCGATCGCGACCATGATCATGACCACGGAGACTCTGGTCACCGAGATCCCCGAGAAGGAGAAAGCCGCCCCCCCGCCGATGCCGGAGTACTAGGATAGCGGGATGGGGGATCGGGGATAGGGGCCTTGCCCCGGGCCCTTGTCCATTGTGATCCTGAGCGCATCTTGTCATCCTGAGCGCAGCGAAGGATCCGTCTCCTCACTGAGGGCACGGATCCTTTGCTTCGCTCAGGATGACAATCCTCGCTCCCCCTTCCCTGAAGGGAAGGGGGCTGGGGGTTAGGTTTTCTACACCGCTCCTTCGCGCTGCATGCGGCCGACGACTCGCTCGAAGCCGCTCACGGTCCGGTCGATGTCGGCCTCGGTGTGGGCGATCGAGGTAAAGCCACCGCTCCGCATCAGGTCGATCCCCTCCAGCAGCATCCCTTTGCGCAGCAGCGCCGCGGCGCCGCGGGCGCCCATGAGCACCCCCACGTCGCTGGTACGCACGGCCTCCTCGATGCCGGCCCCCAGCATGATCGTGAAGACCGACGTCTCGCCGTAGATAAGGCCCGGGATGCCCAGGCGGCGCAGGAGGTCGTTCAGGTCGCTGCGGAGTCGTTCGCCAAGGCGGTTGGCGTACTCGTGCGGCTTGCCCGTCGCCACGTGCTTCAGGCAGGCCACGCCCGCCGCGGCGCACAGCGGGTTGGCATTGAAGGTGCCCTGCTGGAGCACTCGCTGGTAGCGGTCACGCTTGGCGTCGCCCGAGAACTGCTGGATCTCCATCACCTCCGCCTTGCCGACCAGCGCGCCGCCCGGCAGCCCGCCCGCCACGATCTTGGCCAGCGTCGTCATGTCCGGCGTCACCCCGTAGTACTCCTGGGCGCCGCCCGGCGCGTAGCGAAAGCCAGTGATCACCTCGTCGAAGATGAGGACCATGCCGCGCTCGGCCGTCAGCGCGCGCAGCTGGCGCAGGAACTCCGGATTCGTCGGAACGGTGCCGTTGCTGCCGCCGGCCGGCTCCAGGATGACCGTCCCGACGTCGTCGTCGGCCTCGAGCAGCTCGCGAACGTGCTCGATGTCGTTCGGCCTGGCGGTCAGCATCGAGGCGCCGACCGCGTCCGGGATGCCGGCCGAGGTGGGTGTCTCGAAGGGCGGCTGATAGCCGATCATCCCGTAGTCGTGCCAGCCATGAAAGTGGCCCTGGAAGCGCAGGACCTTGTTCTTGCCGGTGAAGGCCCGCGCGTCACGCATGGCCAGCATCGTCGCCTCGGTGCCCGACATGGTGAAGCGGACCTTCTCGGCCGACGGGATCAGCTTGTGGACCAGTTCGGCCCACTCCACCTCGATCTCGTGGCAGGCGCCGTAATGGGTCCCGCGGCGGACCTGCTCGGCCACCGCTTCGCTGATGTCCGGGTGGCTGTGGCCCAGGATCAGCGCCCCGTGACCCATCCAGTAGTCGAGCAGCTCGTTGCCGTCGGCGTCCCACTTCCGGGCGCCCTCTGCTCGGTCAACGTACACGGGGAAGGGCGCGAAGGCGCGGGCGTCGTGGGTGATGCCGCCCGCGATCACCTCACGCGCACGCTGGTATAGCGCGCCCGAGCTGGCGAACTTCTGGCGGTACTCCTCGTCAAGGGTCAGCGTCTGCGTCTCGGTGATCGCCACCTCACACCTCTCATAACTCCGTTAGGATCCAGGGTCCGTCGTCGGTGACGGCGACGGTGTGCTCGAAGTGGGCCGACAGGCTGCCGTCGGCGGTGACGGCGGTCCAGCCGTCTTCCAGCATTTGAATGTCTGGCGAGCCCATATTCACCTGGGGCTCGATCGCGATGACCATGCCCGGCTTCAGGATGGGACCCTTGCCGGGCGGCCCGAAGTGGGCCACTTGCGGCGCCTCATGCATCGAGCGCCCAACGCCGTGGCCCACGAAGACTCTCACCACGGACAGGCCGTGCTTCTCCACGTGGCTCTGGATGGCGTGGCCGATGTCGGAGAGGCGATTGCCCGGCCGGGCCTGAGCGATGCCCGCCACCAGCGCCTCCTGGGTCACCCGCATCAGGCGCTCCTGCGCGCGATTGGGCTTGCAACCGACCACGGCCGTCATGGTGGTGTCGCCCACATACCCGTTGTAGCTCGCCGCCACGTCTAGCTTGACCAGGTCGCCCGCGTTGATCTTCAGCGGGCCCGGGATGCCGTGGACGACCTGGCTGTTGACCGAGATGCAGATGTGGCCCGGGAACCCGAAGTAACCCAGCGCGGTCGACTTGGCGCCCTGGCGGCGAAAGCTCTTGGCGGCCACCATGTCCAGCTCGCGGGTGGTCATCCCGGGTCGCATCGCCGCGATCACCTCGCGCACTGTTCTGGCCACAATTCGGCCCGCCTCGCGCATGATCTTCAGCTCGCGGGGAGACTTGAGCGTGATAGTATGGTCGGCGACGGGCTTCAGCTTCATGACGCTGGTGTAGGGGCTCCGACTCGTCGGAGCCCCAACCGACGACGGATCATACCAGTTTTTCGATGCCCTACCGGATCGGGCTAACTGGCAACATCGCCTGCGGCAAGAGCACGGTGGGGCAGATGCTGGCCGCCCGCGGCGCCGAGTACGTCGACGCCGACAGCCTCGTCCACCGCCTGATGGTGGCCGGGACGCCCGAGACCGAGCGGATCGTGGCCCGCTTCGGACCCGCGGTCCGGGCTGCTGATGGAAGCATCGATCGCGCCGCGCTCGGCGCTGTCGTCTGGCGCGACCCGGCCGCGCTCGAGGACCTGGAGACGATCGTGCACCCGGGCGTTCGGGTGGAGATCCGGCGGCGTCTGGCCGAGTCGAGCGCGGCGGCCCTCGTGGTCGATGCGATCAAGCTGGTCGAGTCTGGCCTGCACCACGAGCTGGACGCCCTGTGGGTCGTGACGTGCATCCCCGAGCAGCAGTTCCGCCGCCTGATGGAAGCGCGCGGGCTGAGCGAGCAGCAGGCTCGGGAGCGGATCGCCATGCAGCCGCCCCAGGAGGAGAAAGTCCGCCACGCAACGGTTGTCATCGACAACTCCGGCAGCCTGGCCGAGACGGAGCGCCAGGTGGACGAGGCCTGGCGGCGAGCAGTGAGCAGTGAGCAGTAGTGAGTAGTGAGTAGTGAGCAGCGAGGCCAGCTTGCCACCCCCGCGTACCGCCACTGTCTAGTACTGCCTACTGCCTACCGCCTACTGCCTACTTGGTATACTCGCCGACATGACAGGCGCGTCTGGCTCGGCGCACGTCGAGCCGTACGACGGCTTCCTGCTGATCGAGCTGGCCGGCGAGCCGTACGAGCGCGGCCATCAGCATGGTCTGGCGCTGCGGACGCAGATCCAGATGTTTCGCGATCGCCTGTACCGCGACATCCTGTTCAAGCGCGGGAGGGCGGTGGGTGTCACGTTGGCGGCGCTGCTGTTCGGGATCGTCTCGCGCATGCACCCCCACGTCCCGCGCGAGCTTCGGGAGGAGATGCGCGGCCTGGCCGACGGAGCCGGCGTCAGCTATCGGGACGTCCTGCTCTACAACGCCTTCGACGACGTGCTCCACGCCCTGGCGCTTCTGAACCCTGCCCTGGCGCCGCTCATGAACCACCGCTTCATCGCGCCCCTGATCGGGCGGCTGGCGTGCTCCAGTTTCGTGTTGGCCGGCCCGCGAAGTAACACTGGCCGCCCGATCCACGCCCGCAACCTGGATTACTTCCTGTGCGACGGGTTCATCGATCCGGACGGCGTGGTGCCCCAGATCCTGCGCGAGAACGTTGTTGTCTTCCTGGTCCGTCCCTCCCACGGGCGGCCGTTCGTCTCGGTCGGCTGGCCCGGCTGGATTGGCGCGGTCACGGCGATGAACGCGGACGGTCTCTCGCTGGCCTGCCTGACCTCGCCGGTCTCGCGCGAGACGCCAAACGGCATCCCGCTGCCGCTGCTCTATCGGCTGATTGCCCAGCACGCTGGCTCGCTCGAGGAGGCCGAGTGGCTGCTTCGTGGCGCTCGGCGGACGATCGGCAACAACCTGACCATGGCATCTGGCCCCTCAGGCGAGGCCAGGCTGTTCGAGTTCACCATGGACCGCCTGGCAGTGATCCACCCTTCTGACGGGTTGGTCCGCGCCACCAACCATTTTCAGCACCCGCTCACGGTCGAGCTGCAGGTCGGCTGGGTTGTCCCGAACTCGGAGTACCGCCTGGCGCGGCTGGACGAGCTGCTCGGCCCGCGCGCCTACGGGGTGGCGGATGCCCAGGCGGCGCTGACGGACACCTGCTCGGTGGAGGGCGCCGAGACGGAGTGGGACTGCCTCCAAAACCCCGGCACGATCTACAGCACCATCGCCGACCCCGCCCGGCTCAGGCTCTGGGTGCGCGCCAACGACCGCGCCGACCGCCCCTTTGTCCAGCTAGACCTGGCCGCGCGGCTGGGGGTGCGCGAGGGCGTCGCGGCCGCGTAGGAACGCGAGCCAACGAACCGGCTCGGCCTGGACGACTACCGGACCGAGGGCAACGTGCTGGAGGTGCGCCTGGACGCCCAGCCGCCCTACCTCTTGATCGCCAATCGCGATGGGCTGGTGGTCGTGCGGCTCCTGTCTGGGGCGGGCTGCCCGGCGATCCAGGCGGGCGACTACGTCCAGGTCGATGGGGTCAAGCAGGACGAAGGGCTGTTCGACGCCGAGAACGTGACCGTGGACCGGCGCGGCCGCTAGCCCCGATGCCAGCCGGCCCGGCCCCCGGAGTGGGCCATGCTATCCTTATCCCTACTCGCGAGTACCAGAGGGGCGCGCGTTGGGCCAGGCCATCCTGCACATCCACACCACGTACAGCGATGGATTGGCGACCGTGGACGAGATCCTCGACGAGGTCGAGCGGAACAGCGAGGTCGACGTCGTCGGCTTCACCGATCACGATGACGTCCGTGCTTACCGCCGAGCGCTGCGCTGGAAGGCGGCCCACCCGAACAGCCGCGTCCAGCCACTGTGGGGGGTCGAGCTGACCGTCTGGGGCTTCAAGCATCTGCTGATCTACCAGTTCAAGCCTCCTTTCCCGAGAACGTCGTTTCCCAAATTCCTGCCGTTAGACAAGGCGGTCCGCGCCGCCAAGGCGGCCGGCGGGGTGGTCATCGTCCCGCACGTCGACGTCTTCTGGATCGGCATGGGACGCCACCGCCTGGCAAGGGTGGCCCGCAAGCACGGCATCGATGGGATCGAGCTGCTCACGCCATTCCAGGGCTCGGAGCGCTCAGTGGGCAACCTCACGAAGATGAACGACCAGCATGGCCTGCTGGCGGTGGGCGGCAGCGATGCCCACCATATCGAGGACCTGTACCGCGTAATCGTGGAGTTTCCGGGTCGGACGACTGAGGACCTCGGCCGCGCCTTCGGCCAGCAGACCGTTCGCCCGCGCTGGGGCCCGAGCGCCCGGCCGGTCCCGCTGGGCCGCCGCCTCCGCCAGCAGACTCGGGCGCTCGTGCAGCATCCGTACGAGCAGCTCCAGACCTGGGCGAGACGATGTGCTGAACGTTCAACGTTCAACGTTCAACGTTGACACACAGCGTCGCACGTCGAGGGTCAAACCGGCCAACCTTGGCGCGCTGGCCGAACGTTGAACGTTGAGCGCGGAACGTTGAACGCGTCTTAGCCCAGCGCCCGCTTGATCGCCTCGGCGGCCGGGCGGCTTACGCCGGGCACCGCCACCAGCTCCTCGATGGATGCCTCGGCGAGCGCCTTGAGTGAGCCAAACTTGCGCAGCAATGCGCGCCTGCGGGTCGGGCCGACGCCGGGCACCTCCTCCAGCTGTGAGCGTAGGCCGCTCTTGGTGCGCAGCCTGCGGTGGTAGGTGATGGCAAAGCGGTGGGCCTCGTCGCGTATTCGCTGCACCAGGTAGAGCGCTTGAGAGGTACGCGGCAGCAAGACGGGCTCCGCGCGATCTTTGAGGAAGATCTCCTCGTGCTGCTTGGCCAGCCCGACGATCGGGATCTCAGACAGCTCCAGCTCGTCCATGACCTCGACCCCTGCCGAAAGCTGGCCCTTGCCGCCGTCGATGATGACCAGGTCGGGGATGGCAGCCCACGCAACGTCCTCAGCCTGCTCGCCGTCCTCGGGAGCCTTCGACCGCGTACCCCCCCTCTCCCACGCTTGGGAGAGGAGGGCAGGGGGGTGAGGGCCGAGCGCGCGCTTGAACCGTCGTCCTAGCACCTCCTGCATGCTGGCGAAGTCGTTGGCGCCCTCGACTGTCTTGATCTTGAAGCGCTTGTAGTCCGACCGCTTCGGCTTGCCGTCCTCGAAGACCACCATGCTGGCAACGGAGCTGGTGCCCTGGATGTTGGAGATGTCGTAGCACTCGATCCGGCGCGGCAGATTGGGCAGGCCCAGCTCTTCCTGGAGCTCCAGCGCCGCCTCGCTCGTCCGAGCCGAGTCGGCCAGCCACTCGGCCTTCTGCAGCTCCAACGTCTCACGCGCGTTCGCCGCCGCTAGATCCACCATCCGCCGCCTCTCGCCCCGCTTCGGCACGATCAGCTCCACTCGCTGGCCTTTGACCTGCCTGATCCACTCCCGAATGCTCTCCGCCTCGTCCACATCGTCGGGCAGGACCAGCTCTTGCGGCAGCTCAGACGCCTGGCTGTAGAACTGCTTGACGAAGCTCGTCAGCACGGCGCGGTCGGTCTCGCCCTCGGCGTCCTGCATCAAGAACGGGTCGCGCCGAGCGAGACGACCGCCGCGGATGAAGAAGACCTGAAGGCAGGCGTGGCCACCCTCGCGGGCCAGGCCGATGATATCCTGGTTGACCAGCGTGCTGTACGCGACGCGCTCCCCTTCGATCACCTTCTGCGCGGCCCGAAGTCGGTCTCTCAGGTCGGCCGCCCGCTCGAACTGCAGGTTCTCGGCCGCCGCCTGCATCTCGCGCTTGAGGTCCTGGAGGACCGTCCGGTTCTTGCCATCCAGAAAGCGGATCATGTCGTCGACGATCGCGCGATAGCCGGCATTGTCGATGGCGCCGATGCAGGGCGCCGGGCAGCGTCTGATGTGGTAATAGAGGCAAGCCCGCGGGTCGGTGCCGGTGATCGTGCGATTGCAGAGGATATGCGGAAAGAGGCGGCTCAGAGTATCTAGGGTCTGGCGGACCGACGTGGCGTGGGGGAAGGGGCCGAAATAGCGGGCCCCGTCACGCTCCATACGGCGGCTGACGCGCGCCACCGGCCATGGGTTCTGGACGTCGATTCGAATGTACGGGTAATGCTTGTCGTCGCGCAGCTTGGTGTTGTACTTCGGTTGCTCCTTGCGGACGAGGTCGTTCTCCCAGATCAGGGCCTGGATCGGCGATTCGGTCAGGATGTACTCGACCGTGTGGGCCTGAGCCACGACCCGGTGGATCTTGGGACTCACCGGCTCGCCGGCCTGGAAGTACGAGCGGACCCGGTCGCGAAGCGACTCGGCCTTACCGACGTACAGAAGCTTGCCGCGAGCGTCCTTGAACAGGTAGACGCCGGCCCGGTCCGGCAAGTTCTTGAGCGATTCGGCAAGCGGGCTGTCAGCCATACGAGCCATCAGCTATCAGCCATCAGCAGTCAGCATGCGAGCAATCCGCCGTCAGCTATCAGTGATCCAACATAATTGTACGCTCGATGCAAGACTCCCGCTCCCAGCTGACTGCTGATTGCTGATGGCTGGCAGCTGACCGCTTCGTCATGCGACTAGCCGACCTCCTACGGGAAATGCCCGGCGCGACCCTGCTCCAGGGTGATCCCGCCCTCGATGTCACGGGCGTGAGCCACGATTCGCGCACGGTGCGTCCGGGCGAGCTTTTCGTGGCGGTGCCCGGGCTTCGCCATAACGGGCGGCGTTTCCTGCCCGAGGCGTTCCGGCGCGGCGCCGTCGGGGCGGTCACAGAAGCTCCCGCCGAAGCGGACGCCGGCCGCGCCACTGTTCTGGTCCCCTCGGCCCGCGCCGCGCTGGCGGAACTGGCGGCCGTGCTGTGCGGTCACCCATCGCGCCACCTGCGGCTGGTCGGGATCACTGGCACTGATGGCAAGACCACAACGGCTCAGATGCTCGGCGCCATCCTGGAGCGCAGCGGCCTGCGAATTGGCTGGCTGACGACCGTGGATCTGAAGGTTGGCGCCCTGAGACGGCCGAACGACCTGCGCCACACCACTCCCGAGGCCGACCGGGTCCAGGGCTTGCTGGCCGAGATGGTCGATGCCGGCGTCGACTGCGTCGTGCTCGAGGTAAGCTCGCACGCCCTCGCGCTCGAGCGGGTTCGTCGCTGCGAGTTCGACGCCGCGGTCTTCACCAACCTCAGCCCAGAGCACCTCAATTTCCACGGCACGTTGGACGCCTACCTGGCGGCTAAGGCGCGTCTCTTCGAGATGCTTGGCGAGCCGTCGGCCAAGCGATGGCCACGCTTCGGGGTGGTCAACGCGGACGACCCGGCCGCGCCGAGGATCGTTGAGCGCTGCCCCGCAGGGGTGGTCAGGTTTGGGCTCGACTCGCAGGCCGACGTCACGGCACGCGACGTGCGGCTCGATGGCCGCGGCTCGTCGTTCAAGTTGATGACTCCCAGCGGCGAGGCGGCTGTGGCCACCTCGCTGCTCGGCCGCTTCAACGTGGCCAATTGGCTGGCGGCAGCCGCCACCGCAGTGGAGATGGGCGCCACGCCCGCCCAGGTCGCCCAGGCGGCCGCCGAGCTCGGGCCGGTCGACGGCCGGATGGAGCGCCTCGAGCGTGGCCAACCGTTTCTGGTGGTGGTCGACTTCTCGCACACCCCGCAGGCGCTCGAGAATGCCCTGAGAACGCTCCGTCCCCACACTCCAGGCCGGCTGATGGTCGTCTTTGGCCACGCCGGGGAGCGCGACCCGGCCAATCGTCCGGCCATGGGAGCGGTCGCGGCGGAGCTGGCTGACTTCTTCGTGCTCAGCTCGGATGATCCGCTCCACGAGGACCCCCGCCAGATCGCCGCGCAGATCGCGGCAGGAGCGGAGGCGCGTAACAGGCGGCAGGGCCAGGACTACCTGATCGAGGTCGATCGGGCGGCCGCGATCCGAACGCTCCTAAGAAGGGCCCGGAGGGGCGATACTGTCCTTCTGGCCGGCAAAGGACACGAGCAGCGGATGCTGGTAGGCGACGATCGCCTGCCCTGGAACGACCGTCAGGAGGGCGAGCAAGCGCTGGCGGAGCTCGGATACCCGTAACCGGACCCCTCCCTGCCCCTCACCGAGACGGAGAGCGGGACGACCCCCTCTCCGTCTCGGCCCGTCTCGGGGAGGGGGCAGGGCGAGGGGTTGACACCTGCTGTGTTACACTCGAAAGGCGCCCTTCTGGTGGGGGAACGGGAAGGGGACGGGGTGGTGGGTGTGTTCTTCCTCCGCAAGCCGAAGCGAAGGCCCGCTGAGTCAACCGCCCTGCTGCCGGAGGCGGACTTCCAGGCCGAGCAGGGGCGTGGGTACCCTCCGCTCGCCGTCGCGCCCCGCATCGAGTACCTGCCGGACGGTCTGCCCGGCGAGCCCGATCTGTACGCGATTCTAGGCGTGGATCCGCTCTCCTCCGACGAGGTGATTCGGTACGCCTACCGCCGGAGAGCGGCGCGGCTGCACGAGCGGCGCTGGCGGCCCGCCCAGGCGGTCCGACAACTGGCCGAGCTAAACGCCGCGTATGAGATCCTCGGGAAGCCCGATCGTCGGGCCGACTACGATACTCGGCGCGTCCGCCGAGCCGCGCTGGAACAGGCGCTGGACGGCGGCGAGTCGGCCGATGACCTGCTAGCCTACGGCCGCGTTCTGCCCTCCGGCCAGCGGCGCGAGGGTCCGCGTCTGCGGATCGGCGCGGCCGGGGGACTCGTCGAGGTCGTGGTGATCTTGATGGTGATCGGGCTGGCGCTCTACGCGGCGCTGAGCGTGCTATCGGCAGGCTCGTTGATCGACCTTTCCAAAGTGGTCGAGCTGAGTGAGAACTTCGGGCTCACGTCCAGACGGCGGGTGGCCACCACGCCGTCGGCTACCGCCGCGCCGGTCCTTACGGCGGTCCCGAGTCAGAACGCGCCGAGCGCCACACTCGTCCCGACCCCGGCCGCCGCCTCGGGACCATCGGCCGCAGCGGCCCCCAAGCCCTCCGCCACCGGCTTCGCCGGCAGCCTCGCCCAGGTCAGCAATCCGGCGCCGCCACGCCGTTCGGAGGTCTCCGTTATCGTCCAGGTCCTGCGCGATGGGCTGCCGGTGCCCGGAGCCCAGGTGTTCGCGGTTGTCCACTTCAAGACGCTCGACGAGCGCTGGCCGGCCGGCGCCGGCACTCAGAGCACCGACGCGAACGGAAGCGCGACGATCTCGTTCAACATAGGCGACGCGACGCCAGGCTTCGCGGTGAACGTTGACCTTATTGCGCTGGTCGAGGGCGAACAGCTCCAGCTCCAGACGTCGTTCACGCCAAGATGAGCGGTTCGAACCCCTCTCCCTGGCCCTCCCCGGCACGGAGAGGGGAGGCGATCCCGCTCTCCGGGTCGAGGAGTGGGGCAGGGGGAGGGGTTAACGGGACGTCATGCTGACGGTTCGGGCTCCGGCCACCAGCGCGAACCTGGGGTCAGGCTTCGACTGCTTGAGTCTCGCGCTCGACCTGGTCAACGTCGTGCACCTCGA
>DASPXK010000439.1:0-8982 GCA_035637315.1 Chloroflexota bacterium
CTTACCGGCCGCCACGCCGAAGATGACAAGATTCTCGCGCTGGAGCTGGGCGCCGACGACTATGTGACCAAGCCGTTCAGCCACCGCGAGCTTATCGCGCGCATTCGGGCCCACCTACGACGCGGCGTAAAAGAATGGTCGCCGCCCACGCCATCCGAGCCGGTGCTCCAGGTCGGGCCGATCGTGCTCAACGTCGCCGAGCATGCGGCGACGAAAGGCCGCCAGCCACTCGACCTGACGGTGACCGAGTTTCGGTTGTTGCGCTACCTCATGAGTAACCCCGGCCGCGTCGCCCCCACGCCTGCCATTCTCAAACAAGTCTGGGGCTACGACGACCCGCGCGGAACGGACGTGCTGCGCGTGACGGTCCACCGCCTGCGGCGCAAGCTGGAGGACGACCCAGACCACCCACGCCTGCTGCACACGGTGCCCGGCGTCGGAGTGACGCTGAAGCCTGAGTCCGCCTAGCTCAGAACGCGCTCGCTCCGCCACCCACGAAGGTCTGCCACGGGCCGCAGTTGTCCACCACGACGAACGGTACCGTGACAGCCTGGCCGGCGACAGCCCGGCGCACGAAGAAGCTCACTTGCTGGGTCCCGGCCGGCAGAGCGACCGCAAAGCTGCCGGCCTGGCCGTTTGGACCATACGGCGCGGTATCGATCAGCGCGTTGGAGGCCGCCCCGAACTGGAGCTGCGAAAGGCGATTGTTGGGGAGCTGGGAGGACGTCCCGGCCGCGACCGTGACCTGCAGCCGACCCGCTCCGCTCGGGAGCGTCGAGACGCCGACATTTGGCCGACTGGCGCACACCGATGGGTCCTGCGTTGGCGTGGCGGTCGGCGCCACCACCAGGGTCGGCGTCGGCGTCGGCGTAGGCGTCGAGGTGGACGCAGGTGGGGCGTTGCGGGTGATCTCCAGCTGCCAGCAGAACAGGGTCCCTGAATCGACGGCGAACAGGTCGGTGATTCGAATGGTCCAGCTTCCGTTGGCGGCCTTCCCGTTGTATGACCCGAGCCCGGGGCCGCCGAGCCCGAAGGCCTCAGTCTGGAATGTCCCGGCAAAGGGAGCAGTTCCCTCGTAGATGGGGGCGCTCGCCGCGTCGTCGAAGATCGTGACGGTGCCCGAGCAGTTGGTCGCGCCCGAGCCGTAGTCCTGCCCCGGCCCACCGTTCTGGTGCGACAGAAGTACCGTCGTGGTGTCGGGCCCAATCAGCCGTAGATCCAGGTTCTGGTCAGAGGTGTGATTCAAGCGAACGCGTACGTTGACGTCGGTCACCGTCCCCGCGTCCGGCACGTTAATCGCGTGTTGCGCGGTCCCCTGGTCGGGAATGGGAATAGTGATGGCGCCGCTGCTGTAGACGGCCGTCGACGTCTGGGCCGTGGCCCTCGTGCGCCCAGCGAGTGGGACCTCGGGTTACGCCACCGCCACGGCGGCCAGGCGAGATGGCTGGGCTGGACGCATGGTGTTTACAGTCGAGGCAAGCTCGGCCCCACGGGACCGCTCGATCACCCGACGAAGCTGGACCAGCCCGCGCGCCTGCAGCTTCTTGACCGCGTCCTCACTCTTGTGGATCATGGCCGCCGTCTCAGCAGTGGAAAGGCCATCCAGGAACCGAAGGATGACCACCTGCCGCTGCTCTGAGGTGAGTAGGTCCAGGGCGTAGATCAACTCGTGGCGATCTAGCGAGCGGTCGATCACCCGCTCGGCTCCCGCCTCGGCGATCTCCGGGCCCTCCTCGAGCGAGCTCATGACCTGCTTCGGCCGAGACCGCAGATAGTCGATCATGTGGTTGCGCGCAATGCGGTACAGCCAGGCCGAGAACGGCAGCCCGCGGAACTCGTAGCTGTTCAGGCGTTCGAGCACTTTGATGAACACTTCGGCCGTTAGGTCCTCGGCGGCCTCGCGGCGATCGCCAAGGCGCCGCAGTAGGTAACGGTGGATGTCCGGTGCGTACTGCTCGTACAGCTCGCCGAATGCGCTCGCGTCCCCCGCCTTCGCCTGCTCCACTACTAGCTGCGTCTCGATCATCGCTCGTGCCCTACCCTTCAACTGTCGGGAACTGCCAATCCCTTCGCCCCCGCGAGTGCCCGCGTCTGGCCCTGATACGCAGCCCGGCCCTCGAGCGTTCTCGTTCGACTGCCGTGATGCGGTTGTGATGTTCCCGTTAGGGTCCATATTGGGCCATTTTTGGGTAGAGCGCATGGCCCATTCGGTCTGAATAAGTGGACCCAAGCGGGCTGAAACACCAGTGGTGCGTGAGTAGCGACTGGCGCTAAGCGACCGACACCCCCACTGCCCACTGCCCACTGCCCACTGCCCACTGCCCACTGCCCACTGCCCACTGCCCACTGCCCACTCGTCCGCTACACTCTAGGATCGTGGCTCAGACGAACGATCCGACCAGCAAGGAGCGGACGCTCGCGCTGGTCATCCACGTTCCGGACCGGCCAGGCGTGCTGCACGAGCTGACTCGGGTCATCTTCGAGCACCGCGCCAACATCACCTACGTCGACATCACTGATCGGCGGCGGGACGGGCTTGCAACCTACTTCGAGTTGGACGACGTCAAAGATCCGGAGCCGTTGGTCCACGACCTGGAGGGGCTGGCGATCGTCAGCGGAGTGGAGCGGGCGCCATCATTTGCGAAGGTCTATGGCAAGCGGATCATCGTCATCGGCGGCGGCGCCCAGGTGGGTCAGGTCGTGGTTGGGGCTGTAGCGGAGGCGGACCGCCACAACATACGCGGCGAGCGCATCTCGGTAGACACGATCCCGCTGGTGGGGGAAGAGAACCTGGCCGCCGCGGTGCGAGCCGTGGCTCGCCTGCCGCGGGCGGTAGCTCTGGTCCTGGCCGGAGCGCTCATGGGCGGCGAGGTCGCGCGGGCGGTTCGCGAGATCCGCAAGAAGGGCATCATCGTCATCTCGCTCAACATGGCCGGCAGCGTGCCCGACGCCGCCGACCTGGTAGTCAGCGACCCCGTCCAGGCCGGCGTGATGGCCGTCATGGCCGTCGCCCAGACGGCCAGCTTCGACATCAAACGCCAGCGAGGACGAAGATACTAGGGGTCAGGGGTCAGGGGTCGCGGTCGGCCGCTTAGAGTTGCTCCCACTCGTCTCGGTCCACCCGTGCCTGCCGCAAGATTCTGGCTAGGAACTCCCTGCTGATGTCGCCCGGATGGGGGTTGGGCAAGCGCACAGTGACGTCACCTCTGATCATGAATTGGTGCTTGCCACCCGAGTACGGGCCGTCGAAGCCGAGTTGCCTCAAATGCCGAACTGGAACGTTGCGGCCGATCGGGCTGAGCCGAGGCATTAAACGACGTGCTTGACAGTCAGGTCAATCCCCTCGACAACGGGTAGTGGGAGATTCCTGGAGACCCGCAGCAGGATCCACTCGTCCAAAACCTCTGCTAGTTCGTCCCGGCAGGCTTCGAGCGTCGAAGCCCTTGCGTAGACGCCGTCAAACCCGGGAATCTCCCCGTAGAAGGCGCCATCGTCCGGCAAGATCTCGTAGTGTGCCCGACGCATGGCAGCGCGGGTGTACTCTGTCAGCAAGGCCTCCCCGTACCACGCACGCGGCGCTACCGTTACGAGTAGCGCTGGAACAGCTCGGCGAGAACCCTCGGGGCGTCCGCCTCGGTGCCAGTCTGGCCTGCCTTGATGTGGTCCTCGAAGCTCTCGCCTTGCTGGCGGTAGATGATGCCCAGGTAGAGCGGGTCCGCCGCCGCGGCAGCCTTGATCGCCTGCGTCAGGTCGGTCGGGTCGTGATCCGGCGGCAAGTCCGCCGTCTCCTCGCGGTACGACTTGAACGTGTTGACCTTGTTGAAAGTCGGGCAAGGGCTGTAGCAGTCGATCACCGCGAAACCCTTGTGATCGATCCCTTCGACGATCAGCTCGGCCAGCTCCTTGGGCTTGCCCGAGAAAGCGCGCGCCACGAACGTGGCTCCGCCCGCGACTGCGAGTAAGAGCGGGTTGATCGGCCGGTCCGGGGTGCCCTTGGGGGTGGTTTTGGTCACGAAGCCCACGCTGCTCGTCGGCGAGGTTTGACCCTTGGTCAACCCGTAGATAGCGTTGTCCATGATCACGTAGCAGATATCCAGGTTGCGCCGGGCGGCGTGCATGAAATGGCCGCCACCGATCGCGAAGGCGTCGCCGTCGCCGCTCATCGCGAGCACCTTGAGGTCCGGATTGGCAACCTTGATCCCAGTCGCGATCGGCATTGCCCGACCATGAACTCCGTGGAAGCCGTAGCTCGAGACGAAGAACGGCAGACGACTCGAGCAACCGATCCCGGAAACGAGCACGATGTCCTTGGTTTGGTAGCCCTTCACGCGCAGCGCGTTGTACAGGCCGTTCAGCACCCCGAAGTCGCCGCAGCCAGGACACCAGGTCGGCTTCTCCTCGCTCTTGAACTCGTCGAGCGGCTTGACTGCGACAGCCGTGTTATCTGGCATGTTGATAGACTCCTTCGATCTCGTCGAGTAGCTGCGAGACCTTGAAGGCGGCGCCGGTGAACTCGTTGACAGGCGTCACATCACGCAGGTAGCGAGCCCGCACGAGCTGAGCAAACTGGCCGCTGTAGTTCGTCTCGGGGACGAGAACGATCCGCTTCGACTCCAGGAACGGCTTGATCTGGTGGTCCGGCAGTGGCCAGAGCATTCGAGGCGCCAGCGCGGCCACCTTCAGGCCCTTCTGGCGCGCCACGTCGATCGCCTCCACCACAACCCCCCAGGTCGAGCCCCAGCACAGGACTCCGACATCGGCGTCCTCGTCGCCGTAGACGTGTGGCGGCGGCGCTGCCTGGCGCGCCAGCTCGAGCTTGTTCATGCGCTTTTTGGTCATGTCGCGGTGGTTGGCCGCGTCCGAGCGCGGGCGGCCCGATTCGTTGTGCTCAAGACCGGTCGCCACGTACTGTCCGCCCTCGGTGCCCGGAATCGCCATCGGCGAGATCCCGCTCTCGGTGAACTGGTAGCGTCGGTAGCCGCTCTCGAGACCCGGCCCGGCGTGGCCGTTGCCCTCGTAGCGCAGGCGGTCGGCGACCTTCGCGCTCGAGAGGTCGGGGGTAGGGATGCTCTCGGTACGAACGCCCAGGATCGTGTCGGACAGCACGACCACCGGCAGCTGGCACCGCTCGGCCAGGCTGAAGGCGTTCACCGCTTGAGTGAAGCAATCCGAAACGGAGACCGGCGCCAAGACGATTCGCTGGATCTCCCCGTGGCCACCGGTGGCCGCCAGGAACAGGTCGCCTTGCTCCTGGCGAGTGGGCATGCCGGTCGATGGCCCGGCTCGCTGCGCGTCGACTACAACAACCGGGATCTCCGCCATGGCCGCCAACCCCAGCAGCTCCACCATCAAGCTGAAGCCCGGCCCGGACGTTGCCGTCATCGCGCGACGGCCGGCGTACGAGGCGCCGAGGGCCATGCCGATCGCAGCCATCTCGTCCTCGGCCTGAACCACCGCTCCGCCAACCTTCGGCAGCTCGCTGGCCAGGAACTCCATGATGTCAGTAGCCGGCGTGATCGGGTAACCAGCGTACACCCGGCAGCCGGCCGCCAGAGCGCCCAGCGCGACGGCCTGGTTGCCAGACACGACGATCCGCTTCTGGTCACTCGGGGGCGACGATTCGAGTTGGAGCGTGCCGCGCTCCGGGATGTTGCGCTCGACGTAGTTGATACCGGCTTCGAGCGCCTTGAGGTTCTTATTGAGGATGTCCTCGCCTTTGCGAGCGAAGCGTTGGTGAAGGAGTCGCTTGACGTACTCGGGGTCGAGGCCGAACAGGGCCGCTACCGCGCCGACCGCCACGACGTTCTTGCCCAGCTCAAACTGGAGCTCTTTCCTGGCGATATCCGTAAGCGGAAGGGCATGCTGACGGTACGTGCCGGGGTTCTCCGGTGGAGTGAAGTCGCCAGAGTCGTACAAGAGTAGCCCGCCTTCGCGAAGCTCCCCGATGTTCTTCTCGTAACCCTCCTGGTTGAATGCCAGCAAGATGTCGATCGTGTCGCCCCGTGACTGGAGGCGGTGTGAGCTCAGCCGGATCTGGAAAAGCGAATGGCCGCCCTTTATCTCGGAAGGCGGCACCGAATCGGTCAGCACCCCGTAGCCGGCTCGGGCCGCGGCCAGGGTGATCAGTTGGCCGGTGCTCAAGACGCCTTCGCCGGCCTCGCCGGCCACCCGAATCACCAGGTCGTCGCGTTGTGTCATCTTTACCTCCACGCTCGTGCGCCGCGCCCACCGATGGTGGACCACCGCGCGTGACGGCCCTCAGCGAGCGACCGACACAAACACGACGCCCTTACGGCGTCGTGGCGGACAACTCTGGTCTGACTGGCCGTGCCAGGCGGAGACGGGCCTCCCCCGACCACACCGAGCCACTGAGAAATTATACCCCCGCTCGGAGGGGGACGCTAGGCGTTTAGGCCGACGCACCGTTCGTGCCAGGCACATGTTTCAAGCGCCGGCTGCGGCGCCGACCACTTGCGCGTCGGGCCTCTCGCGCGGCCGACGTGGCGGTCGCTCGCGCGTTTGGCCGCGTCGCTCGATCAGCCGTCGCATCTCGTGCTCGATCAGCGAGAAATCGGCCGCCGACAGGAGGTGAAGCTGACCCTGAAACACGAGTGGCCAGTCCTCTGGGGGCCAGCGCTTCACGTACAGCAGCCGCGGCGCGATCTGGCGCGCGTCAAGATATTCGTGCTCCTCTAGGACCATGTCGGGCCGAATGTGGACTCGCCATGGGAATACCTCTGGCCGGCGTTCGGCGTTCTTCCAGATCACCCGATGGTCCTCGAAGAAGCCTGACGTAGTCGTGGCGGTGGCCGGGAACGCCTGGTGGCGGCTGATGTAGTACAGCACCCGGTCACCGGAGGCCATCCGCTCCGCCTTCTTTCGGTGACGGGCCTTCAGGCCGAGGACGTTGAGGCCACGCTGGCGCGTGATCTCGAAGTTCTCCGGGCTCGTGATGATCATCCAGTGGCTGCCGGGCATCGGCGACGTCGCCTCCCGCGGAGCGTCGCCCCAGGACGACCTCCGCCAGTGGGAGACAGCCTCTTTGGTGCCCCCCGCCAATGGCAGCGTAGCACCCGGCCTGACCTGGTGTCAAAGCCGCGCGCGCTGCTCCTCGAGCCTCAGACAAGCGTAGATGCAGGCGTTGATCGGAGCCGGAATGCCGTGGGCCCGAGCGAGACGAACGACCGTGCCGTTGAGCGACTCGACCTCCAGACGTCGGCCGCGCTCGAGATCGCGCTGCATCGACGATTTCATGTCCCGCTTCAACGTGTGGGCGAACGCCATCATTCGAGCCACGGGATCAGGGTCAAGCTGAATGCCCTCGGCCTCGGCGACGGCGGCCGTCTCGGCAAACGCGCCGGACAGCATCTCGCGCGTCTCGGGAATCGCCAGTACCTCGCCAATCGGCGACCGAGTCAGGGTGCTCAGCCCCGACATGCCGACGATGAATAGGAACTTCTCCCACAGCGCCTTGCGGATGTCATCCAAGAGCGTCGGCTGCAGGCCGGCCGTCTCGAACGCCGCCAGGACGCGCTCCAAGCGCTCGCTTCTACGGCCATCCGGCTCGCCAAAAGCCACCCGCCGCATTGGGCTGGTCTGCGCGATGAGACCCGGTTCGGCGATCGTCGTCTCGATGTGGGCTGTGCCGGCCATCGCGACTCCCGCTCCGAGCACGGCGTCGATGCGCTCGACGCTGTCGACACCGTTCTGGAAGCTGAGCACGGTCGCCCCGGCTGGAACCACGGGCCGGATCGCTTGCGCAGCCCGCTCCGTGTCGTATGTCTTGACGGCGAAGAGGAGCAGCTCCGGCTGTCCGAGCTCTTCGGGGCGGTCGGTGGCGTGGACCAATGGCAGCTCGAAGCCGCCATGCACGCTCCGCACGCGGAGCCCGCGCTCGCGCAGCGCCCGCAGGTGCTCGCCGCGCGCAAGGAAACTCACTTCATGCCCGGCTTTGGCCAGCAGCCCACCAAAGTAGCCACCGATCCCGCCGGCGCCGATTACGGCGATCCGCATCCAACCCTCCTCCTAACACTTCCCGACGCGGAAAGGGGGAAGCGGGGTTGCCTCATTCCTCATGCCTCGTGCCTTGGTCCTCATTCCTCATTCGCGCGTCTTCGGAACATGTGCTCGGACAGGGTCAATTGGAGACGCCTGGGGAAAGCGTTGACGGCCAGGCCGATCAGGCGGTTGCTCAGGCCGGGCGTGGCGATGGGCTTGTTGTGGTCCAGGGCGCGAAGAGCGTACTCGACGACCGCCTCACGGGGCATCGCCCGCACATCGTGGAAAAATCGAGACTCCTTGGCCCCGCCCTCGCCGAAGCGCGTATCGGCAACCGGACCAGGGCAAAGCGCCATGACGCGGACTCCGTCACGCCGATGCTCGGCCCAGAGCGCGGCGCTGAAGCTCATCACGAACGCCTTCGAGGCGGCGTAGACCGCGAAGTGGGGCAGCGGCTGGAATGCGGCCGTCGAGGCGACGTTAAGAATGGCGCCAGAGCGCCGTGCGACCATGCGCGGCAGGTACAAGCCGGTCAGCGCCACCAGCGCCTCGACGTTCAGGTGGACCATCTCGAGCTGGCGCTCGAGAGGCCCTTCGACAAATCGCCCCAGTCTGCCCAAGCCGGCGTTGTTGACCACCAGGTCAGGCTCGAAGCCCCGCTCGTCGGCCGCGGCCTGGAGTCTGCGCGGCCCGTCGCGATCGGCCAGGTCGACGGGCACGACCTCGACGCGCAGGTCGTGCCGGGCCGCCAGGTCGTTAGCCAGCGCCCGCAGGCGATCCTCGGACCGGGCCGCCAGCAGAAGCGACGTCCCACGCGCCGCGAGAGCCTGCGCGAAGGCCTCGCCGATCCCCGACGAGGCGCCGGTCACCAGAGCCGCTCTCAGCCCTTGCGTCACGCGCACGGCGGCCCCTCCAGGGAAGTTGTGGCTCCGAGATGGTAGCATGCTGTGTCCCCCTCGTATGCCGCGACGTCTGACGAATCTC
>DASPXK010000440.1:0-2115 GCA_035637315.1 Chloroflexota bacterium
GACCGTCTTCACCGATAGCGAGCTGTTCGGCTGGCGCAAGGTCTGGCGGCCGATGCGCCGATCCCGGGCGGCCGCGCGCGAAGCGTTTTTGAGCGATGTCGAGCCAGGCGAGCTCGTGGTCCACGTCGATCACGGGATCGCCCGTTATCTCGGGCTGGTCAGGCCAGCCGGCGCGCGTGAGGGGCGCACGGCCGGGCCGGAACGGGAGTTCCTGCTCCTGGAGTACGTCGACGGCGACCGCCTGTACGTGCCCTCCGAGCATTCCGACCGGGTCGGCCGATACGTCGGCGGGCCCGACGAGCGACCCAGCCTGACCCGCCTCGGGAGCGGTGATTGGAGCCGTGCCAAGGCGCGCGTCCGACGCGCCGTGCGCGAGATCGCGCACGAGCTGCTCGACCTGTACGCCGCTCGGCACGTGGCCAGGGGCCACGCCTTCGCCTCCGACAGCCCCTGGCAACTGGAGCTGGAGAGCAGCTTCCCGTACGTGGAGACAGCGGACCAGCTCGACGCGTTGGGCGAAGTGAAGCAAGACATGGAGCGGGCCGAGCCGATGGACCGCCTGCTGGTCGGCGACGTCGGCTACGGCAAGACCGAAGTAGCGTTGCGGGCCGCGTTCAAGGCAGTGATGGACGGCTACCAGGTCGCTGTGCTGGTGCCCACCACGGTGCTCGCCCAGCAGCACTTCACCACCTTTGCCGAACGTTTCGGCCCGTTCCCGGTGCGCGTCGAGATGCTTTCCCGCTTCAGATCCGACCGCGAGCAGCGCGAGATAGTGGCCGGTCTGGCTTCTGGGGCGATCGACGTATGCATCGGGACCCATCGGCTGGTGCAGAACGACGTCAGGTTCAAGAACCTGGGCCTGGTCATCATCGACGAGGAGCAGCGTTTCGGCGTCGTTCAGAAGGAGCGGCTCAAGCAGCTCCGCAAGCAGGTGGACGTTCTGGCGATGAGCGCCACGCCGATCCCAAGGACGCTTCACATGTCGCTGGCTGGGGTGCGCGACATGAGCGCCATGGAGACGGCGCCAGAGGACCGGCTGCCGATCCGGACGTATCTGGCCGAGTACGACGAGAGCCTGATCCGCGAGGTGATCCTGCGCGAGATCGACCGCGGCGGCCAGGTGTACTTCGTTCACAACCGGGTCCACTCGATCGAGATCGTGGCTAACCGACTGCGGCGGCTGGTTCCCGAGGTCCGCCTGGCCATCGGGCACGGCCAGATGCCGGAGGAGCTCCTCGAGCGCGTGATGGTGGAGTTCGCCAACGGCGAGCACGACGTTCTCGTGTGCACCACTATTATCGAGTCGGGCCTGGATATCCCGAACGTCAACACGATCGTCGTCAACAACGCCCACCGCTTCGGCCTGGCCCAGCTGTACCAGCTTCGCGGCCGCGTCGGCCGGGGCTCCGTCCGCGCCTACGCGTATCTCTTGTACGCTCACGACACTCAGCTCACCGAGCAGGCCGAGCAGCGCTTAAGGACCATTTTCGAAGCGACCGAGCTGGGAGCCGGATTCCGGATCGCGATGAAGGACCTGGAGATCCGTGGGGCCGGCAACCTGCTCGGAGCCGAGCAGTCCGGCCACATCGCGGCGGTCGGCTTCGATCTCTACACCCGTTTGCTGGGCGAAGCGGTCGAGCTGATGAAGGCGGCTCGCGATGGCGCGCCTCCGCCCTCGATCGACGCAGCCGGCGCGGACGCCCGGCCATCGATCGACCTGCCGATCGACGCCTTCGTGCCGCCCGACTACGTTGCCGACGAGGCGGCGCGGCTCAGCCTGTATCAGCGCCTGGCCAGGGTAGAACGCGACGAGCAGCTCGGGGAGCTGTTCGACGAACTGCGGGACCGTTTCGGCGCGATACCGGAGCCCGCCCAGAACTTGATCTTCCTCGTCGGCCTGCGCCTCCAGGCCCAGCGGGCGGGCGTGAGCCAGATCGCCGCCACTCCAGACGAGATCGTCGTGAAGTTTGCAGGCCGCCTCACGGCGGACGTCAGTGGCCTGTCGCGAGAGATCGAAGCTCCATTACGGGTCGGCTCGAACCAGGTCCGCCTGCCTCGCGGCACGACCTGGCTCGGCGCCCTCCAGCGGCTGATCGATCGGCTCGCTGGTGACGA
>DASPXK010000441.1:0-1503 GCA_035637315.1 Chloroflexota bacterium
ATCGAGGCTATAGGAGAAGGAGGCGAGCTGTCGGTACGCGTGAGCGAGACCGAGACGGTGACCGGGCAAGGCGTGCGCGTCGAGGTATCCGATACCGGCCCCGGGATTCCGGAGGAGATTCTGCCGCGCATCTTCAACCCGTTCGTCACAACCAAGACTCAGGGCACCGGGCTAGGGCTCGCCATCTGCCGCAGTATCTGCGATGCCCATCGCGCCCAGCTCGAGGCTCAGAATAACTCGGGAGGGCCCGGGTGCACTTTTGCGGTCGAATTTCCGCCATTGAACATGGCGCAGACAGTGCCCCAGGCGCGCGGGAATCCCATCGAGACGGAGGCCGGGGCTGAACAGCCGGCCCGATGACGACGAGGGAATCTACTTAAAGTGCCAGCTCAGTCCCACCAGGGCCAGCGGGATGTCCACGGTGCTGCTGGCCTTGAGCTTGATGGGGGTGCCGGCGAAGTTGGCCCCGGTGTCCTCGACGGTGAAGGAGTGATGCGTCCAGCGCAGCTCGAGGAAGCCGCCCAGGTTCTTGGTGAAAAACCACCGGCCGCCCAGCTTGAGCTGGGGGCCGAGCGAATAGTCGGTGTCATTCATCCGGAATTGGGCAAAGGAGGTTGTGGCCGTGACGTCCACATCGGTCTGGATCACGGCCGCGCCCGCGCCGAAATAGAGCTGCAGCCGCCCCTCGGGGACTTGCTCACTGGGCAAGAGGCGATAGTTCCAGACGGCGCTCAGCGCCACCACGGTGAAATCCACATCGCCGCCATTGGTCACGACCAGCGCGGTGCCGGCCGAGGGGCTACTGGCCAGCCGCGTCTGCCGCTTGAGCCCCGGGCTGAGATGATAGGCATCGAGCTCGGCCGCCACGCGGGGGATGAGCTGATAGCCCACGAGGCCGCCATAGACGACCGAGTCGCCGAAGCGGGCATTGCTCACGCGGAAATGATCCGTGGCGCCGGTGGTGGGGAAGCTCCGGACCGCATCCACGCCGTGCTCGCTCGAGGGGATGCCCGTGAGATAGAGGCCCAGATAGGGCTGGGCCGTCGCCAGACCGGGCAGGCAGAGCAGGGCCAGCCACGGCAGGGCCAGCAGCCAGAGCGAGCGGCCTTTCATGCGCGCATCCTCGTTATAGGGGGGCGGCCCGCCGGCGGTCGGTGGGCAGTGGGTGGAGCCTAGAGGATGGGGGGCGGGGCTGTCAAGATAACGGCGCATTATGCTGCATACGCTTGCCTTTCCTGCTCCCCCGCTCCAGACTGCCTGGAGGAGGATCGGCCATGAAACGCGCGCTCAGGGTGCTGACGGTGGCCGTCGCGCTGCTTGGACTGGTAGCGGTGGCGCAGGCGCAGGACTGCCGCGAGCTGACGAAGCTGCCGGCCGGCGGCAGTTGGGCCGAGTGGCGGACGCACGACAATGCGATCCGGGTCGCCGTGCTGCCGCCGGAGACGCGCCAAGGCAAGCCCTATGTCCGCATGGAGACGAAGATCACCGAGGGCGGCCAGGTGA
>DASPXK010000442.1:0-19518 GCA_035637315.1 Chloroflexota bacterium
CGGCCCCCAGGTAGCGCGCCAGCTCTTTGATGTGGCGCGAAGTGATCTCGGGGGAGTGGAGGTCGGCTTTCGCCGGGAAGACCGCTCCTTCTGGTGCGCGTCGGATGATCTCCGTCACCGCGTTGCTGGGATCGCTGGGAGGTGTGCTGACGAAGAAATCCCAGTAGGGGTCGCCAGCGGAAGCCCTGCCCGGCCACGGAAACCGCAAAGGGCCCAGTCGGAGGGCCATCAGGTGGTGTCCCGCTTGACGAAGCGATTGGTGTTCTCCTTCAGCGGGGCGTAGTATCCGATGTCCCGGTCGGCCGCCGTCGCCGAGCGGCCGGCCTCGTCATGCGCCGCGGTGCAGCCGGTGACGGTGCACGCCTTCTCGCCCGGCTTGATCCCGGAGTCGTAGCCGAGCCAGCGCACCCGCGTCTGACGCACGACGCCCCAGAAGCGGTCATCAATTGCCTTCAGCGCTCGGACCAGGGGCGGTCGCGCCGGGATGGGGCAGGTGCGCAGAGCCCAGACGGCGAGGCTCCGCCACCAGACGTTGGGCTTGGTGAACGGGCAAACGGTGACACAGGTCAGACAGCTGGTCCAATAATCGACGACGAATGGCCGCAGTCGGTAACAGGTCAGCCAGTTGATCTTGTACTTCTCGATCCCGTTGTGAACGACCTTGTCGCCGAAGGTGATGCTGTTGGTCGGGCAGGTGATCGCGCACTTGCGACAGATGTTGCAGAAATCCTCCACGCCGATATCGATGGGCTTGTCTGGCACGAGCGGCAGGTCAGTCAAGATAGGATCCGGCATGTGCACGCGGGCGCCGAACTTCTCGCTGATGAGCATCCCGTTCCGGCCCAGCTCGCCCAGGCCGGCCGCCAGGCCTGCGCCCTGGGGATTCGCCACGCCCCGGATAGCGGTGTAGCCCAGCTCCCTGATGTAGCCCTCGAGGGCCTTGAGGATCATGTTTGCGCGCATCTGTGAGACGTGGTAGGAGGCGTCGCCGATGTGATGGCGGTGTGCCTGGAGCGTCCTGTAGTCCCAGGCGGTCGAGGCTTGGATGACGTAGGGGAACGTGCGAGCGAGCTCCTCGGGACTGAGCTGCTCGTAAGCGTCCCCCGTCGTCCCATCCTGTGCGTAGCGCCTGCCAGCGTACAGGAAGGCCGGATGCGTCGGCGCGATGCCGACGAGGTCGGCGCCCAGGTAACGGGCGACCCGCTTGACGTGTCGCGCCATCGCCCGGGGGTCCGACACGAGCACGCGACGCGGGTTGACCTTGCCCTTGGGCGCCTGCCCAATCACCGTGGTCAGGTAATTCCTGCGATCGGCGAAATGGTTCGGGGCCGAGACCCGGACGAAGGGATCTTTAGAGACGGTGTTGCGGTACCAGTTGAAGAGCGCCTTCCCCAGCTCGCCCCGCTGGTTCTTGGGGTGCGGCAGCTGGCTGGTATCGATGTTGATGACCGGTCCCACCACGCGGACCGTCCGGCCGAGGTTGGGCGGTGACGCAAACGCTTCACGGGCCTGGCTCGCCCGAGTGCCATTACCGGTCGGCTTCGTTTCGGCCGGCTTCTCCAGCGTCTCGCGCACGCGATTCCCCCCTTCCCGCGTCGGCTATCTCCCTCGATTGCACGCATTATATGCATTCGTGGCTGGAGAGTCGCCTGAGGCGCCAGAGCCACCTGCCAGAGGCTCAGCGCTGAGACGGAGAGGCCTTCGGCGGACGTAGCTGCCGACGGAGTTAAGCGTAGCTGGCGAGGGCCACTTCGCAGCAGCGCTGGTCCTGCTCGTCGGTGCCGCCGGCCACGGCGATGGCGCCCACGACGCTGCCGCCCTCCACGATGGGGAGCGCGCCCGCGCCAGCCATGATGCGCCCGCTGCTCGACACGACCAGGCTTTGAAACCACGCCTGCCCGGCCAGGCCCTTCAACTGGTCCGTGGGCTGCTGAAAGCTGGCGGCAGTGTAGGCCTTATTCATGGCGATATCGACCGTGATGGGACGCGCGCGGTCCATGCGGCCCAGCGCGACCAGTCGGCCGCCTTCGTCGACGACCACCGCCGTGACTGTGATGTCCAACTTCGCGGCCTCGGCATGCGCGGTTCGGACCATCTCAATCGCCTTCTCGGCCGGGATAGGCATGTTGGTCTGTGGTCCTCCTTGCCCGCTGCCTACTGTGGCTCGAAGGCGAACCGCATGTCGGTGTTTGGCAGGTCAGCCGGCCGCGCGACGCCGTTGGACTTGGTGTTGTCGTACTGGCGGATGAAGCCGCTGCCGCGCATGTCGTCGGCCAGGTCGCCCGGCAGCCCCTGCCCGGTGATCAGGGTCTTGAACCAGTCGGCGAGCAGGATGCGCTCGGTGCAGCGGCAACCCTCGCGGTAATGCATGATCCCGCGCTGGTAGCGCTGGTAGACGAAGTCCGGGTTGGTCGGGTCGGCCATTGGCCGCGACGTCACGGCGCCCCAGATCTCCAGGTTCAACAGGGGCAGCAGCGCCGCGTCGCCGCCGCCCCCGGGGAACGCCGTCGCCAGGTCGACCGTACCCACAAAGGTGTCGAAGAAGCGGACTGGCCGCCCGCCCAGGTCGTTCGGCGCGTTCTGGCGGGTGAAATCGACGATCGCGTTGGCATAGTTGGGCTGGCCCACTTTCGGGGTCGAGTTGATGATGGCCGGGTCCGGGGGCGGGAAGACGGAGGCGTTCACTCGCGTGGCAGGCATCAGTCCCTCCTGGAGCAGGTTCATGGTCGCCACCGACCGTCCGTCCGCCTGGAGCTGCATGATGTGGCCCTGGAAGAACTGGACCGTGAAGCCGAGGAAGCTGAACGTGCGCGAGATCGGATAGCCGAACGTCCGCACCCCGCCTCTCAGCTGGAAGTACTCCCAGAAGCGATCGTTGTCGACGCGGAACCCGGTCTGCGAGAAGAAGCGAGCGTCGCGCGGCGCCTGACCACCGGGCGGGGCCGGAGTCGGGCCCAGCGTGGGCGTCGTTGCCACCGTCGCGGTCGGCGTCGCGGTCGCCTGGGCCAGCGTCACGCGAGCGCCGCGAACGTCGCTGTCACTGCCGCGGTGATCGGTCCAGACGACCACGTTGCTCGACACGTCCGGCTCATCCTGGTCGCCGCTGTCGCCGAGGATCTTGATCTCGGTCTTACTGCCCAGGTCGTAGCCGTAAATGTCCCGGTCGCCGCTGCGGGTGTCCCACCACACCGCCAGGTCGCCGGAGATGCGTGGATTCCCGCGCTTGCCGTCCAGGGTGGTCGCCAGACCGTCGCTCAGCGTACCGGTGCTGACGTCGAAGACGAAGATGTTGGCGTTCTCGGGATTGTCACGCGAGCCGCCGGACCTGAAGACGATGCGGTTGCCCGAGACGGACGGCTCCCAGCCGCCGCGGGCCTCGATCTTCTGTAAGCGATTGCTCTTCAAGTCGCGGTACCAGATGGTGGAATCGCGGGCGTCCTCGAAAGCCACCAGGTCGCCGTCGATAGCCGGGTGGGTCTGGTCGCCGGAGGCGTCCGAGACGGTGAAGAACTCCTTCTTGTCGAGGTCGTAGCCGAAGACACCCCAGCTGCCGCCGGAGTTCTCCTGCCACACCACGCGATTCCCGGAGATCGCGGGGAAGTCCTGGTCGCCGGCCCGCTCGATGCGGCGCCTGATCTCCCGAGCCTCCAGGTCGTAGACGACGATGTCGAGGCCCTGGCTGGTCGAGGGCTCGGCCCAGACGGCCAGGCTGCCCGACACGGCCGGATGGAACGCGGTCGGATTGTCGGTCAGGCGGCGGTCCCGCTTCGTATCGGAGTTCCAGGAGAAGATGTCGACCCCCGGGCTCGGCGTCGTGGGCGTGGGCGTGGGTGTGGGTGTGAGCGTTGGCGTGCTCGTCGGAGTGGGGGTAGTCGGCGTGCTGGTGGCGGTCGGCGTGGTCGTCGCGGTCGGGGTGGCCGTGGCCGCGCCCTGGCGGCGGTCGTCCTCGAACACGACCCACTTGCCGCTGACACGCGGCGCGCGCTGGTCGCCGCTGTCGTTGTTGATGGTGAAGACGTCGATCGTCGGCTGCTGGGCACTGGCACGCGGTGGGGCTCCGCTTAGAGTAGCCAGAACGAGACACAGCGTCCCGATCAGGCCAAGGTGAACTCCCAGCTGCGCGTAATTCGCTTGTCGCATCGTCTAACCTCCCTTCGAGAGGTCCGTTCCGCTAGTTGAAACGAAGGACAGATCGATCAGGTTTCTCGGACTGCAGTTCGCGCTAGCGGCTCGTGGCAATCGGCCCGGCTCCCATCGCTCGGGCGAGTGGCGCGCGGGCCGACGCGAGCCAATCCACCCAGCGCCAGTAGGGAGAGCGCGTACAGGCCGAGCGCTAGCATCGCCAGGAACGAGAGGCCCGTGGCCATCGAGAGATACTCCAGCGCTCCGCCGACCAGCGCCCCGATTAGGTTCCAGCCCATCGCCCTGGCGGGGTCAGCCGCGCCCGCGAATCCGATCGAGAAGACCACTCCGGCGAAGGCCAGCGGCAGGGCGGCCGGCACGGCCCCCAGAAGCGCGCGCGCGGCGAACGGCTGGCCCGCCAGCAGATCCGGTGGCAGCGCGAAGTCCAGGCCCAGCGCCACGGCCAGCAGCAGGTACGCCGCCAGCGGCGAGGTCGGACGCCGCAGCGCGACGAACAGGTTGGCGGCCAACGCCATCGCCAGGATGGCCGAGATGACGACCGAATTGACGATCCAGGTTGAGCCAAACAGCAGCGAGAGCTGGCTGATCGCCCTGACCTCGATCAGCATGAAGCCAGCCCCGAGCAGCAGCATGTGCCAGTCAGGCGCGCCCCATCCGCGGCCCAGGCCGGCCCTGAGCAAGACGAGGCTGATGGCGAACAGGCCGACCAGGATCGGGCCGTACGGCAGCAGCGGCAGGCCGCGCTGGCGCAGGTACAGGAAGGGCCAGTCGTCGGTGGCCGGACTCACCGAGGCGGCGACCGCTGTGGGCTCGAGGCGACGCGACTCGATTTCCGGATCCGCGGCCGCCCGCTCGGCGACGCCCGGTCCGGCCACGAACGTCGTGCTGAGGTCGTAGTCGGTGCGAACGGCGACCGGCTGTCGTGAAATCGCGTTGCCCAGCATTCGGTACAGGCGCCACCCCAGCCAGTCGCTGTCCTGGCCTGAGGTGGAGAAGCTAATGGCGATTGCGCCTCCCTTGGCCAGGTGTGCCACCGCCTCATGAAGGCTTTCCTCCGTGTACACGTAGCTGTCCAGCCGAACACTCGAGAAGCTGGACAGCACCGTGTGCGCGTCGAGCAGCCCGAAGACGATCAAGTCGTACCGACCGCCGGAGCGCTTGAAGAAGGACCTGGCATCGTCGTTGATCACCGTCACGCGCGGGTCGGCATATGGCTGCTCGGGGTGGATGCGACGCCCCAGCGCCAGGATCGTCGGATCGATCTCGACTGCGTCGACACGCGCAGCCCCGGCCCGCAGCGCGGCCGCGACGTCGTTGCCGGTTCCGGCCCCTACCACGAGCACCGAGGCTGGCTGGCTTAGCCGGTACGGCAGGTCGTACGCGAAGCGCGCGACCCGCAGCAGCTGAGCCGGGTGCTCCGCAATGAACGCATCCGAGAGATCGAGCGCCTTCTGGTGGTAGTCGTGGTTGACCGATAGGGCCAGGCCGGCCTGGGTGAGCCCGGCCCCGGCTTCAGAGGACAGCACGATCGGCTCGAGCTCGATTCGGTAGTAGGGAGACCAGATCGCGCCATCGGGCGCGAGCAGCATGAGCGCCAGCGCCCCACCGGCACAGGCCAGCCCGCTCACCCGCTCGCGGACGCCGGCGACCCGCAGCAACAGCGGGCTACTCAGGACGAAGCCTATCGCGAACCAGGCCGGCGGCGGCCACTCGAGAAAGGCGAGCGCCGCGAACAGCCAGATGCCGATCAGGCTGCCGACCAGGTTGATCGAATAGGCCCGCAACGGCCGCGTGGCGCGCATGCACGTTCCCAGCCGATCGCCGAGCGCGGCGAACATGCCCACCAGCAGTCCGAACATCCCGAAGACCACGGCCAGGAATCGGGCCGTGGCGAGCCAGGCCGGGAGCGTGCTGTCCCAGTTGGCCGCGTTCCAGATGCGGTAGCCATCTGCCACGGGCAGCTCCAGGTGGACCAGGCCAAGCGGGCGGGCGAAGGCGACTAGCGCGCAGAAGGGCACCACGAGCCGCGGGAACAGCCTGAAGAGCTCGGCCCGTCCGGCCAGCGCGCACCCCAGTCCCAGCCCCAGGAAGCTGGCCACCAGCGGCAGATTCTTGAGGTAGGCGAAGACGCGCACCTCCGAAGCCAGCCAGCGGATCGCGATCATCTCGAAGTACAGCGCCACGACGCTGACGATGAACAGCTCGAGCGCGCCATGTTGGGCGGCTGACTGTTCGGCGGCGCGGTCGCCGCGCGCGTGCATCGACGAAGAGGCAGGTCCCTGGTCGACGCGAGCGCGCGGCTTGCCGACTCGAATCCGTTCGAGGGCCGGGACACCCATGGCCGCGCCAGTCTAACAGCCACTCCCAGCCATGCCCGCGCCCGCGGGCGTGCTCTAGTGGAAACGTGACCAGGTTGTGATGCCGTCGCCAGCTGTCGTAACGGGGGTGTGACAAGCGGGTCTCCACAATGAGCCGCTGAACCGTTCGGGGAGGGAACCATGCTCGACGGCACGATGACGCTGCTCATGGTCTTGCTGCTGGGCCTATTCGCGTCGTACATCGCCGCGGCCTCGGGCGACCGCCGCTGAAGGCGCCCGACTCGATCCGTGCCTGCGCCTGGCTGGCAGGAAACGGGCGATCAAAGGAGGTCTGAAGCGGGGCCTCAGGCAGCTCGGCGGTGACCGTCGGCTGGGGGTAGAGGGCGCCATGCCGAAGGGCACGGGTAGGCCATGGCGCCCAGTGAGCGGCGCGACTCGCGAGCCCAAGGGCATCCGGAAGCACGTCGCGGCCAAGCTGATCGGCTCGCGGTCACTGAAGGCGATGGGCAGCGGGCCAGCGCAGGGCCACTACGTGTTGGCGGGACCGCGATCTGGAGCAGGACCTCGTCGACCTGGGTCCAGCTGCCCACCTTGTCCAGCGTGCAGGTGTGCTGCTGAACGTAGTCGGATGCGCGCGGTGTCCTCAGGCGGCCCGGGGCCCGGATGGGCTGGAGAAGAACGCGTCGGCACCCTGCCCGCTGCCTGTTGACCCTCGGGCGGGGCGGCTCCTATAGTGCGCCAAGACCCTCCGGAGGTCACCAGGGTGTCGCCCATCCTCAAATGGGGCCTTGGCGTCGGCTTCGCGATCGTGCTCCTCGACGCGGCAGGAGTCTTCGCGTCTCGGAGCCTCCCGCTCGACAGCGATGCGCGCCAGTACGTCGACCTGGCCGATAACCTGGCCAATATCGTGCTCTTCTCGCTGGCCGGCCTGCGCGTCGGACGTGAGACCGGCATCGTCCGCGCCGCAGCGGAGGCCGGCGTCCTGGCCGGCGCCGTCGCCGGCGCCGTTGCCAGCCTCTATCCGTTCCTCCTGCCCGATCCGGCCGGCCCCCCACCCACCCTCCAGACCGTTGTCGAGGTCCTGGCCTGGAACATCGCCATGGGCGGCGTGCTGGCGCTCTTGAACGGCTGGATCGGCAGCCGGAGCGCGGGCAAGCCCAGCCGCTGATTCCACCGCGACCCTCTTGTCATCCTGAGAGCATATTGTCATCCTGAGCGAAGCGAAGGATCCGCACCTCCATCACCGGGCACGGATCCTTCGCTTCGCTCCCACGAAAATGAACTTTCATTCGCTCGGGGCGGGCCGAAGGCCCATGACTCCTCAGGATGACAACAGGGCCGCGAGCAGGAGCGGGCCGAGGACCACCAGACCGACGACGGCAGCAGCCAGCGCGGCCATCAGGACACCGGCCGCGGCGACGTCTTTGGCTACCCTGGCCAGCTCGTGGTACCGCGGGCTCGCCAGGTCCACCAGCGCCTCGAGGGCAGTATTGAGCGCCTCGGCCACCAGCACCAGGCCAATCGCTAGGATCAGCACGGCCAGCTCGGTTGGGCTGGCCCGCAAAGCGACCCCGAGCGCCACCGCGCCAACGGCCACGGCGCAGTGCACCCAGAAATTTGTCTGGGTACGAAACAGGTGGTGGATGCCGCGCCAGGCAAAGCGAAAGCTCTTCAAAATGCGGCCCAGGTAGCTCACCGGCCCGGTCTCACCGGTTGAGGCCAACGGCCGCCAGGGCCGCCTCCTCACGGGCCCGCATCAGCGCCCGATCTCCCTCGTCCTCGTGGTCGTGGCCGAGAATGTGGAGCAGCCCGTGGGCGATCAGGTAGCCCAGCTCGCGATCCACCGAGTGGCCGTATTCCGCCGCCTGGGCGACCGCGCGTGGGAACGAGACCACGACGTCACCCAGCTCCCGCGCCTGGCCGGGCGGCCGGGCGAAGGCCCGAGGCGACGAAGCGCGGCTGGCTGAGGGTGGGTCGAGCGGGAATGAGAGGACGTCGGTCGGCGTGGCATGGCCGCGATGGCGGGCGTTCAGCTCCGCGATCTCGCGGTCGTCGACCAGGATGACTGACAGACTCACTGGGCCGCCAACGCCCTCGTCGCCTAGCACCGCCGCGCACAGCTTGCGTATCCGCCGCCGGTCCACGCGGGCACCCAGCGACGCGGGGATGTGAAAACGCAGCTCCAGGCGGAGCGGATCAGCGGGCGCCATCGGCGGCCGGTGCCGGCAGCTCGGTGGCCGGCTTGGCCGCGAACGCTTCCTTGGCCTGTTCCGGGTACTCGATGCGAGGGTGGTACATGCCCACCAGGATGGCCCGAAACGCGTCCTTGATCCGCTGGATGTCGCGCAGAGTCAGATCACAGTCGTCGAGCTGGCCCTCGTTCAGGCGCTGCATGACGAGCTGGTCGACGAGCGCCGCGATCGCCTCGGCCGAGTGGTCTTTGCTCGCGCGGGCCGCCGCCTCGACCGAGTCCGCGAGCATCAGGATAGCCCCCTCCTTGCTCTGGGGACGCGGTCCCGGGTAGGTGAAGCTGGCCGGGTCCGGCTCGGGCTGGCCGCTCGCCGCGGCGGCGTCCATCGCCTGGTGGTAGAAGAAACTGACCAGCCGGGTGCCGTGATGCTGGGGGATCAGCTCGCGCACTCGGGCCGGCACGCCGTACTGCTCGCACAGCTCGATCCCGTCTTTGACGTGAGCCCGAACAATCTCGGCGCTCACCTCCGGCTCGAGAGTCTCATGGACGTTCTCGCCACCGGCCTGGTTCTCCACGAAAAAGTAGGGCCGCCGCAGCTTGCCGATGTCGTGGTAGTACGCCCCAACCCGCACGAACAGCGGGTCGGCGCCCACCTCCTCGGCGGCCCGCTCGCCGAGGTTGCCCACCATGATGCTGTGGTGATACGTGCCCGGCGCTTCCATGAGCAGGCGCCGCAGGAGCGGCTGGGTGGGGTTGGCCAGCTCCAGGAGCTGAATGGTGGTGGTGATGCCGAAAATGCGGCCCAGCAGGCTGACGGTCCCGACGGTCAGGGCGGCCGACAGGAGGCCGTTGACGAGGCATTCGGCGCCGATGATGATCATCAGCTGCCAGTCGTCGGTGCGCTGAGCCAGCTGAAACGCCACTACCACGGCCCCCTGGGCCAGCGCGACGAGCAGGCCGGCGACGAAGTACGAGTGTAGTCGCTCGCGGCGCCAGACCGACACTGAGGCTACGACGCCCGTCACCAGCCCCATGCTGGCCACCTCGAACGAGCCCCCGGCCACGAAGGCAACCAGGACGGCCAGCAGCGCGGTCAACATGATCGCCAGTCGGCCATCGAGCAGAGTGGCGACCAGCATTGCGACAGCCGGCAGGGGGAAGACGTAGACCCACAAGGGGCGGGCCGGCACCACCACCTTGGCAGCCAGGACGGTGACCACGATCAGCAGGCCCAGCAGCGCCAGGGCTCGGTCGCGGCCGACGAGCGCGGGCTGGAACGCGGCCAGGTAGGCTGACAGCATGGCGACGCTGAAGAACGCGAACAGCGCGGCGGCGCCCACCTGCTGCCAGTCGAGGGTCGGGTTGCGCAGTCCGAGCAGCTCGAGCTGCTCCAGCTCGGCCGGCCCGATCACCTGGCCCTCGCGCAAGACGGTCTCGCCCTTCTCCACCGTCACCTGGACCGGCGCCACGGCCTCCTCGGCTTCCTTGCGCAAGCGGGCCGTTGCATCCTTGTTCGGGACGACGTTGGCGGTCACGAAACGGGCAGCCAGGTCCACAGCCAGGTTGCGCTCGGTCTCGATGAGTTGGTCGCTGGCTCGAACCGGCAGTTCGCGCAGCGTGTCGGACACCGCCCGCGAGTCGTACAGCTTGGCCTTGAGCGCGTCCCAAAGCAGTCGCTGCGCCTCGCTCGAGACCATGTACCAGCGCGGGTCGTCCAGCGAGGCCAGCCAGCTCACGGACGGCTCTTGAAATGGCGGCTGACCAAGGCGGGAGAGCTCCGCCTTGCGCTGGTCGAGGCTCAGGCCGGGCGCGTTGCGGGCCGCCGAAATCCCTTGTAGCAGGGCGTTCAGGCTGGCCCGTTGGCGCTGAACGATGGCCGGGTCGATGTCGACGACCTCCTGGACCGCGGCCGCGGCGCGGTCGCGCTCGACCTTGGTCTTGACCTGGCTAGTGTAGGTCAGCTTGCGCGGCGCGCGGACGTTGGTCTGGCTCACGTCGCCCTCGCGGAACTCATACGCGCGGGGCAGCAGATTGACGCTGAGCAGCCCCCACACGACGACCGCCACCACGGAGCCAAAGGTGACGGCGCGGAGGGCCTGCTGGGACGAGACCCGCGGCGGCCGCGAGCGAATCGTGCTCAGGCTTCGCATCGTGGTCGTTTCCCTGTCAACCGGTTCGCTAGGCCGATGCGAGCAGCTCTCGCACGACCGTGTTCACTTCGCTCATGTCGGCCTTGTCACGCAAGCGCTGGGCCAGCGTCGACATGATCTGCCCCTGGACACGCGGGCCGCTCGTCCCGATCTCGGCCATCACCGCGCGCGCCTCCGATTCGATCTGATCGCGCGACATCAGGCGGGGCAGGTAGGGCTCGATCGCGGCCAGCTGGGCTTCCTCATGCGCGACCAGGTCGGGCCGATTGCCCTGCTTGAATTGATCGATCGACTCGCGGTGGCGCCTGGCCACCCTGGTGACAACCGCGTACGTCTCACCCGCCGAAAGCGGACGCCGACGCTCGATCTGCTCGTTCTTGAGGGCCGCCCGCAGCATGCGGATCGCCTCGCGGCGCTCGGTGTCGCCCGACCGCATCGCCTGCCTGAGGTCGGCCATCAGCTTCTCGTCGATGTCCATGTCGTACCCGACGACCGCGGCCGGGAGCTACCAACGCCCAACCCTGCACGCCGAAATGCGAGCCAGGCAGGTGCGGCGATTATACCACGCGACAACGCCACTCCTTGTGCCGCTTTCCGGACCGTCATATGATGTTGATGCCATGGATCTGCTCGACCCGAGTCGGCTGAGCCCAGGTCACTGGCTCGCCGACGCCTCGGAGCCGATCAGCCATCCGCTGTATGCCATCCTGGCCGCCCTTCTGACGCTGGGCCTGATCGGTGGGATCTACGTACGCCTGGCCGTCGGCGAGATGTTTGGCGGGCACCGATTCAAGCAGCGCCAGGCGGCCCGCCTGGCCAACGCGGGCATCGCACTGTGCCTGCTCGGAGTAGCCATCTTGCTGTTTCGTTGGCAGCCGGTCCCGGTCCTCTCCAAGCGGATCTGGCTGCTGCTGTGGTCCGCGGGGACTGCCGCGCTGGTCGCGTACTCCAGCTTCTACTACCTTCGCATGTATCCGCGGCGGCTCGTCGCCTACGAGGAGACCGAGCGGCGGCGGCGATACCTGCCACGCCCAGCAGCGGCCGCGACCAAGCCGCGCAGAAGGTCCCGTCGCAGACGCTGAGAGCCTTGCCGTGAGCTCGCCGACTGATCCGCCGGCTGCACGACGCCGTAACAAGGAGGTGGCCCCAGTCTCGGACCTGGCCGCCCGCAGCGATGAGGACCTGATGGCTTTGCTTCAGCGCAGGGACCTCCAGGCGCTCGAGGCGCTGTACGACCGCCACCACCGTCTCGCGCTGGCGCTCGCGTACCGCGTGGTGGGCGATCGCGACTCCGCGGAGGAGGTGGTCCAGGAGACGTTCCTGGCCGCCTGGCGGCAGTCCGCCAGCTACCGTCCCGATCGCGGCGGCGCGCGCGGCTGGCTGCTGAGCATCGCCCGCCATCGGGCGATCGACCGGCTCAGGAAGGCGCGTGGACTCGGCCAGGTCGCCGAGCTGGACGAGTCGCTGGTCGACCACCGCTCGCCTGACCTGACTCAGCTGGTCCATGAAGGCTCGCTGCGCGAGCGAGTCGCCGAGGCCCTCGCAAGCTTGCCCATCGAGCAGCGCGAGGCGATCGAGCTAGCCTTCTACGGCGGCCTCACCCACACCGAGATCTCGGAGCAGACCGGCGTGCCACTCGGGACGGTCAAGGGCCGCGTGCGCCTGGCCCTGGAGAAGCTGCGGCTGACCCTGGCTGACCTGGCGACGGAGATGGGCGGACGAGCGTGAGCGGCGAGCTGGAGAAGACACACCCCGAGGAACTCGAGGAGCTCGCCGCCGGGTACGCGCTGGGCGCGCTCGACGCGGACGATCTGGCCAGGTTGCGAGCGCACCTTCCCGAGTGCGATCGCTGCCGAACGCTGATCGCGGAGTACGGCTCGGTGGTGGTGGCCCTGCCGGCTGAGCTTGACGAGATGGAGGCGTCGCCCGAACTTCGGGATCGCATCCTGGAAGCCGCTGGCGCCAAGTGGGAGACAACGCCTACCGAGCGGTTCGCGGCGCCATTCGCACGCCCAAGGGCGCCGCTCTGGGCGCTACCGCTGTCCGCGCTGCTCGCCGTCGCGCTCGGCCTCGGCTACTGGAACTACCGCCTCCAGCAGCAGCTCGCCATTCAGACGGCGGTCATCGAGGATCAGCAGCGCGCGCTGGCCGTTGTCGCGGCGGGTGGTCGCCAGTGGACGCTGGCAGGCACCGATTCGGCGCCCAGAGCGGGCGGTGTGCTGGTCCAGGCGGCGGGCGACCCACGCCCGTTCCTATTCGCGCATGACCTGCCCGACCTCCCGCCTCAGCAGATGTATCAGGCCTGGATCATCGCGGCCGGCACGCCCCAGGAGGCGGGCCTGCTACCGCCCGGACAGGACGGCACGCACGTGGTCCGCCTCGACCGCCCGCTCGGCAGCGCCGACACGGTGGCGGTGACCATCGAACCGGCCGGCGGCAGCCGCTCGCCGACTGGTCGGATCGTGCTCGCAGGCAAGCTGTAGCGTCCTGACCCCATCCTCACCCCCCAGCCCCCTCTCGCTCAAGGGAGCTTAGCTCAAGGGCAGAGGGGGAGCGAGCACTACTCTGGTCTCGGGGATGACTCGCCTGTAAGTCCTGTTCGACCGGCCGACAGCCGCACGACACGACAGCCCGACGGCCGGGCCCACCCTCACCCCCCAGCCCCTCTCCCTCGGGGGGGAGAGGGGGAGCACACTGAAACAAGCGCGCTTCGCGGGGCGAGGGTCAGGGCGGGCTGCTACAATGCGACCGTAGAGCAGCGTCGAATGATGGCAGACCAGGCCGGAACCGCCGCCACAGCGTGTCAAGCGTGTGGCGGCCCGCTGCCCGCCCCCCCTGATCTGGAGGCGATCGCGGCCGAAGTCGACGTCACGCTCGGGCTGGAGTTCAGAAGGGCCGTCGTCAGGATCGACTGGGCGGCCGCGCCGCCGAGTGGATTGATGCACACGCTATTGGCATGGCTGCCGTCCGTGAAGCAACGCGGGGCGGTGTGGCAGCGCGGACAGGAGCTGTGGGCCGAACGGGTCAGCGGGCTCGACCAGGGAGCTTGCCCGACCTGTTCTGCCGCCGCGGGCAGCCTCGAAGCCAGCCCGCCGATCCAGGACGAGCACGACTCTCAGACCATCGTCGGCCTGCCTCGGCCATCGGTCCAGAGCGGCGCCCGACTCATCGCCCTGGAGGGGCCCGTCCACGGCCACGAATTCGGTCTTGGTGGGCCGGTTACTACGATCGGGCGGAGCATCGGCTGCCAGGTGACGATCGATGACGAACGGGTGGCCCAACAGCACCTCCGGATCGTCCGCCAGGAGCAACGGTGGCTGGTAGAGGACGTTGTCAGCTCAGGTCTGGCTTACGTCAACGACGAACAGCTAACCCAGGCGCGTGAGCTGAGCAGCGGGGATACGATTCGGATCGGGTCGGCACGCCTGCGCTTTGAAGCCAACGGGCGGGGAAACGAGGATGCGCTGTCCCCACTGCGCTAACGACAATCCGGACGAGTTCCGCTTCTGCCTGGAGTGCGGGGCACAGCTGGGCGAGGCGCCGTCCCAGGCAGCGGGCGTGGCCTGGGCTCCGCCGGCCGAGCGCTACGCGCCGCCCAACGAGACCTACGCAATGGTCGACGAACCCCGTGCGGGCCGCACCCCGGCCCCGCCGGTCCAGCGCCCGCCGACCGCCGTGCCCGCGCAGGAGCCCGCGGCCCTACCCAGGCTCGTGGTCCTCCATGGCGCCACGGGCCAGTCCGAATATCAGCTCACCGCGCCGCCTATCGCGATCGGACGGTCCCGATCGAATGACATCATCGTCGAGGACGTCAAGGTCTCGCGCCAGCACGCCCGGATCGTGCGCGACGCGCGGGGCTTCGCGATCGAGGACCTCAACAGCCGCAACGGCACACGCGTCAACAACCAGTCGGTCCGTGGATCGAGTCGCCTGGAGGATGGGACCGTCATCCAGATCGGGGACGCCGGCTTCCGGTTCGACCATGCCCCGGAGCCGGCCATCGTCCAACCTGCCCCTGCTCCGCCGCCGCTCGAGCAGCCAGCCCCACCCCACCCGCCACAAGTCGAGCACCGCAAGGGCGACTCGATCCAGGTACTGTTCTCCGTAGCCTGGGCGCCGATCCACTGCCCGAACTGTCGCGGGATCGGCACCATGCGCCCCATCGTTTACGGCCCGGCCGCGATGACGGCGGCCGCGCAGAAGGCGGCCCAGCGAGGCGAGGTCGTCCTGGGGGGTATGGCGGTCGTCTCCGACAGCCCAAACGCCCAGTGCGTAACGTGCGGCACGCGGGTCCGGATCATCCCGGCCGCGCCGGAGTGACAAGGCCCGCGCCAGCTGCTAGTCCATCACCAAACCGCCATCGACGTTCAACCCCTGGCCGGTGATGAAGTTGGACGCGTTCGAGGCCAGGAAGAGGACGGCCTCGGCGATGTCCGCCGGCTGGCCCATTCGAGCGATGGGCTGTGCGGACAGCGGGTACTCGTAACCGCACGTCATCTCGGAGACGACCGGCCCGGGACAGACCGCGTTGGCCTGGATGTCGTAGCGCCCCTTGGCGACCCACTTGGTGAAGGCAGCACGCCACCTTTGGCGGCCGCGTAGGCGGGCCCGCTGCGACCTTTGAGCTCCTCGGCCGAGTCGGTCGCCTTGGATATCGCGCCGCCGATGCGCGAGTAGTTCCCCTTCCCTTGAGGGAAGGGGGTTAGGGGGTTAGGTAAGCGCCTACGAGCTCGAGCCTCCCGGCGGGAGCTGACCCTGGCCTTTCTTGGCCTTCAGTTCGCGGAGCTGGCGGTCCACCTCGCTCTCCTGCTCGAGGGTCGCGAACTTCTGGTCGAGCGTGTCGGTGCTGAGGTCGGTGTAAGCGGCGGCCCGCGCCTCCTGCTGCTCGACCTTCTCCTCCAGCCGTTCGAAGTCCGACATGGCACCGACCCCGCGCACCCCGGACAGCGTCTTCTGGACCGTCTCCTCGGCCCTGGCGCGACGGCTTCGGGCGATCAGGAGGTCCTTCTTCGCCTCGGCCTCGCTCACCTTCGTTTCGAGCTGCCTGAGGGCATCCTTGAGCGTCTGGACCTGGGCGCTCTGGGCCTGCCACTGCTCCTGGAGCCCCTGCGCCGTCTGAGTGTACGAGTTGCGGCGCGCCAGGGCTTGCTTGGCCAGGTCGTCGTCGCCCTTCTCCACGGCCAGCTCGGCCTTGCTCTGCCACTCGTCAGCCTGCTGCTGGGCCTCCTGTTGGCGCTGATACAGACGCTTTTCGTCCGCGATCGCCGCGGCGACCTGCGTCTTGACCTGGATGAGCTGGTTGTTCATGTCGATGATGAGCTGCTTGATGACCTTCTCCGGGTCCTCCGCCCGATCGATAAGGTCGTTCAGATTAGCCCTGACGAGTGTCGACACACGATCTAACAAACCCACAGTTGCGTCCTCCTTGAGATTTCTTGATCTGGCCCCGAGTCGTTATCGCCGCTTCGGCCAGGTTGGCGCAAGCTCAGCCGTCGCTTGCGCCAACCGGAGTGGTCGGAGTCGCCTGAGCGTCGCGCTCGCCGTTGGGCATCGGCTCGGCGATGCCCGGCAGGCGCGCCATCAGGTCTGCGACTTTCAGCCCGGTCAGTGCTTCGAACAAGGCCGGGGCCTGGGCGATCATCTTGGTGAGGTCCTCGGTGATCTGGCTGGCGCCCATGCCAGACCGGCCGTCGGCGCCGGTCGAGACGATGGTGATCTTGTCGACTTTGCTAAGCGGCTCGGCGAACGCCCGCGCCACCTCCGGCAGACCCGCCAGCAGCTTGTCGAGCACGGCGGCCTGGTTGTACTCGTGGAACGCCGCGGCCCGCACGGTCATGGCAGCTGCCTCGGACTCGCCTTTGGCGCGGATGATGTCCGCCTCAGCCTGACCCTGGACGCGAGTGATCTCGGCCTGGGCCGTGCCCTGCGAGCGTGTGGCCCCGGCCTGGCCCTTAGCTTCCAGCTCGCGGCGCTGCTGCTCAGCCCCCGCCAGGACCTCGATTCGGCGGCGCTCCGCCTCGGCCGGCTTCAGCACGGTCGCCTCCAGCTCGCGCTCGCGGCGCTGGACCTCGGCCTCCTGGACCTTGATCTGCTCCTCGCGCTGGATCCGCTCCACGCGGACCTGCTCGGCCACCACCTGCTGCTGCATGACGTTGGCCTGGATGTCGTACGCCTTATCGGCCTGAGCCTGGGCCGTCTTGGTGGCCTGATCGAACTCGGCTTTCTTCAGCGATAGGTCACGCTCGGCCTCGGCCTGGCGGGCCTTGGAGGCCATTTCGGCGATGACCCGCTCGCGGTCGGCCTCGGCCCGCGCGACCGCCGCCTCGCGCATCGTCTCGGCCTGGCGGATCGCCGTGTCCCGCTCTAATTCCGCGGCCGCAATGTCGGCATCGCGCTTGACTCGAGCGATGTCTGGACGACCCATGTTGGCGATGTAATCGTTCTTGTCCTTGACCTCCCGGATCGTGAACGAGACGACCTCGAGGCCCATCTTGTTCATGTCGCCGGCCACATTGGCGCGCATCCGCTCGGCCACCATCTCGGGCTCCTTCACGATCTGCTCGACCGTCAACTGCCCGACGATTCCGCGCAGGTGGCCTTCCATTACCAGCCGAATCAGGCCCTCCCGCTCTTCAGGCGCCTTGCGCAGGAACTGCTCGGCCGCGGTCAGGATGCTCTCCGGGTCCGACTTGACTTTGATCTGCGCGACCGCCTCGACGGTTACCGCCACGCCCTGGCGGGTGTACAGGTCCTGCTGTGGCGCGACGTCGAACGACATCAGCTCCAAGGACAACCCGTCCCAGCTCTGGACCAGCGGCAGCACGACCGCGCCCGCGCCGCGCACGATGCGGGTGCCGCCGAAGCCATAGACGATCAGCGCCTGGTTCGGTCCCACTTTGCGGTACAGCCTGGCCATGACCCCAAACAGAAACAGCACCACCAGCGCCAGACCAACCGCCAGCGCGACGATCGTCGCCGCGCCCTGCCCCAATGCCTGCATGTCGAACACTTCCTTTCTTGCTAGCGCGACACGCCACTTTGCGGCGAGTCGCGATCCGATCCCTTATCGCGAGCGGCACCCCGCGAAGCGCACTTGTTCAGTCACGATTCCTCGGCGAACGACTTCCACGGCTCGACCGAGGCGACCCCCTGCTCGTAACTCACGATCACCACCTCCGTCCCAACGGGGATCTCCTCGCCGCGGGCGCTTCGGGCACCATCGCTCCGCCGCGTGCCACCTTTGGAATAGACGATCTCGCCGATCCCGCCGGGGTGAATCGGGCGGGTCACTTGAGCCAGGGAGCCCTCGAGCCGAAAGTCGGCCGGGTCCAGGTAGCGCTCGCCCGCCAGCAACACCTTGACCAGGAAAAGGAACACGCACGCGCCGCCTGCCAGCCCGGCCACCACCGCCCCGATCAACGCGATGGCCGCCGCCACGCCGAACGTGCCGTAGAGGACGTAGCCGACACCACCGAAGAAGGCCAGGAAGGCGGTCGCCGTGTTGACGTTGAACGGCGACGGGCCCTGATGCGCAATCTCGGCCGCCGACTCCGCCGGCCCGCCGTTCGCCACATGGCCGGCCGCGGCATGCCCGCCGTGCCCGGCATGGACGTCCGCGTGCGGGTCGCCGATCGAGTGGGCGGCGCCGTGGTGGCCCAGCCCCGGCAGATGGAGAGAGCCGAGGACGAAGGACAGGCCGCTCATCGCCAGACCGAACACGAAGCAGAACAGGAACACTGCTTCGAGTGGGTCCATGGTCGTTTGCCCTCAGCCCATGCTAGGCCTCAATAGTAGTCCGTCTCTGAGACGCTAACCAGGCCCACCGGGTTCCAAAGTGGCCCGGCTCTAGACGGTATCATGACCAAGGGGGCCCCGTGCGCCAACGCGGGCGCACGGGGCCCCTACGGACGACCGCGGAGTTGCGGTTGTCTGTGGCCCATGGTGATGTCAACAAAGGGTCCGACCGTCGACTCCACACTGACAGAATCACCGAGCAGTTAGCCGCCTCGACTGACAAAATCACGTGCCAGGTAATTCCGATTAGACCAGCCAAATCGCGTAGCTACGGCATGGCGAGTCGAGTCGCCGATCGCGTGCTATTCTCACGCCGTGCCGGGGGCGCCATCGACTGCACTAACTACCTGGACGTCGCCGACGCTGGCCAGGCTCAGGCGGTTAACGGTTGGGCGCTGGCCACTGGCTGTGGCCGGATTGGGTCTGGCGCTGGTCGGCCAGCACCTTGTCGCGCACCGGCTCGACCTTCGGGCCGGCGCCGGGCTGCTCGGGCTGGGGGCGGCGCTCTTCACGCTGGCGTGCTGGCCCGCCTCAGGCGGGTGCGAGGGCGCGGCTACAGCTCACGATAGCGACCGGTCGCCTTCTCCTGGGGGACTGGCGCGCCTCTGGCGGTTCTCGACACCCGTCGCCCTGAATGGCTTCGCGCTCGTGCTGTTCTGGCGCGGCGTGCAGCCCAGCCTGGCCTGGATCGCCTGGGCCGCCAGCCTGGTCGCCGCCGGCTCGGTGGCCTGGAGCCTAGCCGGCCGACCGCGGCCGGCGCTCTGGCCGACTCGAGAGCTGGCCGCCGTCCTGGTGCTTACCGCGCTGGGGGCGGCGTTCCGCCTGTATCGACTCGACGAGCTGCCGCCGGGGCTGTGGTGGGACGAGGCTGTCGGAGGCCTCGAGGCGCTGAAGATCCTGAGGCAACCGGACTATCGACCGA
>DASPXK010000443.1:0-1835 GCA_035637315.1 Chloroflexota bacterium
GCCTGGCCCGCCATCTCGCCAATCGATGGAGCGCTGAGCGAGCGCGGCGAGTCATCGCGGTCTCGCGCGCCACGCGCGATGACCTGGTGCGGCGCTACCGCGTCGACCCCTCGAAGATCGCCGTCGTCTACCACGGTTGCGACGCCATCTTCCGACCGACCTGCGACACAGAGAGGCTCTCGGCGGTCCGGGCGCGTCACGGCCTCGACGCGCCCTACTTTCTGTTTCTCGGCACGCTCCAGCCGCGCAAGAACTACGAGCGGCTGCTGGCCGCGTTCGAGCGGTTCAGCGCCGCGGCGCCGCGGCCGCACCTGTTGGCCCTGGCCGGGCCGCGCGGCTGGGGGACCGACCGGCTCGAGCGCGCGCTGCGCTCTCACCGATCACGGGCCCGGCTGCGGCTGCTGGGTTACGTCGACGAGGATGATCTGCCGCCTCTGCTCAGCGGCGCGGTTGCGCTCGCGTTTCCCTCGCTCTACGAGGGGTTCGGCTTGCCGGCCCTGGAGGCGATGGCCTGTGGCACGCCGGTCCTTGCATCGACTTCGTCCTCGCTGCCCGAAGTCGTCGGCGACGCTGGCCTGCTGGTCGACCCACTCGACGTAGACGCCATCGCGGACGGCCTGACGCGGCTGGCCGCCGACCCAAGCCTCAGGGCAGCGCTCGGTGAACTGGGACGAGCGCGGGCGGCAGAATTCACCTGGGCGCGTGCGGCCCGCGAGACGCTGGCCGTGCTCGGCGCTGCCGCCCGGCCATGACCGACCCTGTCTCACCGCAGAGGCGCCGAGGCCGCAACGAGTGGGCAGTGGGCAGTGTGCAGAAGACGAGTGAGCAGTGGGCAGTGGGCAGCAGATGCAGTAGGCCCTGTCTGCCCACTGCCCACTGTCCACTGGACTGGGGTGAGGGCATGGCGGAGAGGGTAGAATTCTCGACGTGAAGCGTATCCTGGTCGTAAAGTTGGCCGACCTGGGCGATCTCCTTACGGCCACGCCAGCCCTGCGAGCGCTTCGGAACGCTCACCCGGCTGCCCACATCGCGGCGCTCGTGAGCCCGGGCAGTGCCGTCGCCCTGACAGGCTCTTCGGTCGTAGACCAGGTCATCACCTTCGACAAGCACGCGTTCGATCGGCCTGGCCAGGCTGGGCTCTCGCTGCCGGCGGCGCTTGGCCTGGCGCGGCGGCTGCGCGCCGAGCGATGGGACGCCATCGCTCTGCTCCACCATCTGATCACGCCGTTCGGGATCGCCAAGTACGCCGCCCTGTGCCTGGCGAGCGGAGCAGCCGTGAGGGCTGGACTCGACAACGGACGCGGCTGGTTCCTCACCCACTCCGCGCCCGATGGCGGATTCGGGTCACGACACGAGGTCGACCACTGGCTCGCGGTGGCCGCGACTCTGGGTGGCCGGAACCGCGAGCCGAGGTTGGAGCTGCCACTCTCCCAGGAGGATCTTGATTGGGCGACCAGCACACTGGGCCGCCTCGGGCGGGATGGATCGGAGAGCGTCGTGATCCATCCTGGCTCGGGAGGGTTCAGCGTCGCCCGCCGCTGGCCGGCGGAGCGGTTCGGGGCGGTGGCCGACCGGCTGGCCGAACGCCACGGGCTGCGGCCGCTGGTCCTCTGGGGGCCGGCGCCCGGCGAGCGCGCCCTGGCCGAGCAGGTCGCGCGGCTAGCTCGCGCAGCGATCGACGTGCTCGAACCAGCCCCTTCGCCGCAGGCGCTGGCAGCACTGCTGGCGAGGGTCAGCCTGTTCGTGGGTAACGACAGCGGGGTGGTTCACCTGGCGGCCGCCGTCCAGACGCCGATCGTAGCCATCTTCGGGCCCAGCAACCACTCCGCCTGGTG